>CAYNNP010000084.1:0-13577 GCA_964398215.1 uncultured Pirellulaceae bacterium | reverse complement strand
CTTCGTCTTTCGAGATTTGCTGTTCAATTACCCATTCCAGTCCATTATCAGCAGCAGGCACAGGTGTCCTATTCGGCACTACATCGTTTGCATTTTTGTGGGTTGAATTCGCCCAATAGGAAACGCCAATGAATCCGCAAAGCAGAAGGACTGCCGCGACGCTGGCAACTAGACGAAGAGAGCGCTGTCCAACAATTGCCGGCAGCCAACCAGCACGCAAAACATCTTTACCAACAGCAGCATCGATATCCGTTTCGCCGCTGATCACGGCCAGCAGATGCTCGCGATTCTTACGAGGCAATCGCCAATCGGGTTCGGGCTTTGCTTCACCGGAACCAACCACGGCAAGCAATCGATGCAAGTTGACCACTTCGTCTCGATAGGCTGCCAATTCCGGGCGCTCCGCCACCAATTGTTCAAGCTCATCTTGCTCGAAATCGGAGGCTTCTCCCATCACCCACGCAACGATTCTCATTTCGTCTCTGGGATCAATCGGCGGTTTTGATTCATTGTTCATGATTGTTCATCGACTCCGTTTGGTCGCAACTTGGCCCCCAGCTCTTTCAAAATGTGATGCAAGCGATAGCCAACGTTACTGACGCTTAACCCCGTTCGTTCACTGATCTCGCGGTACTTCAAATTCTGAAAGTACTTCAGCATCACTAGCTCCCGATCCTTGGCATTCAATTCCTGCAATATCAAACGCAACTTGCCGATCGTTTCCATCCGCATCATCAACGCTTCCACAGACTCTGCGTCACTATCGGTTTCTTTTGTTTGAATATGAGGTTGTTCCTGTTGAAAGACTTCACGCTGATGATCGCGAACGTGGTTGAACGCTCGGTTTCGAACCGAACGAAACAGCCAAGCACGCGGTGCATTGACCTCGTCCCATTGCTTGTGCAACTGCAGAAAGACGTCTTGAACGATTTCTTCAGCCACAACACGCCGGCCCGTCAGCGAATAGGCATATCGCAGTAGCGGTGCTTCTTCACTGTCGAATAAAGCGCGCAGCGATTGCGCACGCGATCCCGGTGGGTCAGTTCGTTCGACTCTCGAAGTCAGCTCCATCGATCCCTTCTGCTGTACGGGGCAATGACTGTTCACAGCACAGTTATCCTCCTACGAGAAAGAACCGTGAGAGGGCGGATTCTTAGAAATTCGAGCCGAAAATTATTTCCAAGCGGCAAAAATCAGCTGATTTGCGATCTTCATGGCTGCGGGCGAGCGTTCAGAACTGCCTGCCAACGACCGGGGCACGCTGTCCCTTTTTTGAAGATGCAACATATATTTGGCGGTTGATTGCGACTGCACCGCAGACCCAGTACGTGCCGGAACCTTTGAATCTGCCGCCGTCGAAAATTTCGGAGCGATTGATTAGATTGCTTACTTACCCGATTACCGCCAACACGAACGATTTCGAATCAGTGAGCCGACCGTTCCCCCCACCACCGCTAAAGATTGGCAACATTGTTGTTGATCCACCGATTTTGCAAGCTCCCATGGCTGGCTTTACGAATGCTGCTTTTCGACAAGTGGTACGTGAATACGGTGGCGCTGGTTTGCTGGCTACGGAAATGGTCAATGCTCGGGGCTTTGTTTGGATGGACGAGAATGTTGCTGAACACCCCGAGCGGCTTTGGGGTGTGGCGGCGGAGGCGCGTCCTTTGGCCGTCCAGATTTGGGATAACGATCCCGATACGATGGCAAAAGTTGGCGCACGCCTTTCAGATGAATACAAAGTCAGTGTCGTCGATATTAACTTTGGCTGCCCTGTTCGACAGGTCACTCAAAAGGCT
The DNA here is from genome assembly GCA_964398215.1 of uncultured Pirellulaceae bacterium. Classification (GTDB taxonomy): domain Bacteria; phylum Planctomycetota; class Planctomycetia; order Pirellulales; family Pirellulaceae; genus CAYNNP01. The sequence goes on along the minus strand of CAYNNP010000084.1, from coordinate 11,778 downwards.
AAAAGCGGGAGCTATCTCCTGCGCGAGCCAGACCGTATGTTCGAGATCATTAGCAAACTGGTCAAGGTTTGCAGTCCTACGCCGGTGACCGCCAAGATTCGTTTGGGATGCACACGCGACAATATCAACGCTAACGAAATCGCGCATGTTGTCGAAGAGGCTGGTGCAGCGGCGCTAACGGTTCACGGACGTACCGCACAAGATATGTTTCGCGGCAGCGCTGATTGGGATCTGATTAGCGAAATCAAATCGCATTTGAAATCGATTCCATTGATTGGAAATGGCGATTTGGACTCGGCGGACAAAGTGGTCGCAGCATTCAAGAATTATGACGTTGATGGTGTCATGATCGCTCGTGCTTGTCTGGGGCGACCATGGCTGTTCGCGCAGGCGGCTGCGGCTTTGCGGGGCGAACCGATTCCACCCGACCCGACTTTGGAACAACAGCGCGAGTGCATGTTGAATCACTATCGTTTGGTAGTCGAGCGGTTTGGCGAACAGAAAGGAACCGTTCTGATGCGAAAGTATGCATGTTGTTATGCACAGGGCAAACACGGCGCAAGGCATTTTCGCACCCACGTTGCTCATGTCAGTACCGCAGACGAATTCTACCGCGTGGTCAAAGAGTACTTTCCTGTCTCTGTACCGAGTTTGAGCTAAAGGCTGAATGATGATTCCAAAATCGTACAAGAAAATGCACCAGGATTTTCCTGAATTCATGCAAGCGTACGAATCGTTCGGCAAAGCATCTCGCGAAGCTGGAACGCTGACCCCGCGTGAAGCCGCGCTCGTGAAGCTTGCGATTTCGATCGGCGCCGGACTCGAAGGCGGTTCGCACTCGCATGCTCGAAAGGCGTTGGAAGCTGGTTGCCAGCCCGATGACCTTCGCCATCTCGCTTTGCTGTCTGCCCCGACGATCGGGTTTCCAACCATGATGCGTGCAAAGAGCTGGGTCGAAGATGTGTTGACAAAGCACGAAGAGCAAGGTTCTTGAGTGCAAGTTCCAAACGTTTGTTGGGCGTTGTTCTGTGTGGTGGCAAGAGCACACGCATGGGGCGCGACAAAGCTGGATTGCCGCATCCAACGAAAGGAACTTTTCTGACTCATGCGATCGAAAGGCTACAGTCCCTATGTGCTGAGACTTGCCTGAGTGGAAGTGTGGCTCAGGAAGTCAACCAAATCGTCTTGCCCGATCCACTGCCGAATCGCGGCCCCGTGTTGGGCATCACAACGGCTCTTTCGTATGCCAAAGCGAACGGATTCGGCGCCTGCCTGATCACGCCTATCGATACGCCTAACCTAAAAACGGAAGACTTACAGTTATTGGTTGACCGCTGGAAAACCAGTTCGGCTCTGGTGGTTGCAGAATCGACTCGGGTCGAGCCTCTGATTGCCGTATATCCAACGTGTGGTCTTGAGAGCCTTTGCCGGCTTGCCTATTCCAAAAACAGGCGGCTGTACAATTGGATTGAAAGTCAGCGATGCGAAACGGTACAGCTACCAGCCAAGAGCTGTTTAAACGTAAATCATCCAGGCGATCTGTAAGCTATGCAGTTTAATGACGCTCCAAATCTTGCTACCTTGGAGCAGGAAGTTAGTGGTTGTTTCTAAAGCTGTTGCCAATCAACACAAACACTCTGTTCGAATATCATCTTGCCAAAAATCTTGCTTACCAACGATGACGGTATCGAAGCGCCCGGCCTGCTGGCCCTTGAGTCATCGATCAAGATGGCCATTCCATCCGCCGATATCATTGTCGTTGCTCCTGATCGTGGGCGCAGCGAGTGCAGCCACAGTGTTACCAACACCCGTCCGCTGAACATTCGACAGATCACGCCGCATTGGTATTCCGTTGATGGCACACCGGTGGATTGTGTGCGTGCCGCCTTGGCGTCCATCACACAACCGGACTTGGTATTTTCTGGGATCAATGCTGGCGCGAACTTGGGAACGAACCTGATGATCAGTGGCACCTTCGCAGCAGCCAGAGAAGCGGCTTTGCAAGGCTATCATGCGATGGCGATTTCACATTACCGCCGACCCGATGTCCCAAAAGACTGGGAGCACTGTCCTCGCTGGCTGAAACGCCCGATCGCCGATTTCGTTGCCGCAACGAAAGCATCACAAACCGCGCTGCTGTGGAATGCCAACCTTCCAGCTATCGATTCGAAAACCGAGATGCCGCCGATCAAAGAATGCTGTGTGGACCAGTGTCCAATTCCACGCCAAGCCGTTCGTGATGGCGATGAACTTAAATTCACATTGGACTTTCACGGCCGACCTCGTGGCGCTGGTACCGATGTAGACCTCTGCTTTGCTGGCAACTTGACAATTAGCAAGCTGACCCCATTTGTCTAACCTTTGAACAAGACTTTCTGACGGCAAAAAACGCGATTTTCAAATAGGCAGTCCGCATTCGGGCAGTCGCCAATGGTCGTTGCTACCATGCGCAGAAATGCGTCTTGTAAAAGTAAAATCAGCAAGCTAGCAACTGCCAGTTTTTCGGTTTCACAACATCTCTTGGCTAAAAATCGGAAATTTGACTAAACTCCGCACATCGTATTGCCGACGCGACTGACCGATACCGGTTTTTGCAAGACACATGATGTGACTTATCGAGAGCCCGATGACTCGCTTGGCAACGTAACAACACGGCTTGGTTTTGCAGTGAACAGAAAGTTGATTGCTGACCAAGAATGACCGCCGCAGGGAGGGAACCAATGCAGGGCGAGTCCTTTCGATTCATTCATGCAAGCGACTTTCATCTAGAGAACCCGCTTGGTGAATTGGATTCACTACCGTCACACATTCGTGATGTGCTCACTACCGCTCCTTGGGAAGCCGCCAAAGAAGTCTTTGAAGCTGCGCTTGCCGAGAATGTTGACTTCGTAGTTTTGTGCGGCGATCTACTCAATCCGACAACCGCTGGCCCGCGTGGCTTGGCGATGTTGCTTGAGTACTTTGATCGATTGAACCAAAAGTCGACGCCTGTTTTTTGGGCGGCTGGCATTGCGGATGATCCAAGCCAATGGCCGGAATCCGCGACCTTGCCAAGCAACGTGACATTGTTTTCAAAAGACACCGTAATGTCGGTACCTGTCATGCGCGGCGACCGAACGTTGTGTCACGTGGTTGGACGAAGCTGTGACGGACGCAATGTCTTGAACGTACCTGGATTCACCGTTGAACCAACCGACCATTTTACAGTTGGCGTTGGTTACGGTAGTTCCGATGCCGACGCGCTTGCGGAAGGTCGATTCGACTATTGGGCGCTCGGTGGCAAGCACAATCGTCATGTCGTTGACGGTGGCGCTACCGCTGGTGCGATCTACTGTGGTGCACCACAAGGGCGCGACTTCAACGAATGTGGACCGCATGGTTATACGATCGTCGATGTTGATGCAGATCAAAATGCGCGGATCCACGAAATTGAGTGCGACAAAATCCGCTACTGCCACGTCGATATCGATGCTGCGGAATTGGGCACCGCCAGCAACGTCAAAAATCTGATGGGAGAACGCGTCAGTCGTTTGATGCGAGACAACGCGGGCAGGCATTTGCTGATCGGCTGGGACATTTCGGTTGCCAACGGCGACATGTTGCAGATGGTTGGCGATAGCGAAGAACTGCTGACGTGGGCAAGACGCGAGTACGGTCACGGTTCACCAGCGGCTTGGACTCTGGATGTCCGCGTGCGACCACCCCATTCATATCCGCAAGCTTGGTTTGATGAAGAAACCATTCTGGGCGACTTTCTGCGGGTCACTGCAGAACACTCCAAGAAAGACTCACGCGACATCAACTTGTCGCCTTTCACAGAAGAACACGAAGGCATCTTGAGTACAACAGCAACGTTGCTGGCTGAAGTCTCGAGTTCAAATCGAAAAGAAATCATGGATCAAGCGACCCTGCTAGGCGTCGAATTGCTTCGCGGCGGGAAGCCTCAATTGGTGCAAAAATCATGAAGATCAAAGATATTCAGATCGACGGTTTCGGTGTTTGGACGGGACTCTCCGTCGATTCGTTACCCGAAGGGATGACGTTGTTTTATGGCCCCAACGAGGCTGGTAAAACAACGTTGATGCAGTTCGTTCGATCGATGCTGTATGGTTACACACCCGAACGTCGCGACAAATATTTGCCACCCGTTTACGGTGGCACTCCCGGCGGTGCGATGCGGATCACGGGTCCTGGTGGCGGCTACCAGATCCGCCGGCATAGCCAACTGACGGATGACTCCAGCGTGGGGCAGCTTTCGGTCACCGGTCCCGACGGACTGAGCCAAGGCCAGCATCGATTGAGCATGTTACTGGGCCAAGTTGACGAACCGATCTTTACGAACGTGTTTGCTATCGGCATGCGCGAGCTTCAAGAACTGGGCACCTTGGATGATACGTCCGCGGCCGACGAATTGTACAAATTGTCAAGCGGCTTGGACCGTGTCTCGCTGGTAGACGTTCTGAAGTCTCTTCGCCAAGGCCGCAAGAGCTTGGTTGGTGCGCCGATTGCCGATGAAGAAGCTACGGCCAGCAAGTTAGCGAACTTGATTCGTAAACGAGAAAAGCTTCGAGACGAAGTGCAGTCACTTTCTCGTAGTAGTCGTCGTTGGTCCGAACTGGCTTCGCTGCGCGGTACGCAGCAACAGGAAGTCGAGCAACTGACTCATCGGATCGCCGAATGGGAAAAGGAAGCAAAGGCTCTTGAGACTGCCAGTGGCGTTTTTGAAACTTGGTCGAAACGTAAAGAACTGCAGGACTTTATCGAAGAAGCGGAGAATGAACCGCAGTTGGCCGCGGAAGCGCCAGAGCAACTTGAACAAATCGATCTGATGATCGAGGACCGCCGCGAAAAGCTAGAAGAAATCAAACTCAAACGACGGGCGATTCGCGAAAAGGCAGACCAACTGCCAGTCAGTCGCCGTCTTTACGATCTGCAGGGCCGTATCGAAGCCGCCAGTGAACAAGCGACTTGGATCGAAGCTCTGGAAGAACAAATTGATCGTCTGGAAACTCAGATCGACAAGGCTCGCGCGCACTTGCGTTCCGAAGCCGAGCGATTTGGGATGGACGAAGCCGATCGCGACGAGCTGATGAATGGAGACATCCAGCGACTGCCAGACCTGTCGCGGCAAACCATGTCGACATTGTCGGGTCCGGCGAAGCTGGTCAAAGAACAAGGTTTCTTGCTCAAGCAGTCTCGTAAAGAAGCTACTGAACAGAAAATCAAATCCGACCGTCTTGGCGGGCAGCTACGCGAATTGCTTCAGCGTGCGCGGGCCACAGATTTACAAGACGCGATTCGTAACGAAACCGAGAATACCAATATTCTGAAACGCCGAATGCAAATCGGCGAACACCTGGACAAACTGAAACGCCACTACCGCAGCTTGGAGCAAGAGTCGGTTGATCTGACGACAACGGAGGCCTTGCCCCTTGACCGAGTATTGCTGTTGCTGATCCCAGTTGTGCTGGGCGGCACCGCGTTGCTTTACGGATTGTGTCATGTACTGGGCGCCACATGGTTTTTGGCCAGCGAGTCAGATCCGACTTGGGGCGTGACCATGGTGTTCGTTGGCGTCATGCTGCTGATCGTTTGTCACTTTCTGCGAAACCAGAGCCATCGATCGAATTTGGTGGACATGGAAGACTGTGATCGCCAAATCGATTCGCTGCGCAAGCAGATTCGCGAAGCCGAGGCTGAACGTGAAGAGGTCGATGCACACTTGCCTGTCAGCTCACAGTCACTGGAAACCCAAGTCCGCGAGTCCGAGCAACTGTTGATCGATTTGGAATCAGCATTGCCGACCTACCATGCGCATCAAGCGGCAACTCATTCCTACAAAGAATCTCGTGCGAAGGCGTCAACTGCGGCTGATGGATTGCGTGATGCAAAACGCCAGTGGTCACGTACGTTGGATAGCTTGGGCCTGAGCGAAACAATGTCTCCCTCGGCAGTGCGATCGCTGAGCGATGGATACGAAACCTTGGTTTCCGCACGCCGTCGACTGGACGAATTCGAAGAAGAGCGTGAGCAACGACGACGCGAGCGGCAAACAATTGCAAAACGTATCGAAACGCTTTACCTGGAATCCATGGAAACGCGCTCCGATTCCGAGTACGGAGATGACCAAGACGACGAAGTTGAATCGAGTTCGCGCCGACGAGCGGCCCGCAAGAGCCCACTGGAACAATTGAATCACCTTCACGAAGAGATTGCTCGTCAGCAACATTGGATCAAACGTCGCCGTGAACTAAAAGAGCAAGACTTACAGCTCAAGAAGTCTGGTGCGGCACACTTGCGATCTATCGAACGTGGCGAACAGCAACGACGATCGTTGTGGGCAAAATGCGGTGTTGCTACCGCCGAGCAATTCGACGAACTGGTCGAAACGCAAATAAAACTTGACGAGATGCTCGAACAGCACGAATCGATCGACCAACAGGTTCGTTCGATCATCGGTACTCATGTGGATTACGACACTGTCGAAAGAATGATCGATGGTAGTAGTGCTTTGGATCTCGAGAAACGTTGGGAATCATTGACCAATCGGGTCACTGAAACGCAACAGAGAATCGCTACATTGAGGACCCAGCAAGGCGAACTGCTGGCGGAAATGAAACATCTGGGCGAAGACGACCGGCTTTCAACCGTGCGGTTAGAGCTTTCGTGTCTTGAACGTCAAATCGAAAAGGTGGCCGAGCGATGGCAGACTTTGGCGATGACCAGTAGCTTGATGGAAGAAGTTTGCGGCGCCGTTGAACGTGAGCGACAGCCCGAAACGCTGCGTGAAGCTTCGTCGTTCCTAAGCCAACTGACTGACGAAAAGTACACGCGAATTTGGACGCCGCTGGGCACCAACAAACTAAAGATCGATGGCGAAGGCAAATCGTTGCCTCTGGAATCGCTTAGCCGAGGAACTCGTGAAGCTGTGTTCATCGCGCTCAGGCTTTCGCTAGCAGCCGCCTACGCACGTCGCGGCGTCATGCTGCCATTGGTGCTGGATGATGTGCTTGTGAACTTTGATGGTGAACGAGCGGTTCACGCTGCACGAACGCTGAAGACTTTTGCCGAACTAGGGCACCAAGTCATGATGTTCACATGCCACGAACACATTGTCGATATTTTCCATGAAATTGAAGTCGAAGTTCGCCTGATGCCAACGCACGGTGAACCAGGTCGTGCGACAGTGCTGTTGCCTGAGCTGGAGTACGAAGAGGAAGAAGTCTACGAGGACGAAGAGGAAGAACTGGAAGAGGAAGTTCTGGAGGAGATCGAACCGGAACCGATCGTTATTGAACCTCAGCCGGTGTTGATCGAACCACAGCCCGAGCCAGAACCGATTCCTGAACCTGAACCAGAAATCGTCTACGTCGAACGTAAACCGGAGCCAAAACCAAAGCCAGCGCCGAAACCCAAACGTAAACGCAAACCTGTTGTTGTCGTTCATGAGAGACAACCAGAGCCCGAACCAGAACCAGAATACGTACGGCTTCAGGCAGAGCCCATTCAATGGGCATGGTTCGAACAGGAGTCACCCGGCAGCCAGCCGCGTAACGTGGAACGAATGCATGAGACGCTTAATGATGCACAACGAGCGCTGGATGCTGATACAGCCGAGTCACTAGATTTTGACATGGCGATGCTGGACTCTGGCTACTTGGTTGAATCGCCAAATGACGATCAGATTCCGGAAGACGTTTGGAACCGCAACGAAGATGGTAGTTGGTGGAACGGCAAACACGTCGTTTCGTAACTGCGATAATCAAAAGTTCGGTGTTCAGTAGACTTGCTGATACTGCGTGCTTGTTGGGTCGCGGTGTTCAAAAATCACGATCAATGCAACATGCCAAAACTTGCCGCTTTCCCCAAACTCTACATGCAGCAGCTTTGCAAGGACGGCACCGTCAGCCTTGCTCAGTGGATCGATCAGGCTGCTGAATTGCCGCTGCATGGCCTGGAGTGGTATGCAGGTTTTTTAGAGATGCAGGATCGGCGCAATTGGGCTTCGTTGCGAGCCAAAGTAGAAGAGAAGTCGTTGTGCGTGCCAATGATGTGTTGCTCTCCAGACTTCACACATCCCGATCCAGATTTTCGAGCAGAACAAATCGAGAAAGAAAAGTTTTGGATCGACATGACGGCCGAGATGGGTGGTAGTTATTGCCGTGTATTGTCCGGCCAGCGTCGTCCAGAACTTAGCGAGGATGAGGGTGTTCGTCTGGCTGCTGAGTGCATCGCTGCCTGCGCGCCCTATGCTGCACAGCGCGGTGTGACGTTAGTACTGGAAAACCACTACAAAGACGACTTTTGGACGTACCCTGAATTCGCGCAAATGATGGATGTGTTCTGCAACCTAGTTGATGCGGTTACGGAGCCAAACTTTGGGGTAAACTACGATCCTAGCAACACGATTCTTGCTGGCGAGGATCCAATCGAATTGCTGCGGCGTGTGGCGCCGCGTGTGGTGACCATGCACGCTAGCGATCGTTTTTTGCTGGAAGGCAGCATCCAGGATTTGCGAATGGAAGAACTGGGTGTCGAGGGTTATGCCAAGCGACTTAGCCATGGTGAAGTCGGCAAGGGGCTGAATGATTACGATCAGATCTTTGGAATACTGAAATCCGCTGGTTTTGACGACAACTGGATTAGTATTGAAGATGGTGTCGAAGGGATGGATCAGCTGTTGCGTAGTGCCGAATTCCTGAAGAACAAAATTACGAGCCACTGGGGCTCCTTTGGATAGCCGAGAAAACCAATCACATGTTTGTCTGGCGAACTTTGCAGCAGCCCGATCCGCCAGGCGATAACAACGCGGTTTTGACTGGTGAATCCACGTTTGCAAGTTGGCTTGCATTGCTGATCGCGCCGGTCACGATCTTGATTTTGTTTTGGTCATCACTGACCGGAACGGATACTCTGGGATTTCGCGACGTCGGTCATTTCTATTTGCCGTTGTACGAGTACATTGCCCAGCGAACCAGCCATGAGTGGTTGCCACTTTGGAATCCACTGGATCAAACCGGGATGCCTTTGCTGGGTGATTCCACGACCGCGGTTCTTTATCCAATTCGGTACGTTCTTTTTTCGTTACCGATCACAACTAACATTGCGATGGCATGGTACATCGCATTGCACTTGGTTCTGTGTTCGTTCACTGCAAGATTTGCGGCGATTCGTGAAGGCGTTGACGCGGTGCGTGCGTCAATCGCTGGCGTGATCTATCCGCTTAGCGGTGGCGTGTTGTTTCTGTACACCAATCCACCGTTCTTGGTCGGGGCGGCTTGGTTGCCTCTTGCGCTGACAGCGCTGATTGGTCGCAAGAAAACGGGCACACTGTCCCGTGTGAGTTTGGCTGCGATCGCGATGGCCATGATGGTTTTGGGTGGCGATCCGCAGATGGCATTGCACACAATGTTGATCGCGTTTTGTGCTCTGCTGTTTGGCGGCATTCGAATGCCCGGGAAAGAATGGGGAAAGCACTTTCGCGTTCAAGCTGTCACTTTGTTGGCTGCACCATTGCTGGCCGGTCTATTGTCGGCTCCTCAATTGGCCGCTTCGATCTCATGGAGTTCCCAAAGTGATCGTGTTGCCGCGATAGGTGATGCCGAGAACTGGTTGTCGCCACCGCGAGTCGGCACAATGCGGCACGATGCCTATCAGTTTTCGTTGCCACCCTGGCATGTTGCAGAATTGCTTGCCGCAAACTCATTTGGTCGATCTTTTCCTCAGAACGCGCGGGTTGCTGCGCAAATCCCCGGTGATGGCAGGATGTGGACACCGTCGATTTTCTGCGGTGTGTTGGCCACGTTGGCTTTGATTTCGATGTCAGTGTCAATTCGCGCTAGACGAACACGTTGGTATTGGATTGGTGTTGCGGCGTTGACGCTTTGCTTTGGGCATTTTGGGATCGCGTGGCTGCTGCAACAGGTTGGAATCGCAAACGGATTTGACAGCGCGATCGGATCACCCTACTGGTGGTTGCATTCGTTTTTGCCCGGCTACGGATCGTTTCGTTACCCGACGAAATGGTTGCCGGTGTTTTCGCTAGCTGTTGGTTTGGCAATCGCTGAGTTTACGAGTGCCAAACAAGGACATTGGTTTGCCAAACGCGAGATCCTACTTTTTGCTGCGAGCGTTTTGATTCTTGGTGTCGTTGTCTTGATGGGATGGCTTGGCAGTCCCTTGGTTTCGAAACCCGACGAACTTTGGGGCCCGCTGAATTTTGAATTGGCTCGGCAACAGATTCTGATGTCGCTATTTGCTTCACTGTTGACCGTGGGTATCTTGGGTTTGATATTCACGCGTCGTCAATTGTCTGTGCCGGTTCGATGCGTGATGATCATTCTGGTGATCGCCGCTGAATTGGGGATTGGGCACCGCGACTTGATCAGCACGGTGCCCACACGAGTGCTAGACAAAACCGTTTCAGACCATGCCCACAAAACAATACCGCTGGCTTCGTTGTGGCTTCGGACCAAGGAATCGACGGACTGGCCAATTCAATGGCAAGAATCGGCGTCCGAATTGCGTTCTGTCAATGTTGCCGCCAGTGAAAGACTCAGCTGGTTTGGACGCTGGCATTTGCCTCAAGGGCAGGCAGTTTTCAACAACATGGTTTCGATTCAAAGCAACGATATCGCGATGTTTTGGCGTGCTACGAAACAAGACTTCTCCGATACACGAATCGGTTACAGCAAACGTTGGGTACGCATAAAAGACTGGCTGGGAATCGATGGGGTTGCACATGCGTTCGCGGTTGACCATCAGAAAGATGCGTTGAACGTGAACTCATTGGTGCCAAGGAAATCTGCACTGCCATCGGTTCGTTTTTCGCATTCGTGGGTCAATCAGGCTCCGCGGACGCAGAAGGTGTTCAATGAACTGATGATTGAAACCGTTTCCAGCGATCTGCCGCCGACTCCTCGTGTGCATGCGGAAATCGGTCAACCGTTGTCGGAAGTGAAAAACAATGATTCGCCCAATACAGCGATTTCGATTCAGGACGAACAGATCGTTGTGAAAGCTGCCACGGCTGGTTTACTGAGCCGGACCGTTTATCAGGATGGGCATTGGTACGCCGAAGTACGTTCAGCGGCCAGTTCGCAAACGGCGACTTGGCAACGTCATGAGGTTCATCCTGTTAGCTTTGTTCGTCAAGGCATCTTGCTGGAGCCAGGTGAATGGCAAATTCACTTCATCTATCGTCCATGGTGGTTGAGCGCATCGCTATTGGTCGCGGCGGTCAGTTGGCTCGGGCTTCTGCTAGTGGTGCTTTTGTGCAACCGCATTTGCAAATCGTCCGTGAGCTGAAGGACGTCCAATAAAAAAACCGCAGCACTGAATGCTGCGGTTTCTATTGATTTAAAATCGAGTGAACGACTTAGCCATCGAAGCGGCCATCGTAATCTTTTTTCGTGGGTTGATCTTTGGCATTTTCTTCAGCAATCCGTTTTGCTTCGTTAACAACCGCCATGGCTGTTTTGAGCTCGAATGCATTGAACCAACGAACGTTGCCGGTGTACTTGCTTTCAACCCTGTTCTTTTGTGCTAGCTCGTTCCAGGAAACATTGTCCAGCATGTGCCACGCTGCCGCTTGAGCGGTATTCTGTGTCACCATCTTTTTGCCAAGCGCTTCACACAGAACGTGTACGCTTGGGTCTTTTGTGAACTGCTGAAGGGGAACGATCTTGTAAGCCATCTTTGGGTTGGGGTCGGGCTTGCCGTGTTCCAGACAAACGGTCGTCAAAGCCATTTTCTTCATGCGCTCTGGTGGGATTCGCA
>CAYNNP010000083.1:8203-23466 GCA_964398215.1 uncultured Pirellulaceae bacterium | reverse complement strand
CCTCAATATGTCGAAGACTTTCCATTCGGCTCCCAGCTATACTCTTGTTCGTGCAAAGCCATTGCTTCCCTCCAGACCTTTTCCGAGAGCAAAATGAATCTCACCAAAAGCATCGCGACATTGCTCTTCTTCTCGCTGGCTAGTTCGGCTTTTGCAAAGCGACCAAATATCTTGTGGTTGTTCGCGGAAGACACTTCTCCCTGGATTGGCTGCTACGGCGACAAGATCAACCAGGGCCATACGCCTAACATCGATTCACTCGCTGCGAATGGTGTTCGCTTTTCGCGTGCGTTTGCACCAGCGCCGGTCTGTTCGCCATGCCGATCTGCTTTGATGGGTGGACAAAACCAGATTCGTTTCAATGCTCATGAACATCGGTCATCGCGCGGTCCCGCCAAAATCTCGCTGCCAACCGGAATGAAGTTGTTGCCGCAGTTGATCAAGGATACTGGCTACTTCACATTCAATTTTGGTAAAGACGATTACAATTTTGTTTGGGATCATGAAGCAACTTATTCGCTGCAAAAAAAGAATCGGGCTAACATTTCTTGGCAAAACCTAAAAGACAACCAGCCCTTCTTTGGGCAAATCCAAACAGCGGGCGGCAAGAACAATACTTCTAAATTTCCAGCTGATCGCAAAGTTGATCCCAAGACTGTCACCGTGCCGCCTGATTACCCGCAAAACGAGGTTTACCAACGCACTGTTGCTCAGCACTATGATGCGATCCGCAAAGACGATGATTTTATCGGCACTGTGCTTTCTGGTTTAAAAGAAGCTGGGCTAACGGACAACACGATCGTTGTCTACTTCAGCGACCACGGCGCGAATAACCTCGTGCGGCACAAACAGATGCCAACGGAAGGTGGGTTGCATGTGCCGTTGATTATCTCCGGGCCAGATCCCTGGGTGCCTGCGACTTGTGTTCGTGATGATTTGGTCAACTTGCTGGATCTATCTGCCACCACGCTGGCGTGGGCGGGCGTTGATATTCCGAAACGTTATGAAGGCCAAGATCTGTTTGGTGTAAAAGTCGTCCCGCGTACTTTCGTAGCTGCCGCCAAAGATCGTTTGGACCATACATTGGATCGAGTAAGAACAGTTCGAACGGATCGTTTTCGGTACACACGCAACTACAAAACCGATCGAATATTCTTGCAGCCCCAGTACCGTGACAGCAAGGATTACGTGATCAATTTGCGCGAGCTGTATGCGAGTGGAAAACTGTCGCCAAAGCTATCGGAAATCTATTTCGGTGAACGGCCAGCCGAAGAACTTTATGATGTCAAAGCCGACCCAAGTCAGATCAATAACTTGATTGATGATCCAAAGTATGCCGAAGAGATTCAACGTCATCGCGATTACTTGCAACAGTGGCTGGCGAAAGGCGATGACGGTGCAGGTGAGGAATCCGAGGAAGAACTTGCCTATCAAGCCAAAGGACACAAATGGGGCGACCCCGTGAACCCTGAATACGAAGTTGTTCGCAAGGACGATGACGGTGACGGGTTGTCCAGCGACTGGGAGAGAATCAATGGGCGAGATCCATCTGATGGCAAGTTGCTGTTTACCTTTGATTGTGGCGGCTGGCAAACCGAAGGCTGGAAAACATCACAAAAAGAATTGGGCAATATTGCCGGTCGTTTGGGGTTTTTGGATTTCAAATTACCAGTAGGCACGTCTAACATCCGCCGTGACGGATTAAATCTTGACACGTCTCGGAACCGAGGCAAACTGACAATGGCTCTGAGGGTTTCGGATAGTACGAAGGTAGAATTGATCGGTGAATTTGGATCAGGTAAATCGGTTCAACTGGGGACATCCCAAATCGATTCCAATCAGAGCGAGTTGAATTTTCCGCTTGACGCGACCAAACAATGGAAAGGCATTCTCAATGCGATTGAGTTGCGGTTCACAGGTCCCGAAGCGACCAACGTCACGATCGACAAGATCTTCATTCAATAACTAAGAGAATTCGTTGCCTTTTCAGATTAAGTTTTTCGATCGGCAACAATTGCTAGTGTGCCTGTTTGCTGTTCTTGTTTCAGCCATCGCCAATTGCCCAGCGAAAGGCCAAGACAGACCGCTTCAGTTGTATGGCGATCAGTATGGTGGCCTACGCGCGGTTCGAAAGCAGGCCGACCGCTTTCCACGACTTTCGGCAGAGTTCGAGGTTCAGCGTTTTCTATTGATGTCGGCTTCCGATTGGCAGCCTCATCACCGTCACATTCTGGCTGAGATTGCAACGAAAACGGCCCGCCATGTGAATTTGTTGATTTTGGTTGACGACTTTGCTCAGATGCGAACGACTACCAAGTGGCTAATGGAAACCAAACAGCCTCTTCATCATGTTTACTTTTCAGTGATCGATGTGGACACCGTTTGGGTTCGCGACTTTGGTCCCTTGTTCATGCAACAACCAAAAGGGGCGTTGGCGCTGGATTTCTTTTACGAAGGCAGTCGCCCAAAAGACGATTCACTACCGCAGAAGTGGACCATCGATTCGAACACGAAGCATCGAAAGATCAATTGGACTCTGCAAGGCGGAAACCTGTTGTGCAATGGCGCGGGGCTCGCGCTAACAACGACACGAATTTTCAAAGACAATTTTATCACTTTCCCAGGTGCCCCTGCCGGACAGAATTCTGAAATCGAACGGCGCAAGATTGTGATCAAAAACCTGATGGAAGCTTGCAACTTAGCAGAGCTGTGCGTGCTGGAACCGCTGCAAAACGAAGCGACGAGACACTGCGATATGTTCACTTCATTTTTATCGCCTCAAGATTTGTTGGTAGCACGCCTAGATCGCAATCGTGACCCTGTGAATGCTCAGATTTTGGAGCGTAATGTCGCGAGACTGAAAAACATAGTGATCGATCGAAAACCGCTTCGTATTCACCGAATCGATTTACCGCCACGCCAGGGTGAATCATGGAGCGCCTATACCAATGCGATCGTGGCGAACAACTTAGTCTTGATTCCTACGTTCGATCGAGATCCACCACAGACTTTGGCGGCCGCCAAAGCTATCTATCGACGTTTGCTTCCGCGGCATACCGTTGAGACGATCAACATGACAACCATGCGAAACTTGCAAGGTGAACTGCATTGTCTTTCGTTGCACGTTCCCGAGTTCGCTCCGTATCTAAAAACGGTGTATGCCTTTAGCGGCGCAAAGCAGACCTACTTTCCCAGCAAACGTCTGACCAAAACGCAGTCCCAGTAGTTGCGATAGCATGGGTCACAATTTGTAGGCCGGACCGAGCAAACGCTGCAATTGCCGGAACTTCGGACGTAAGTAGAAACGTCGTTGGTAGCGTAATCTCTGCGACACAATGCAGGCGTTTGCGCTGTTCCGGCAGGCAAAGATTCTGATTTTGGTAACCCGACGCGTGAGCGAGGGACCGAGTCAAGATTGATTGTGCCTCGCTGACGCGTTTTGGAGTTGCGCTCTTTGAGTAGGCCGGACCGAGCAAACGCTGCAATTGCCGGAACTTCGGACGCAAGTAGAAATGTCGTTGATAGCGTAATCTCTGCGACATAATGGAGGCGTTTGCGCTGTTCCGGCACGTATTGCGTCCTTGGTCCGGCCTACAGAAATGCGCAGTAGGTATCTGGCGAAAGGTGACTTGCCGTGGCGCGCGGCATGCCAGGGCAAATCAGTTTTTGATTCTAGGTAATTTTGGTAACCCGACGCGTGAGCGAGGGACCGGGTCAAGATTGATTGTCCCTCGCTTGCTCTTACGCTTCGGGTTACCAAAAGAGAGCAGTAGTACGCTTCTACGTTTGTTCATGCTGATGCGATACAATGCAGCCTCGAAAATTTTGTATCGTTCTGATCGTGGAGCCCTGATGTTGCGTCACATTCTAGCTGTCAGTTTTTTACTTGCTTGGATTGCGCCCCCGTTGCATGCCTGCACGACGGTCGTTGTGTCTGGTCGAGCAACAATCGATGGCCGACCGCTGCTTTGGAAAAACCGGGATACATGGCAAAGACAAAACGAAGTGCTTTACGACCAGAGCGGTCAGTATCCGTTTGTTGGAATTGTGAACGCGGAAGCGACCAAACGTGTTTGGATGGGAATGAACGCGGCAGGATTCTGCATTGAAAATTCGCTTAGCAAAGACTTGGGCCAGCGCGGTGCAAATGGAATGGGCAATGGAACGATCATTCGCATGGCACTGGAGACATGCCGAACGGTTGCGGACTTTGAGCAACTGTTGAAATCGACGAACCAAAAGGGTCGCAGCACGACTGGAAACTTTGGCGTCATCGATAACCATGGCGGCGCAATGTTATTCGAAGTCGGCCCAGATACTTATCGGCGGTTCAACGTGAATGATCCAGTTGTCGCTCCGGATGGATACTTGGTCCGTGCCAACACCAGTATGTCGGGTGCTGACACGACAGAGGTCACTTCGCTGGAATCGGGTTACTCGGGCAAGCGGTATTGTCGCGCCCGAGACCTTTGCCAATCGCAAATTGATCGTGGTCAAAAAATCGACGTGCAGTTTTTGCTGCAAACGGTAGCACGTGACGTTCTGGATTTGGATCCAAGTAAACAAACCGCATCAACAACTCGCACGCTGAGCCGCAACACGTCGGTATCGAGTGTGGTTTTCCAAGGAACATTGCCTGGAGAATCGCCCAGTAGCACGACCATGTGGACAATCCTGGGCGAACCTCTGTTTTCAGTTGCCGTTCCTGTCTGGGTTGGTCCTGGCAAGATCGCCAAGGAATTGAATGGCGATGGCAAAAGTGCCGTTTGCGACCGATCGATTGAACTGCGCGACTTGAATTATCAACAACATACTGAGCGCCGAACTGAACGCGTTTACACAGCTCAGTTGCCTAAGATTTCGCAGGTCTTGTTGAGTATCGAAAACGAAAGTCTAAGTACGACTCAGCAACAATTGCAGGCTTGGCGCAACGGGCCGTCGATAGAACAACAATGGCAGCTTCATCAACAAACGGCAACCGCTGCGCTGCAGGGTCTGAGCAAGTTGTGTCAGGTAACGACGAGGCAGGGAGGAAACGGTTCTCGGCAGCAAAAAATCCATGTCGACTTTGGATTCAACGGTTCCAATGGAACCAAGCTTGCGGAAGCAAAGAGCACTGGTAGCGCGGCGATCTGGGATGGTGGCTTGACGGCTTCAACAATAAAAGATGGCAGCTTTCGCATTCGGCGAAACAATAGAAGCCCGATCAATCGATACGTTGATTTGGTTCCAGACGTACGTGTGAAGTCCAATGCGCAGGGTGACCCGAAATCGCATCGTGGCTGGATCGTCGTGGAGCTTGCTGGCTGGAATCTGCGTGGCGAAACGCAAAACGAATCATTCCGTTGTGGATTCTCATCGCGTTCGGAGGGCCATCTTCATACTGCTGGGATCGAACTCAAACGTGTGGGCGAAAACTCCGTCGCGATTAGTGGAGTCGCTTTTGGGGACGGCGCCACGAACATCACCACCGATCGACGTTGGCCGGCAAAACAAGAAACTCCGATTACATTGGTCCTGGAGCTGGACAAAGTTGACGGCAACAATGGTGAAAGCGATGCGGGCGGCAGCTACCGTGTGTTTGTTAAGTCGAAAGGCGACAATGGGTTTCAACAGCTTGGTGGCAAAGGCAAGGTTCGCCGATTACGAAACGGGAACCACATGCACTTGCGATCCGAAGGATTCTTTGGTGCTACAAACGAATTCTTGGACATCGACCGAATCTATTACACCACGACCCAGCCAAACAACGGCTGATTACAGTGGCCGAACACTTGGTAATTGATCGGCCATCTTGGCGTCAGTGCGCCGCAATTCAAGAATCGTTTCTGTGCGCAGTTTTCTAACCGTTTCATGATACTGGGCGTCCAACGCTAGATTCTGCAGTTCATGCGGATCGACATTTAGGTCGTACAGTTCTTCCATTTCACCGGCGACCAACGTTCGGACGTACTTGTATTTCCCGCGCGACAAACTGACGTACCAGGGAACGCCAGGGCCGTGAACTAGCCGAGGATCGCCCTTGGGTGGAACGACATTCGTATTGCTCCCGTATTGTTTGGCCGTGTGAACCAGCATTGCGGGATGATCCCAACGCGTATTCTGTCCGGTCAGCAACGGGCTCAAATCGTGGCCATGCATTTTCCACGGCATGTCGATACCAGCCTGGGAAAAGAATGTTGGCGGCAAATCCACACCGCTTACTGGAGCGTCGATGACTTTGCCAACGGCGCCGGTGCCGGTGGGCGGGCGTATGATCAACGGCGCAGCGACGGCGGCGTCATAGGGTGCAACCTTGGATTTCAACCCGTGCTGGCCCCAAGCAAACCCTTGGTCTGATGTAAAAACAACGAGCGTATTTTTGTCTTGGCCAGTCGACTTCAATGCAGTCATCAATCGGCCCACGCTTTCGTCCAGGGCAATGACACCTTGATGGTACTGACGCACCCAATCCGTAAGTGGTCGACCTGGAGAGTCTTTCATGCCCACCGGCGCTGTCTTACGCACTTGGCGCTCGACCGATTTTCCATTCTTACCGCGTTCCCAAAAGTGAAAATTGCGAACGTACTCTGGTTTGCCTTCGCGTGGTGGGTAGATATCGGCTGGTTCAGGGACGTGAATATCCTGGTAGTCTTTTAAATGTCGGTCCGCCGGTGTGAATGGGCCGTGGACAGCACCGTAACAAAGCCACAGATACCAGGGCTTGTCCGAATCGCGGCCTTCGCCGTTGATGTATTCGATCGCCCAATTGGTGTAGTTATCTGTCGAGTAACCCTTGACCAATTTTGGCTTCTCATTGTTTTTGGAGATCAACTGGTTGTCGTAGTAGTTCGGAGCATTGGCAACGTGCCGAGGCCGATTCCAGACGATTTGAAAATCCCAATCACGACCGTACCCGGCGTCGACACCTGTGTGCCATTTGCCAATCTGTGCTGTCGTGTAACCATGCTCGCGAAATGTCTTTGGCCAAAACCGACACTTCGCTGGATCATAAGCACTGCCCGGGTACTCGCCCTCCATTCGCATCGATTCGATCCCATGTTGATGCAGGCCAGTCAGCATTGTTGCTCGGGAAGGCATGCACCAACTGCCGATGTACGCATGCGCGAAGCGAACACCTTGGCTTGCCAGTGCATCGATGTTAGGAGTCTGCACCCAATCAAATGATTCGGGATAGCAACTGACGGTCCGCACTGATTGATCATCCGTGTAGATGAACAAAATATTCGTGCGATCTTCAGCGGACGCAGAGTGCCAAGAAAACCAAATCAGCACGACAAAGAACAGGGGCGTGTAGAGTCGATGCATCTTTGCTGGCCGTTTGAAAATCTGAGTTTTGGATCGAAGGTACAGCCAAACAGTGTACACAAAAGAACTGGTTTCTTCGGGTTGTATCACTTGAAAGGATTGTGGACGAAATAGCGTCTGAAAAAGCCAGTTCGCAAACGGCAGACTTTCGCCCACGGTTCGCCAGAAAGGTAAACGTTGAGTTCAACAACCTTTACTTTCATTCCAAAGAGATCGTTTCAATGAAGCCGATTCGCATGTTTGCTGCGTTGTTCGCAGTCGCTGTCGCCACTACTTTCAGTGCTCCGGTTGCCGATGCCCACTGCTGGCAAAAAACAAGTTGCTGTGCCGCTCCTTGTGATTGCTGCACACCGCCGCCGCCACCACCAGTGAAAGTCAGCTGGTGTGTTTGTGATCCATGTACTGGATGCAAGTATCCTGTGTCAGCGTGCGTTCCAGCATGCTGCCAAGGCGTAACGCCATGCTTGGACGATTGCCGCAAAGGTATCCTTGGACGCAAGATTTTGACTTACAAGTTTCCTTGCTGTGGTCACTGCGTCGAAGTCGTTTTGACCAAGCGTGGTCGTACAATCGTTCGCGACTGATCTCATTCAATCGCAATTCAATGGAACAGGCCGGCGCGCATGCGTGCCGGCCTTTTTCATTTCATACATTTGCCAGGATCGATCGACTAGCGCTCACACCTGATGAATGGTTTCTGATTGATCCAGTCGGCTTAGAAGCGAGTCTGGTACTGGAAGTAAAAGAAATCCGCATCCGCGTCGGTCGGTACACCAGGCGTAGTTTCGTAATAGTCGCCAGCGTTGAAGTGCGAGTATCCCAACAAGACACTGTTGCGTGGATTCAGGGTAACATTAAAGAGAACATCAATCTCTTGACCGAGTTCTTTGTCACCAGCAGCGACATTGGCGTTGAACGGAGACAACGTAATGTTGTAAGGCGTCGTCTGTTCGTCCAAGAAGAAGTGGTGGTACCACAGGATCAGCTTGACCTTGTCGCTCATGAACGGTGTGATGAACTGGAAATTCACATCGTTGATATTCCGGCGACCAAACAAGTCGATGAAGCCCAGGTACTTGTGGCCCAGTGGGAAAGCGTGGTCAAAACCGTCATCACCACGAGCGGCCGGCACATCGTCGCCACCCGACGCCCAGTCGTACCATGCCCAAACAGTTGGACTCCATCCACCAGCTGGCGTATCAAAGGACAATTTCCGACCAAGTCCACCTGTGAAGAATCCTGCGCTGTGATTGCCGAAACCTGGACTATTATCACCGAACTGAACGCCGCCTTCGAATTCGTACAACAATCCGCCTTCAGATGCTCCCTGCAAACGACCGCCGATCGTGTGGTATGTGAAATCAGCGGCGTTGTTGTCTAGTCCCAGGTAGTACGCTTGCACTGTTCCCCAGTCAGTTCCCGAATTGGAAACGTGTACGCCATAGAAATCAACGTCTTCATTGGCATCATCGATTTTACTTTCGTTGGCAGCGTTGCGATTTAGCGGGTGCACAAAGAAACCGTCGACGCTAACGTCATCACGTTGCCAAGTGAAGCGTGCTCCCTCGAACGAACGACGAGTGTTGGCCCAATCGAGCGGCGAGACCAACCGTTGTGCACCGAGCAGCAATTCTTGGCGACCGACCCGCAAATTCGTATTGGTGGTCAGTTTTGTGTCCAAGAACAAGTTCTGGATTTCGCCGCGATTCTCTTCGATCGGTCGGTTGTTGAATATTTCTCCGCCTGAATCTGCGTAAAGGTATTCACCGTAGATTCGGAAGACGTCGTTGACGCGCAGGTTCGCGAACATGCGGTAACGAGTCAACCAGAACTCGTCATCGTTGCCTGTCAGTCCCAGGCCACGGTGGTTGTTTTCGCTGTGAAATCGCACACGCGCTTCGCCCCCAATATCTAACTTGCCACCAGCAAGTCCTTTCAGTCCATCACCAAAAAAACTCGGACCGTCATAATACTTGTTGTTCAGATAACTGAAATCGTTGGCGTAGAAGACTCCCTTGTAGGCTTCCTTCATTGCCTTCGTGGCAGCTTCTTTCTTCTTTTTGTCACTGCAGGATTGGTTGCAACACTGGCAGGGCGGCGCGTAAGCGTATGTTGACTTTATGCCCGTAGATTCTGAGGCGCCTTCTAGAATCTGTCCCATTGGGATCGACACAGGCGTGTCCAAAGAATTTGTGTTTGTATTGTATGTCTGGGTTTGGGCCGATACTGCTGCACCTGATACCAAGAAGATTGCTGTCGCAAAAATCCAGCAGTAATGTTGACGAATAGACATGGCGGTGAGGTTCCTTCCTCCGTTGAATTGAGATTTGATTCGAAGCTTAATCCAACACGACCGCAAATCAGAACTCACCGCCTATGAAAACTGATCGCAGATGATTCGCGTCAGATGGCCCAAAACTTCGGGTTTTTGTGGGGCACCTGCTTGGAATCGTCATTTGTTGGGACGGGGTTGAGGCAACCAATTTACCGTGTGTACAAGCGACATAATCGGTAGACTCTTTGACCAAAATGCTGCGGCGCGTGCACGAATCTTAAGCACGATGCATACGCAGCGCGCATTGAGGGTCGCTGTGGCAAATCGGACGGCAAGCAGTGCGTCCGAAGTACGCAATGTTGCCCACGGATCAATCAACCATCGAATTGCGCCGCAATTCCCAGCAACGAATAGGCGATCGTCGCTTGGCACATGCGGAAAACGCTAGCAGAGTTGGAAATCAACAGCACAGGCCGCGAGTTTTCTAAAAGCGACCGAGAACCAATTTTCAAAATTTGTTTTCTAGCGCTAGGGGATTTTGAATCCCTTAGGCCCAGTTGTTCGTAACTGTCACGCAGCCTTGTGCATCGTCACTAGGTAATCACGTGGAATTCGTTTTTGGTGTTTGGCACGGACGTTGCATCTGTTTCACGAGCGTCGCAGTTTCAAAACCGGACGCGCCTGCGACACCCTCGCGTCGGCGGAAGTGAGGAATGGATCCCGAATATCAACAACCTTCAATCGCTGACTGCTATCAACAATGACCTTGTGCCAACATCTCTTGCCGAAACTCCGGTTCACCATCGCGTTTGCGACGCTTTCCGTTTTACTTGTTGGGTGCAGTGAGTCGCAGATCACTCTCGAAGATCTTGAAGCTGCTGCCGTCGAACTGTCCCAGGAAAAAGAGGTGGCGTCTAGTTCTGTTGCAGGTGGCGCTGCTGAAACGATGGTCGCTGGCGACATTTTGGATATCGAAAAGCCCAACTTGAAATTCGGCTTCATTAAGTTGACGGATTGCGCACCGCTCGTGATTGCCAAGGAAAAAGGTTACTTCGATGATGAAGGTCTGAATGTAGAAGTTGAAGCGCAGTCGAACTGGAAAGTGCTACTTGACCGAGTCATTGACGGCCAACTTGATGGAGCCCACATGCTGGCAGGGCAACCGATTGGCGCGACCATCGGATTTGGCACCAAGGCTCACATCATTACAGCTTATAGCCTGGACTATAACGGCAACGGTATCACGGTCAGCAATGACATTTGGAAACAGATGCAGGAGAACGATAAGAACTTAAAGTCGGAAACTCCTGTGCACCCGATTACTGCGAATTCACTGAAACCAATCGTGGAGGCGTACCAGCAAGAAGGCAAGGACTTCAACATGGGAATGGTCTTTCCCGTCAGCACGCACAACTACGAAATTCGCTATTGGTTGGCAGCCGCTGGGATCCACCCCGGCTTTTATACAAAAGAAAACATCACAGGCATGGTTGATGCTGATGTTTTGCTATCCGTCACACCGCCGCCACAAATGCCCTCAACTCTGGAGGCTGGCACGATTTTGGGTTATTGCGTTGGTGAACCTTGGAACCAACAAGCCGTTGTGAAAGGCATTGGCGTACCAGTGACGACCAACTACGACATTTGGAAAAACAACCCTGAGAAAGTCTTTGGCGTTTCGGCGGACTGGGGCAAGAAGCACCCCAATACTCACATCGCGATCGTCAAAGCCCTGATTCGTGCGGGCAAATGGTTGGATGAAACCGATGCGGCTGGCAAACTGGTCAACCGACATGAAGCCGCGAAAATCTTGAGCCAAAAAGACTATGTCGGCGCTGACAAAGAGGTGATCGAAAAATCAATGACAGGAACATTCGTCTTTCAAAAGACGGACGTTCGCGCGATGCCCGATTTTAATGTGTTCTTCAAGCAGGAAGCCAGCTATCCGCACTACAGCGATTGCATTTGGTTTCTGACGCAGATGCGTCGCTGGGGCCAAATCACTGAGAGCAAGCCTGCAAGCTGGTATTCCGATACCGCCAAAGAGGTCTACAAGCCGGAGATCTATCGGAGAGCTGCCGCAATCTTGATTGCAGAAGGCAAGATCGAGCCAAGTGAAATTCCCGCTGATGATTACGACGGATATCGCGCCGCGACCGACGAGTTCATCGACGGCAATGCCTATGACGCCAAGGATCCGATTGGCTACATCAATAGCTTCACCATTGGAAACAAAGACGATGAGACGTTAGCCAAACAGTAGCTCCCAAGACTCGACCTGAACAGTATGACCGAGGTCGAACACGAACGTGCGCGTTGGCTGACCGCCTCAGCTGACGTGTAACGGAAGCGGCCGTTGAAGGGCGGCGTCTTGGAGTCCGGTTCCAGGCGCCGGCCTGGCCGTGGTCCGCCAAAATTACATTACCAATCATTTCAAATCTGAAAATTACGAGTAGAACTGCCAATGAACTGGCGTGGAACACTATTACGATTTTGTACAGTCGCTGGACTGCCGATTCTGGAACCCTTCGTGCGGCTGGCCGCCGGAGAAGATCCCAGAGAGCAGTTTGCCGGTATCGCAAAATTCATCTTGCTGCCGATTGTTGCCGTCGCGCTTTTTCTGGGTGCTTGGTCTATTTCGGCCAAAGCAGTAGTGACTGACAGCATGCGGTTGCCGAGTCCGTCATCGACTTGGCAAGCAGGCAAAGAGCTGTTCTCCATGCACTTTGCTCAGCGAGCAGAAGACAAGAGAAAGAAGAAAGAGAAGATCGCCGAAGCGATCAAACTAGTGGTGCTGGCAAAGCGGTCCGAGCGTCAAGCAGCATCAGCGACAGGCGACAACCAAAAGAGACTGCTGGCCCATTCATTGGTCTTGAAAAAGAAAGCTGTGCAAGCGGCCAACTACAAACCATCCAGTGCTCCGACCTTTGTTGATCAGATTTTCACCAGCCTAAAGACTGTGTTCTTTGGATTCGCGATCGCCACGATGATCGCGGTTCCGCTGGGAGTTCTGTGTGGGATGAGTCCGTGGTTTAACGCAGCGTTGAATCCATTCATTCAGATTTTCAAACCGGTCAGCCCGCTGGCTTGGTTGCCGTTGGCGGGATTGATCATTATCTGGGCCTATAGCAATTCGAAATCTGGCGAAACGTATTTTGAAAAAGCGTTTTTGATTTCCGCGGTGACGGTCTCACTGTGTTCGCTGTGGCCGACCTTGGTTAACACGACGCTGGGAGTTGCCAGCGTTGACAAAGATTACTTGAACGTAGCCCGAGTGCTGAAACTGACTTGGTCACAAAAGTTATTCAAGATCATTTTGCCAGCGAGTCTGCCGCTGATGTTCGCCGGCTTGCGAATCAGCTTGGGCGTCGGCTGGATGGTGCTGATCGCCGCCGACATGCTGGCGCAAAACCCAGGTTTGGGAAAGTTCGTGTGGGATGAATTCCAAAATGGAAGCAGCCAAACGTACGCAAGGATCGCGTTCAGCGTGATCATCATCGGCGTGATCGGGTTGTTGCTTGATCGCGTCATGATCTGCATGCGAAACATGGTCAGCTTTGGTAATCCATCACCCGCATAGTCATTCAAGTTCACATTTGTCGGCCGTGTTTTCGTCCGCACCGATCACCATCGTTCTAAGGATTCACTATGAGTATTGCCGTCCATCCCCAGCCTGTGATCGAAACGCGTGTACGAACTTCCGCTCCGCAGCCAATCATTTCAATGAAGGGTGTCGGCAAGGGATATGGAAGTGGTGTCACCCGCACCGAAGTCCTTCACAATATCAACCTGAATGTTCGTGAAGGCGAGTTCTTGGCCGTGGTCGGATTTTCTGGAAGTGGAAAAACGACGTTCACTCAGTTGTTAGCTGGTTTGATCCAGCCTGACACTGGCGAACTGACGATGGATGGCCAGCCAATTGTTGGTCCCAGTCCGGACCGCGGCTTGGTGTTTCAGAATTACTCATTGCTGCCTTGGTTGACAGTGCGAGGAAACATTGCACTTTCGGTCGACCGTGTTTTTCGCAATTGGGGACGCGGCGAACGGCGTGATCATGTTGAAAAATTCATCGAGATGGTGGGCCTTTCACATGCCGCGCACCGGCGGCCACATGAACTTTCCGGTGGCATGCGCCAACGCACCTCGTTGGCGCGAACGCTAGCGATGAAACCCAAAGTGCTGCTACTGGACGAACCGCTTTCTGCGCTCGACGCGCTCACGCGAAGTGTGCTTCAAGAAGAGATTCTGAAAATTTGGGAAGAGGAACGGCAGACCTGTGTGATGATCACCAACGACGTCGACGAAGCGATCTTTGTCGCCGATCGCATCGTGGCTCTGAACCCTGGCCCAAACGCATCACTGGGACCCACATTCACGGTGGATCTTGAGCGACCACGTGACAAAACGGCGTTGAACCATAACGAACGTTTCAAAGGATTGCGGAACGCAGTGACCAACTACCTAGTCGCTGTACGGCAAAAATCGCGGGCCGATGAATTTTCCGCATCCACTGCTCCTGTCTACGAATTGCCAGATATTCAGCCGATCGATCTCACGAATCAGCTGATCAAGAACTGACCTACTCTTCCCGCATCAATCACGATTCCACAGACAACGGATTCACCATGGCAGGCTACGTCGAAATGTTTCGTCTTGGCAAAACCTACGATACAAACAACGGTCCCGCCGTGATCGTCGAAGAGTTCAACTTGCAGCTGCAGCAAGGTGAATACGCGGCCTTGCTTGGACACTCGGGCTGCGGAAAAAGTACAGTTCTGATGATGGTCGCAGGGCTGAATCCCATCACGCACGGTGGCGTCGTCGTCGCAAATCGAGAGATTGATGGACCGGGACCAGATCGTGGTGTGGTTTTTCAATCGCCATGTTTGATGCCCTGGATGACAGCGATTGAGAATGTCTTGTTGGGTGTTGACCAAGTCTATCCGCACGCGTCAAAACGCGAGCGTCACGATTTGTCGGCCTATTATCTTTCGCTGGTCGGACTTGGTAATTCGCTGACCAAACGTGCTTCCGATTTAAGCCAAGGCATGCAGCAACGTGTCGGTATCGCACGTGCCTTCGCGCTGAAGCCCAAGATGCTCTTGTTGGATGAACCGTTCGGGATGCTTGATTCGCTAACTCGTATGGAACTGCAAGAGATCTTGCTCGAAATTTTGACGCGCGACAAAGTCACCACGCTGATGATCACTCACGATGTCGACGAGGCGCTCTTTATGAGTGATCGGGTTGTGATGATGACCAACGGACCGCGTGCTCGCGTGGGTGCGGTTTACGAAATGCCGTTCGCTCGACCAAGAGTGAGAACCGAAGTGCTTGAGCATCCCGAATACTACGAATACCGCAGCAAGTTGATCACGTTCTTAGAAGAACAGGATCATGCTCAGATGAAAGAAGACGTTGCCCAACATGAAGCCAAGAAACAAGATCCCGATTTGGCGGAGACCGGGTCTTAGCCAAACACGAAGCGTGTCCGCGCGACCCGATTCGCATCTCCTTTTTTCGATCAACTCCACAACACAATGTCCGACGTTTTGCCAACTCTCGCAATCAGCCCCTTCCTTAGCCTGCTTCATGTTTACGATGTTGATGCGGCTAAAGAAATCGAAAGCCAAAACGAGGCGCTCGATGCACTTGCTGCGGAAGCGGTCCTGTGCGGCAA
>CAYNNP010000083.1:0-8103 GCA_964398215.1 uncultured Pirellulaceae bacterium | reverse complement strand
CGATTCAAGAATGTTTCTTCGTTTGTACGATTCGAGAAAGGTAGTGGGTTACCCGGCCAAGTCTGGGACCTGCATCAAAGCGTCATTCACGACAATCTCTCTAGTCATCCAGGATTTCTGCGAGCCGCAGGTGCTTCCGCTGGCAAGCTGTCGACCGCAATCGGGATTTCCGTTGCCGGGTCCGAGTTCGTGTCTGCTGTGCTACTAATCAGCAGCGATGCAACACCAATCGCAAAGGGATTCGAAGTGTGGGAGGCGACTGAAAAAGGGTTCACGCTCTGCTCCGCCGCCTATCACGACAAATCGATCGCACGCGAACTGGGCACAACGCTTTCGGTGACCGAGGGAGTACCTGGTTTGACTCATACGCTTGGCCGCGCCGTGCTTAGCGATGACGCAGCTTGCTTGTCGGCTGGCCGACCCACTACCGAAAACAAACTTTCGATTGGTCTAGGGATTCCTTGCTTCAAATCCAAAACTCTGGCCAGTGTAACCACGGTGTTATTTTAAAAATGTCGACTGTGCTTCCCATCATTTCCGAAAAGCCGAGTCCTGTCGCACCCGACGGTGACTTGATCGAACGGTTACTCGCCGAGCAACAATCGTTGACAGCGGTTGAATCGTTCAGCAAATCGCACGATTCGGATGCGAGCACGACCCCTGCGCAGTCGCGTTACTACACAAAGCTTTTGCCAGCCACACCGCCTGGCCCAGGCCAACAATACTCGTTCCAGGTTGATTTGGATCAGTGCAGTGGATGCAAGGCCTGCGTGGTGGCGTGCCACACGATGAATGGTTTAGAAGAAGACGAAAGCTGGCGACGTGTCGGTACGCTGACGATTGGCGAGCCCGCTGAAGCGGCGCGAATTCAACACGTTACGACCGCGTGCCATCACTGCGAAGATCCCGGTTGCTTAAACGGTTGTCCTGTCAAAGCGTATGACAAAGATCCGCAAACTGGAATCGTTCGGCACTTGGATGATCAGTGCATTGGGTGCAAGTACTGCATGATGATGTGTCCTTATGAAGTACCCAAATACAGCGATCGATTGGGCGTCGTCCGAAAGTGCGATATGTGCCATCAACGGCTTAGCCAAGGCGAAGCACCTGCTTGCGTCCAATCCTGCCCCAACGAAGCGATTGCGATCAGCGTTGTCAACATTGGCGAATCGATCGATCCAGAGTCAAAACTGGCCGCCGGCGCGCCGCTGTCATCGCTAACAAAACCAACCACGGTTTTTCAATCGAACGATGTCGACATCGTCTCGGGCGCGACCCCGCAAGACGACCAAGTTGACGAAGTTGCAGAAAGTCATTGGCCGTTGGCAATCATGCTGGTGGCGACACAAGCGTCGGTGGGAATCCTGCTTGCAGAACGCTTTGCCGCTGCGATAACGATGATGGTCGGGACGGATGTTTCTGAATTGGCACCCCGTTTTTCAGCGACTGTCGCCTTGTTGATCGCTGGTGTTGGAATGGCGATTGCGCCGTTGCACTTGGGGCAACCACTGCGTGCTTGGAGAGTTTTCTTGGGCTTGCGAACGAGTTGGTTAAGCCGTGAAGCAGTGGTACTTGGCAAATACATGGGGCTGCTGTGCGCGGCAGTTGGTTTGTTGTGGCTGCCTGTTTTGGGCGATGCGGTGCCTGCTTCGGTCAGCCAGCTGATACCAGATTGGGCGGCCTCGGCGACGCTTGGAATGACAATTATCGTCGGGATAGTAGGCTTGGTCTGCAGCGCAATGATCTACGTCGCGACGCAGCGGCGGCTATGGCGAGTGTCTCGAACGTTCACACGATTCATCGGCTCTGCTGTAGTTGCCGGCAGCGCGTGGACCGTTGTCACAATGTGTTTTTCCGGTGCCTCGATGGTGGTCACCACCAGCTACGTGTTTGCAACCATCGCCGCGCTTGTCGCCAAACTAGCCTGGGAACAAAAAATCCAAACGGCAAGCCTTGCTGGATTTGACGAATTCGACATTCGGTCAGCTCGCATGTTCACAGGAGCTTTGGAATCCACTGCCGACTTTCGACGCGACTTCGCCATGGCTGGAATCGGTTTGCTGGGCGTCGCTTGGCTGGTCGCCTTTTCCGCGCCGACTGTGGCCGCTGGGATTGCTGCGTTGGCGGCGACCG
Organism: uncultured Pirellulaceae bacterium; assembly: GCA_964398215.1. GTDB lineage: Bacteria > Planctomycetota > Planctomycetia > Pirellulales > Pirellulaceae > CAYNNP01. The sequence continues at coordinate 5,970 of CAYNNP010000083.1, read as the reverse complement.
CAATCTGCGGCGGAGAGTTCGTCGAACGCGTGCTGTATTTTCAAAGTGTTGTTTACGACCGCATGCCCGGCACATTGACCTAAGGAGATCAGGCGTGAGCATCATTCCACAATCGAATCCGGGGAAGCGACAACTGCCGCAAATTCTGCAGCAACGTGACGGCACGATGACGCGCGAGCTGTTGCTGCATCCAGGCGAACATGGCCTTGGGATGACACACGATTCCATGCAAGCCGACGCCACGACCACTGCGACTTGTGGCTACTGTTCAACTGGTTGTGGGCTAAGGCTGCATATTCGTGACAATCAAGCGATCGGATTGACGCCAGAAACCACGTACCCCGTGAACTTGGGAATGGCATGCCCCAAGGGTTGGGAAGCACTGCGGATCTTGGATGCTCCCGATCGCGCGGTCCAGCCGCTGATGCGAAATGGTGACGGTAAACTACAACCGGTGGGATGGAATTCTGCCCTGGCCGAATTCACGACTCGATTCAAGTCGATCCAAGCCGAACACGGTAACGAATCGGTGGCATTTTTAAGCACTGGACAGATTCCTTGCGAAGAAATGGCCTTCCTTGGCGCACTGACCAAGTTCGGAATGGGAATCCGGCACGGTGACGGCAATACACGACAGTGCATGGCGACCGCAGTCAGCGCTTACAAGGAGTCCTTTGGGTTCGACGCGCCGCCGTACACCTATGACGATTTTGAGCAAAGTGATTGTCTGGTTTTCGTTGGTGCGAATCCATGCATTGGTCACCCAATTATGTGGGAACGTGTGCTTCGAAATCCACACCAACCCGAAATCATTGTCGTCGACCCGCGTCGAACTGAAACGGCTGCCGTATCAACACAGCACTTGCAGTTGGCCCCTAAATCAGACTTGGCGTTGTTGTACGCGATCACACATTCGATCATCGCGGAAGGTTATGTCGATCAGAACTTTGTTCAATCGCACACCACTGGCTATGACGAACTGTGTCGCCATGTCGAAGATTTTTCGCCTGAGCAAGTAGCGACACAATCGGGAGTTTCTGCGGATCAAATTCGCCGGGCGGCCAAATCAATCGGCACGGGCCAAGCGGTTTCGTTGTGGTGGACGATGGGCGTCAACCAGAGCTACGAAGGGACGCGAACAGCACAAGCGATGATCAACATTGCTTTGATCACGGGCAACATCGGACGTCCGGGAACTGGGGCCAATAGTATCACGGGTCAATGCAATGCAATGGGATCGCGGCTTTGGAGCAATACAACCAATCTGCTGGGCCATCACAGATTCGAGGACCCATCGCATCGAGAAAAAGTTGCTGATGTGCTTGGCATCGATGCGAGTGTGATCCCAACCGAATCGAGTTGGAGCTACGACCAGATCATCGAAGGCATCCGCGAAGGTGCGATTCGTGGACTCTGGGTCGTCGCTACGAATCCTGCCCATAGCTGGATTCACCAAACCGACGCCAAAATGTTGCTCGACAAACTGGACTTTCTAGTCGTTCAAGACATGTACCACAGTACCGAAACGGCGCAGCATGCGGATTTGGTGTTGCCCGCAGCCGGCTGGGGTGAGAAAGACGGCACGTTTATCAATAGCGAGCGTCGCTATGGTGTGATCAAAAAAGTTCGTCAGGCTCCCGGCCAAGCGTTGGCTGATTTTCATATCTTTCGCGCCATCGCACATCACTGGGGCGTCGGTGAGATGTTTGCCCAATGGACTGATCCGGAATCCGTGTTCCGCATTCTGCAGCGACTTAGTGCGGGGCAGCCTTGTGATATTTCCGGGATCAAAGGTTACGCACAAATCGACAACTGTGGCGGTATTCAGTGGCCATGGACTGCAGGCGACGCAACAGGTGGATTTCAACCTGAACAACATCGACGGCTATTCACTGACGGTAACTTCTTTCACCAAGATCAGCGTGCTCGTTTGATCGTCGATTCCATCACGCCGATGCCTGAAGCTCCCGACGACGAATATCCACTGTTGCTAATGAGCGGTCGCGGCACGGTCAGTCAGTGGCACACGCAAACCCGGACTCACAAAAGTCCGATGCTGCGCAAGTTATATCCAAACCAAGCGTACGTGGAGATCAATCCAGATGACGCTTCACGGCTGGACATTCGACTGGGCGAAGCGGTCACGATTACATCGCGGCGCGGAACAGTAACGGCCAATGCATTTGTGACGCCAACCATCCAGCGGGGACAGGCTTTCATTCCGATGCACTACGACATCACCAATCAGCTTACCCAACCCCACTTTGATCCGCATTCGCGACAGCCGTCTTATAAGAACTGCGCCGTCCGTATCGAAAAGCACCAGTAGTAACACCAAGGCGATTTACATGTCAGATTCTGGCAACGAAAAAGAACAACCTTTCAGCGACGCGCAAAAGCAGTTCCTTTCTGGGTTCACGATGGGAACGGATGTCGCACGTGCAGTCAACAAACTTCCCATTCTCAGTGGCGCTGCCGCACGATCGGGCAGTACAATTTCAATGGGTGTGAACGGGGCAGCCATTAATGGCCAATCGCTTTCGGTCGGACCTGAAAAAATCGCCCTACAAGCGCAGCGGGATGTGGTTGGCAGTGGCACAAAACTGTGCAACGAAGAAAAAGCGAAGCAAAACAAGAATCCGCTCGACATGTGGGACGAAATGCAGGCCCGCGCGAACGCTGGCGAGTTTCCCAAAAAGACAGATGTCTTTCTGACCAAATTTCACGGTCTGTTCTACGTCGCGCCCGCGCAAGACAGCTACATGTGCCGCATGCGACTTCCCGGCGGTACGCTGCAAGCATCGCAGCTGCGCGGGCTTGCCGACTTGGGCGACAAATCCGCTGGCGGATACATGGACGTGACGACGCGAGCCAACTTGCAGTTTCGTGAAATCCCAGCAGGCGAGGCCATGAACATTCTTTATGGACTTCGGGAATTAGACATCGTGAATCTGGGAAGCGGTGGAGACAACATTCGAAACTGCACGGCGAGTCCGCTCTCTGGAATTGATGAAACTGAACTGATCGAGACCATTCCGTTAGCCAAACGGATGCACCACTACATTTTGAACCATCGCGAAATGTACGGACTGCCGCGCAAGTTCAATATCGCGTTTGACGGCGGCGGCCGCGTCAGTGCGCTGGACGATACAAACGACATTGGTTTTCATGCAGTAACGGTACCGGCCGAAAATTCGTCAGAAGATTTGCCTGCAGGTGTCTACTTTCAACTCACGCTGGGCGGTATCACGGGGCACCAAGACTTTGCACGGCCCACGGGAGTCCTGCTGGCAGCTGACGAATGTGTCGAAGTCGCCGGTGGGATCGTTCGCGTGTTCGTCAAACATGGTGACCGAACGGACCGAAAGAAGGCGCGGCTAAAATATGTGCTTGATGATTGGGGTTTCGATCAGTTCATCGCCAAAGTCGAAGAAGAGCTTGGCCGGACGCTTCGCAAAGTCGACGCAAAACGTGTGGTCGTTCCAACGAACGAAGACCGGTTGGCTCACGTTGGTGTCCATTCGCAAGTCCAATCGGATCGAAAATATCTTGGCGTTGTGTTACCCGTCGGCCGGATCACCTGTGAACAGGCAAGAGGCTTGAGCCAGATTGCTGAAACGCTCGGCACAGGCGAACTGCGGTTTACCGTGTGGCAAAACGTGCTGATCCCCAATATCCGTAGCAATGATGTGGAACAAGCCATACGGGAAATCGAATCGCTTGGTTTGAGCTGCGACGCAAGTTCGTTTCGGGCAGGTTTAGTGGCTTGCACGGGCAGCGCGGGTTGCAAGTTTGCCGGCGCCGATACGAAGCGACATGCCATGGAAATCGCCACCGCACTGGAACAGGAACTGACTCTAGAAGAACCCATCAACATCCACTTGACTGGTTGTCATCACAGTTGTGCACAGCACTACATCGGCGACATCGGGCTGCTTGGATGCCAAGTCGAACGGGGTGACGACATGGTCGATGGCTACCACGTGCACTTGGGAGGCGGCTGGGGCAATCGCCAGGCAATGGGGCGATTGGTGTTTGAATTCGTTCCTTTCGATGAACTACCAAACTTGCTGATCGCGATCATCGCGACGTACTTGCAAAACCGCGAACCGAATGAGTCTTTTGTCGATTTTACGAACCGCCACAACGTTGATGAACTGCAATCGCTCGCCACAGCGACTGCCTAGCACACTTACCTCACCACACAGACAGAGCTGGCATCGCCAGAGAAAATTATGAGCAGCATGATTCCAGATTCCGCACCGTTTACCGAGGAACAACGTGCTTGGCTGAATGGTTTTTTTTCGGGTCTGATGGGCATTGAACCTAACGCTGATTCCGGCGACGCGCTAGCGGCTGCGGGTCTGACCACCGCATCGATTTTGTCGGCTGCACCCACTCCAGCCGATGACGAAGAGGATGACTTTCCGTGGCACGATGAGGATCTTCCGATTGCCGAGCGGATGGAATTGGCAGAGGGCCAACCCGTTGAGCGAAAATTGATGGCCGCGATGGCGCAGCTTGATTGTGGTTCGTGCGGCTACCTGTGCAAAACGTACAGTGAGGCGATTGCGTCAGGAGAAGAATCGAATTTGACGTTGTGCAGTCCTGGCGGCAAAGAAACCAAACAGATGATCAAGCAGTTGTTGAAGGATGGCGGTACTTCAGCTGCGAAAAGTTCACCGGGCACGGTGTCGCCAGCTTCAACGCCAGGCTCCGCCGCAGCAGGTTACTCTCGATCGAATCCGTTTCCTGCCAAGTTGATTGAGTCACGACCGTTGAACTTGCCTGGGTCTGCAAAAGATACTCGTCATGTCTCGATCGACCTTAACGGATCCGATATCGAATATCACGTTGGCGATGCTTTGGGCGTCTACCCTACCAATTGCGACCATTTGGTCAAAGCGATCATTGACCGGGTTTCGGACACCGCTGATACCGTTGTGTTGACTCCGCTTGGCGAGAACAAAACGCTGCAACAAGCGCTTTACGAAGACTGTTGCTTGAAGGACCCAAGTGACGAATTGCTCGAGCTGGTCCTGGCGCGCGTCAGCAACCCGGCCGACAAAAAGGTGCTTCAACGATTGATCGACGATGGCGTCCCGGAAGGCTTTGATGTTCTAGATGTGATAGGAGTTGCAACAGGCGCCATTATCACAGCAGCAGAACTGATAGAAACACTCGACCCACTGAACCCAAGGCTGTATTCAATCGCCAGCAGCATGAAGTCGGTTGGTAATGAGGTTCATCTAACGGTTGGCAAGGTTGCTTATGAATTTGAAGGTAGAATGCGAAAGGGAGTGGCCAGTACGATGCTGGCCGATCGCGTTGACGCTGGAGGTTCGATTCGAGTTTTCAAGCAGCCGAGTCATGGTGGGTTCACGGTTCCCAAAGACCCAAATATTCCCATCATCATGGTTGGACCGGGAACCGGCATAGCACCGTTTGTTGCCTTCATGCAGGAGCGGATTGCCACCAATGCGTCAGGTGACAACTGGTTGTTCTTTGGCGACCAACACCGAGCGTTTGATTTTCTGTACCAAGATATGTTGCTCGATTGGCATCAGAGCGGGTCGTTGAACCGATTGGATACCGCGTTCAGCCGTGATGGTGACGAAAAGGTCTATGTGCAAGATCGAATGCGTGAAAACGGAGCCGAGGTTTGGCAATGGATTCACAGCGGCGCTCATTTTTATGTCTGCGGTGACGCATCGCGAATGGCGAGTGATGTTGATCGAATGCTAAAGTCAATCATTGCCCAGCACGGTGGCATGACCGAAGCAGAGGCGAAAGCATACGTCGAAAAGATGAGTGAGAATCAAAAGTACGTCCGCGACGTCTATTAAGGTCTCTGCCGTAGTGAAACTCGTCAAGAGTTTGTTGATTTAGTTACGTGGCACATTTTTGTGAGCCGTTGGCGCTAGCCACGGGCCTCGAAGGGTTGCGTTATCACCACAAGGCCCGCGGCTA
>CAYNNP010000082.1:4800-23474 GCA_964398215.1 uncultured Pirellulaceae bacterium | reverse complement strand
AACCGGGGCTATCGCCCATCGGCTCACAAAAAGATGCGACGCAAATGAATCTACAAGCTTTTCGTTGTGATTGCGTGCATCATGACGGCGGCGGCGACCGCGACGTTCAAACTGTCTGTTTCTAATCGCATTTCGATTCGCAGACGCTCGTTGCAGACGGATTGCGTTTCCTGCGATAGTCCTTGGGATTCGTTCCCCATCAGCAACAGCAATGGTCGTTGATCGATGCGAAATTCGCTCAGCGGGCTTGCCGATTGGTCCAGTGTGGATGCGATCACGCGCACATCGCGCTGCTGGACTTGGCGAATCTCATTGAGCGTGTCACCAAATCGAAAAATCTGATGCTTGAAAACAGTTCCCATGCTGACACGAATCGATCGACGGGCCAGCGGATCGATTGTTCGATCGTCGATCAGAACTCGATCAATACCAAAGGCAGCCGCGCTGCGCAGAATGCTGCCCACGTTTTCTTGATCGCTGATTCCTAGCAGACCGACCGCAACATTTTGCGAATCGTCAAATAACAGATCGCCTGTTGACTTGAATGGCCGCCGAATGCCGCACGCCAAGACACCGCGGTGGAAATCGTAACCAACGATCTCGCGAAGCAACTGCGAGTCGGCGACAAAAACAGGCGTTTCTACAGCGACTTCGGCGAACCTCTCCTCGCGACCCCGCTGGACCAAAACCGATTCGACTTCGTAAACGCTCGCTAGAAGTCGATCGACCAGGAAATTTCCTTCGGCGACGAAATGGGCTGCCTTTGTAGAATCGCGAGGCCGCTGCAGATCTCGAAACGGAGCGATACGAGGATCGTCAACGTCATCGATTGTGGTGAAACTACGCATCGTTAACAGCGTTCCATCGTGATCGGAATCACATCCGCAATTGACTCGGCGCCCACAACCAGCATCAACAATCGGTCGACTCCCAACGCGACGCCGCAAGATTTTGGCAACCCATCACACATCGCTTTGTAGAGTTTGGATTCTGCCAGCAATGGTTCTTTGCCCAGCGTCAATCGTTGTTCGTTCTGTTGTTTGGCACGCTGCAAAAACACATCAGGATCAGTAAGTTCATCGTAACCGTTTGCCAGTTCGATACCAGCTGCAAACAATTCGAATCGGGCCGCACACTCTGGATCGTCTTCGGCCACGTTTGCAAGAGCGGCTTGGGAAAGCGGATAATTCTTGATCACCGTTGGCTTGTCGCGGCCAAGTTCCGGTTGGACAAATTCCGACATCAAATATTCCAGCATCCCATCGCGGTCAGTCGCCAGCGTCGTGGCAAGCTCGGGAGCCCGCTTGTGTATCTTGGCTGCCAAATCATTCAGTGACCCTTTCAGTGGATCCAGTCCAACGTGCTGCCGGAAAACGTCGCGGTAATTGGCCACTTCGTAGTCCAGCACGTTGTCTTGAAGGACTTCGCATGCAAGCTGGCCGAGCAATTCGATACCGTCGGCCAAATCTGCAGGCACATCGTACCACTCCAGCATCGTAAACTCCGCGTTGTGCAACCGACTGTGCTCACCTGCTCGAAAAACCGGACCGATGCTGTAGATCGCCGGCGCCCCCGCTGCCAGCATTCGTTTCATCGCTGACTCGGGCGAAGTTTGCAACAACAGGCGTGGCGGCAAATCAATTGAACCGATGCCCAGTTCGGACGCTTGGACGGCGATCGGATCCAGGTGCGCGTCAACAACACAATCGGACCCCAAACAAGGCGGTTGGACTTCCACAAAGTCTCGCGAGTCAAAATAGCTGCGAAGCTGGCGAAGCAAACTCGCTCGCTGATGGAGGTAAGATATATTCGGGAGCAATTTTTTCGCCTTTTGCGAGTTCGCTGGTTGCCGATACAACGTAAAGCATTCAAGATCAATTGGCCGCTGACAACCACCGTTGGTTTCTAATCACCCACGCCAGGACGTAGTTTTTGAATTCAGATAACATCCACGACAGGTACGCAAGGCAAATTCGGTTCGCCCCGATCGGCGAAGCCGGGCAACAAGGCATTGAGGATTCGGATGTCGCGATCTTGGGCTGTGGAGCTCTGGGGACGGTCGCTGCAGAAATACTTGCGCGTGCTGGGGTTGGCAGAATTCGCTTGATTGACCGCGACGTCGTTGAGTGGACAAACTTGCAAAGACAATCGCTGTTCGACGAGGATGATGCAACGCAAGCACGCGCCAAGGCGGATGCTGCGCACCGGCGACTTTCCAGCATCAATAGCTTGATCCAAATCGATCCGATGGTGTTCGACGTCACTGCTGGGAACATCACGAATTTGCTGGATGGGGTCGATTTGGTGATCGATGCCAGCGACAATTTTTTGGTTCGTTTTTTGCTGAATGATTGGTCGTTAAAGACATCCACGGCGTGGGTCCACGGTGGTTGTGTTGGAGCAAGCGGTCAAGTTCGATTGTTCACTGGTGAAGGTGCTCCGTGCTTTAGGTGCTTGGTGCCAGAAGTACCACCGGCGGCCGCGATGGACACCTGCGATACGGCCGGCGTTGTTGGTTCGGCGACCCATCTCGTTGCCAGCCTGCAAGCCACCGAAGCGATCAAGTGGATGTCCGGAAATCAGGAAGAAGTTAGCGAGCATTTGACAAGCATTGATCTTTGGAATAATCGCATTCGGCAATTGAAGCTGGGAAGTAAATTTTCCGAGAATTGTGCTGCCTGTGGTCAACGCAATTTTGAGTTTCTTGAGGGTGCCCAGTCGGTTGTCCCAGAGCAGACGTTTTGTGGACGCGATGCTGTTCAGATCGTTAGCCCCAGTGTTCAAACCGTTGACTTGGAATTGATGGCGGAGCGTTGGCAGCCGATTGGCCGAGTCCAGGTAACTCGGTTCTTTGTCCGGCTGTTTCCAAATGACGAACAAAGCATCACTCTGTTTCGTGACGGCCGCGCCGTGATTAGCGGAACGGATGAAATATCGGTCGCGCGAACGATTTATAGTCGATACGTGGGTGGATAGGGCATCTGCGCAAGCAGTCAATCTATCGCTGGTCGATGCGAATGGATAACTTTTGGAAATGTCTGACTCGGTTCAAATGACTGAAAACTGGTGGAACTCTGCTGCAGAGTTGGTGGATCGTTTTGAATTCGAATCCGGTGCTGCGGATGACTTTCCAAAGTTGCTGGAGAATCTTGTTCGCGATCTGCGAGATCTTACGCACGCGGATTCTGTTTCGCTGCACAAAGTTCTGTCGGACACAGACGTGCCATTGGCGCATGCAGGCGATCGGCGAGGCACTCCAAATGACGTGGCCAAATTTGCCCGACCGTCGCACACGAAAACAGAACCAAGGGTGGTCGCGTGGACGAACCGCGAGACGATTCAAGCAATCGAGCGCATTGATGAGAACTTGAGTTTGCGGTTGGTTTGCGAATTTCCGCAGGCGGTGCCGGAGACCGATTGCCAGCCAATCCAAGAAATTGTCCTGACACTCATTCGCAGCATTTCTAACACCTTTGTCCGGCGTGAATACTGCGGCTTGCGAGCCACTTTGGCCGAGTCAGATTTGCGAGACGAGTTCGTTTCGGATCTTTACGATGGAAAGAGCCGGCGAGAGGCTTTTGCAAAAATTGCACAGACGGTCGCGCGGATTGTGAACGTCGACCGGGCCTTGATTTTTGAAGTAACTGGTGATGTTGCGCGATTAACAGCATCGTCAACGCAGCCGAACGTTGATCGTCGCGCCATCCAAACACGATTGGCCCAAGATTTTGTTTCTGCAGTAGCAGCGTCATCGCCAAGCCATGGTGTTTTCAACGCAATCGTTGGTTCGCCCGAAGAATCGACCAAACTGCCAGCGGATTCCGACGCGCGCGGTCAACTAGAGACGTACTTGAGCGAAACGGGCGTGCGTTCGCTTCGATTGGAGTTCTTTCAGAGTGACCAGACCAGCAGAGACCGGCAGTTTGCGATTCTGTTCGAGCGTTTTAGGATCGCGGACAAGAATGATACTGCAGTACAACCGATCAAAACTTTGGGGACCCTGCGAGGCTCAGTCGGCGCATCGTTAATGCGTGGCAGTCGTTTGGATGAACTTCAGTGGGGGACTGTCTCGCGATTCATAACCACGCTCGGCCGGTCGACTCGTTTGCGTTGGATTCTAGGCATTGCCGCCGCCATCGTGGTTGCGCTTTGCTTGGTGCCAAAGCGGTTGATGATTCCGGCGGCTGGTCATTTGGTTCCTGCCACACAGAAGCAGCACTTTGCGCCCGTCAACGCCACAGTCGATGCAGTATTCGTCAGCAACAATCAACGCGTGTCGAAGGGCGAAAAATTGATCCAACTGCGAAGTGCAGCTTTGGATCAGCAACAAGAACAATTGGAGAGCGCGCTGGCTACTGCGCAAACGCGACTTGTGGCTGCGGAACGTTATCGGTCCGGTGGACAAATTCGGGCGGCGGATCAAGCTCGCGACCCAAGCATGATTTTTGACGAACAAGTTTTGCGGACCGAAGTCGACGGTTTAAAAAAGCAACTGAAACTGATGGCGGAATATCAAGCATCGTTGTTGATCGTGAGCGAAATCGATGGGCGAATCGATTCACCTGATCTTCGTGAAACCCTCACCGGACGTCCTGTCACGCACGGTCAGCGACTTGTCAGCGTTGTTGACGACGAAAGCGGTCAGTGGAAACTGCAGTTGAATGTGCTTGATCGCGAGTCTGACTATGTTCGTGCGGCTCTTGATGACAATCACCCAGCGGTTACTTTTCGAGTCAGATCGCGGCCCGAATCGCGATTTAGTGCCACGTTGACCGAACTTTCGGAAACAGCAGAGCTCGATCGATTTGGGAACACCATCGTGCGGAGTGTAGTACGATTGGAAGGTGGGGATTCATTTTTTTCCGGCGCGACAGTTAATGCTCACATCGATTGTGGATACAGGCCGATTGGTTTCGTATGGTTCCGAAGTGTGATCCAGTGGTCTCGTTCGCGCGGCTGGTTTTGATTGATAGAGAGAAATCTGATGTCGTATTACAACTTGAAGTGCTGTTGGGCGATGCTATGTGTCACGGCCTCGCTGGCTTTCGCAAATGATGCTTTGGCGCAGAAAGACGCGTTTGCCGGAATCGAACTCGCCGTTTTGCCGATTGAGCAAGTGGATATCCCTGCACGACAGACAGGTGTGTTGAAGTCAATCATGGTTCGCGAGGGTGATGCGGTACAAACCGATCAGTTACTTGGTCGACTGGATGCGAGGCACGCCAGTTCGGACCAAAAACTTGCTGAACTTAATTACTTGATCGCTAAAAAACGTCTGGACTATTACAGCGACGACAAATTGGCGGAAACGGAACTTCTGCAGCAGCAAGAAGTTTCTCGTCAGCAAGATCTGTTGGCTGAGATCGCGCGCGAAAAAGCGCAGAACCAGATTCGCGTTTCGGCTGCCAAGAAGGCCCAGGAAGTCGCAAAGAATGAACTGACGCGTGCAGAACGCGCTCGCAAGGAGTTCATCGACGCAGTTTCAAAATCGCAGATCGAAAGCCTGACACTGGCACATCAACGCAGCAAGTTGGAAGCGGAGCAGGCAGAATTCGAGCGGCGCATCGATGCGTTGCTGTCTTCCAGCGAACAGGTTAAATCACGCGTCGAAAAGCTGGGAATCGATAAGTTGCAGATTTCCAAGGCAGAAAAACACAACGACCGCCAGCTCTTGGAAGCTCAGGTGACTGCAAGCGAATTGAAGTTGGCGTTGGCTGATCAAACATTGAAAGATCACGAATTCATGAGCCCAATCTCGGGTGTCGTGGCACAACGTTATTGTCAAGTTGGTGAATGGGTTCGCGCGGGTGACCCGATCGTTCGCGTCGTTGGCCTTGATCGGCTGCGCGGGCAAGGATTTGTGCCGGCAGTATTGGTCGCGAAGCTGAGACAGCAAAAAACGTTCGAGCTTCGCGTGATGCAAAATGGACAAGCGGACTCGTACACTGGAACGGTTTCTTTCATCAGCCCGGAAGCGGATCCTGGCACTTCGGAAGTCATGTTTTGGGTTGAGTTTGATAATTCAAAGCGCACTGTTTTTCCGGGAATGAGAATGTCGATTGTTGAAAGTCAATGAGTGACGCAAGCGGCCTATTGAAATTGCGACCAGACTTGCACTCTCGTCGCATCCAGTTCGGAAACGAGTATTGCTGGGTCATCAAGGACCCGTTGGCTCGCGCCTACTTTTATTTCAGTGAGCGCGAATTCGCTATTCTTGGCCTTTTGGATGGACATCGAAAGGTCGCGGAAGTTGCCGCCGAATGCCAACGCCGCTTCTCGCCCGATTTTTTTCCTTGGCAAGCCTTGGTGCGATTCATCGCAGAAGCGAAGCGGAACGCGTTGATCGTTTCGGAAGCTCCTGTGTTAGATCCGCCTGCCGAGAATCCCGGTGCGATCGCTAAGCGAAGCGTTGGTGTGCAGAGCCTGTTGGCCGTACGGTTACCCGGCGTTCAGCCGAATCGCCTTTTTGAGGGCAGCGCAAAAGCTGTACGTAACCTAATGAGTCCAGCCTTGCTGTGCTCGGTCGCCGTGTTGATGGTTGTCGCAGCACTGACTTTGATTGTTAATTTCGAGGCGTTCGCATTTGATCTACGGACAGCAATCAGTCGTTCCAGTCATTCTTGGCTGATCACGTTGTTAGTTGTAGTTGCAATCACCAAGGTTGTTCACGAATTCGCGCATGCGATCGCCTGCAAAGCGTTTGGTGCGGAGTGTCGCGAACTGGGCGTGATGTTTTTGGTGGGAGTGCCTTGCTTGTACTGCGATGTTTCGGACGCTTGGATGATACCGCAGCGTTGGAAGCGAATTTTGGTTTCTGCCGCCGGAATGATTGCGGAAATTGTCTTGGCCGCGTGCGCGATCTTGCTATGGGCAATCAGCAGTGATCCGTCGGTGCAAGGGATCTTGGTCACCGTCATCGTTTCGTGCACCGTCAGTACGATTGTTTTCAACGCCAATCCGCTCATGAAATTTGATGGATACTTCATTCTGTCGGACTGGCTAGGAATTCCTAACTTGGCTACTGAAGCATCAACGCTAGTCCGGCGACGACTACGAGGCTGGCTGTGGGGAATCGCCGACCACCGTGCCGACACGGAACCAAAACGGACTCGTATCCTGCTGGTGTTCGGACTGCTAAGCGGCCTGTATCGCGCCTCGGTATATATTACGATTGGTTACCTTTTGTATTCCTTTTTGGAATCCAAAGGGCTGGCGGCAATCGGAGTCTTTGCATTGCTGTTTTTTCTGGGCGGCCTACTTTGGGGAAGCATCCGATCGGTTATTCGCCCACCGTCGGTTGCTGAATCGAGAATGACTGTGAAACAAAATGCGATGCTGAAAAAGATAATCGTTGTGGCCGTCGTTTTCGGGGTTTTGCTAGTTCCCCTGCCACGTCGCGTGGTCGCTCCGGCGCTGGTTCGACCAGCCGATTCACAAGATGTATTTGTGTTGCATCAAGGTGACTTGGTTTCTGCCCTGAAGGTGGGAGCCGATGTGACTGCGGGCGATGTAATCGCCAAAATTCGAAACCGACAAACAGAAATCCAAGCCGCGCAGCTGGAAACCAGAGTCAACAGTTTGGCTGTAAAACTGAAAGGACTGCAGCAGCGACGATCAACCAACAGCACGGACGCAACGCAGATCCCAGCCGTTCAGAAATCGCTGGAAGCTGCGGAGAAACAACTGGATTTTTGGAAAGGCGAAATAGAACAGCTTACGATTCGCGCTCCGAAGTCGGGCAGAGTTTTCACTGTTACAGCGGGATTCGACAAAGCCGAGGTTCGACGCAAAAACGTCTGGCAAGAACAGCCGTTTGGCGAGCACAGCGTAGGATCGAAAGTTGAACGTGGTATGCAAATGTGTACGATCGGGCACCCGGAAAAACGGCAAGCGATCGTAATGGTGACGCAGCAAGATGTGTCTGAATTGCGTGTTGGGCAACACGTTGACGTTGCGATGCCGGCGCTGCGCTATGGGAGTTACTCAGGGACGGTCGTAGAAATCTTAGCGGCGCCAATCGATCAACTTGACCCGTTATTTGCTGCTGCCGGTTTGGTTGAAACGGACCCGATGGACAACCGTAGGCCACGAGAAGTTCGCTACCAAGTGATTGTGGACATTGAAACCAACGGAAGGCCGTTGAATGTGATGTCCATTGCGATGACACACATTCGCGTCGAAAGCCGATCATTGCTGTGGCGAATGTCGCGTGCGATCAGCAATGCGTTTGGCTCAGCGCTGTAACAGTTCTAATTTGGCGGTCGATTCGCTGGCCACAAGATCACTGATCCGTCGCGACCCGCAGTCATCACCAAACGTCCATCATCTGTCGCATCGATCGCTGTGACACCTTGGGTGTGCCGGCGCAACGAGATGATTTCGCGGCCAACTCCATCGCCTTCCAGGTAAGGATCCCAGACTCGCGAGGACTTGTCGCGCGAAGCCGTTAGCAAACGGACCTGCGATGTGCCGTCAGTCACGATATGAATGTCTTCAATCAAATCCGCATGGCCTTGAAACACGAACGGCAAGACATCTTTTTGACCAATCTTATCCATCGGCCACATCCTAGCAATCTTGTCGTCACCACCAACTGCCAGCCATTTGCCATCGCTTGAAATTGCGCTACAAGTCATGGCCGCCGACACATTGAGATCCAATTCGATTGGGGCCTCGTTGTTGATAGCGGGCCACAAACGAATCGTTCCTTGGGATCCTGCCAACAGCAGCCGGCGACCAGTTGGATCGAAAGAAAGATCGTGTATGTGAACGGCGAAGTTGTCTGCGTCAGGCTGCAAATCCAAGTTGCGAATTTTGTCGAACTGTTTGGTTTGGGGGTTCCAATTCCAAACGTAGACAGCGCCGTCGTTGCCCGCCGTTGCAAATAAGTAACCAGGGCCCTTTGGCGAAAACTGCAGGGCTTGAACGATTCCTTGGTGCGGACTTTCGAGTTTGCCGACGGCGATACCGGTTGCTGTGTCCCAGATCTTTACGCTTCGGCTGCCGGTGGCCACGAACCGCCCGTCAAAGGAAAAGCTGGCTTTGGTAACCGCTGCGTGCGATCGGTAGCTGGTCGTGTGCACCAATGATTGCAAGTCCCACTTGAATGCTGCGTCGCCACACAAAGTGATCAGTTCGCGATTGTTCATAGGCATCGCGACCTGAGCGGAACTCAATCGTGCAGGTAGAGAAATGGTTTTCGGTTTGGAAACTCCCGTTCGCAAATCTTGGACATTGAAAAGCTGGATCGTTCCAGGCGTGTTGCCCGCAGCGGAAGTGCTCAGTGCGACGATCGAGTTTTGCGTTCCAAATTCGATGCTATTGAAACGCTTTGTCGCTATTCGCTTGCCGGCGCCGCCAGAAATACGATGCGACATTTGATCCAGCTTGGTAGACGCTCCATTCTTTAGGCTCCAGAACGTAGCAATCGATGTCACTTGCGATTGATTTCGATTCTCGCTGATCGTTGCTGCATATTGACCATCGGCAGAAAGCGAAAGTGCAACCACTGGCCCGCTATGTCTCATGCGTTTGACAAGTTCACGAGTTCGCAGATCAATGACGCTTACTTGGTGATCATCACCGGCCACAATGATGCGTTGGCCGTCAGCGGAAAAAGCGACTGAGTTGATACGAAAGCCTTGCCAATTCTCGAATCGCCGCCCCAATGGTTTACCCGTTTGTGCATCCCATAGCACGCCCAAGCCAATCCGGTCGCCGGTGAAAATGTACTTTCCGTTGGGCGAAATGGCGAACGCCGTGACGGCTTGGTCGTGGCCTCGAAGTGAATGAAGTCGTTTTGGTGAATCGTTTCCTAGCGGATCAATCTGCCACAGAATCGCTTTCACATCCTGGGAGCTTGCGGAAGTCAGCATCCGCGACCCGTCAGCAGATATGGCAATAATCGTGTTGAGCCCCGTTCCGGTAGCTTGGCTGATCTCGGTTCCTCGATTCAAATCCCATGCGCGAACCGTTGCGTCGGCGCTGCCAACGTACAGCCGATTGTGAACTCGATCGACCGCCACCGACATTGCCAGAAACGCAGTCCCTTCGCTCAATCGATCTTCGTCGGCAAGCGAGTCTTGCTCGTTGTCTTGCAATTGCGTCACCTTCGAGAACCGCAGGGTTTGCGGATCGATCAGTAATACTCGGGCGGTTTGATCGCGCGAAGAAGTGACGACGCGAGTGCCCGACGCGTCAAGGCTGGCGGAGAGGATTTGATCTGAATGCGGGTTGGCCTGAATTGGTTTTTTGTTGGGAGCGGCCTGAGCATTCGTTAGCGTGCTAGTTGAACCGATGTAGGAATCGATATTCCAAGTTCGAACGGATTTGTCACGTGATACGGAAACCAGTTTGTCGTTCATTGAACCCAGGAAAGATGCACTAGTTACCCAGCCGCCATGACCCTTCAGCGTTTTTTCAACCGAACGTTTTTTCACGTCCCATACTTTCACTGTGTAATCGTCAGACGACGTGACCAAGCGTGTTCCATCGGCGCTGAAACCGATCGATTCAATCGCGTCAACGTGAGCGACGGTCGGCTCGCGATTTGGTGTTAGTGAAAATGTCGAAGCATATTTCGTCGATGACTTTAAGGAAGCGTCAATCAGCCGAGAACTTGGAACACGTTTTTGATCTGCTTTCTTGGCCGGAGCGGAATCCAGTTGTTGCACAGCGTCAGTGATTGCGGTGGCATAGTCAGTCTTTTGGGTCGCGGTCGGATTCCAGACCAATACGTTACCGGCGCGATCGCCGCTGGCAACCAATCCCGAAGCGGCCGAAAGTGCGATCGATGTAACAGGATCCTTGTGCTGGAGAAACTCGCCAACGCGAATCAGCTTGCTGGCCCCTGGGTTGTATTCCCAGACAACAGCGCGGCCCGATTGACGATCCGAAATTGCGGACACGACGATCTGCCGGTTGTTCACGCGAGCGGAATCGATGCGTTTGACTGGCGCGATGTGCCAGCAGGAAGCGAGTTGCTTGCCAGACTGAGGATTCCAAACTCGGATCGTTCGGTCGTCTGAACCTGAGATCAAACGAGTGTCTGATTCAAAAACCAGATCGTTGACCGAAGCTTCGTGTCCCGTCAACTTCATCGCCGGGCGCTTGTTGGCAACGTCCCAGATGTCGATCGTTCCAGCGGCCGATGCGAGCGCCAGCCACCGAGCGTTTGGAGAAATGCTGACGCAGGTGTACCGTGTTTTACCCGCCAATAAGTTTGTGGGAATCGATTTTGCGTTGTCCAGATCAACCGTTTGTACGGCACCATTTTCCAGGACCACAAAGACCTGCTTGCGAGTGGGATGGGCGGCCAGACCAACGATTGCGTCATCAGTTTTATGAACTTGCTGTGACAAATTTGATTGCCGCCATAACCATCGCCATTCCCAACCAAGGCCACGACTTCCACGTTGCGTTTGCAGCGAGAGAAGGATTCGGCGAGCGTCAACAAACTCGTTGCCCTCGACACGGGCTTTGGCCAAACCGATTTTTGAAAGATAGACTTCGTAGTCCGCTTTCTGTTTTTCGCGGTCAGCAATTTTGCGTTGTTTTTCTTCGCTGGCGGCCAACTGGACCGCACGCAGCCTTTCTTCTTCTGCCTCGATCTTGGCCTTTTGCTCTTTCTTCGCTAATTCTTTCGCTTCCTCTGTCGCTTGGTTCGCAACCTTCGTTTGCGCTTTCGCTATCTTCTCCGCCTCCGCCGCTTTTTGGGCATTCTGCTCTGCGATCCTAGCATTCGTTTCCGCTATCTCTCGTTGCCGTTTCTCTTCTGCTCGGCTGGCCTTTTCAGCAAGCGTTGCTTCCTTTGCTACCGCCTCTGACGCGACGGCTGCCTGCTCCGATGCGACGGCAGCGTCCTTGGATGCGATCGCGCTGTTTCGCTGTTGAATGATAAAGAACAATGCAATCGCGCCACCAACAAGAATGAAGGCAAGCATGGCGGCGGCAACACGACGCATCAACGTTAGTCGGACATTCTTGGATTCGCGTTCTTTCAGGCCATGATTAAGTTTCTCGATCGTCAGTTGATGCTCGGATTCTTGGGCATCCAAGATCGACAGCCCAAGCTCATAGTCATTGTTGCTGTAGGCGGCTTCGGCGTGCGCGATTCGCGTTTTCGCAAGACCGCTAATTGCGGTAGTATTTTGAGGCCACAATTCGATCGCTTCTTCAAAACGATACGTTGCTCGAGAAAAATTCTCGTAACTTCGTTTGCCAATTGCGTTGGCCAAATCCGAGTTGGCTTTGCGGGCAAGAGCGATACTTTCGGCGTGTGATTGATACTCACGAACGGCAGCTTGCAGTTCAAGCACTGATTGGTAGCGGTCCGCGGGAAGTGTCGCCAAGGCTTTCATCGCGATGTCTAACAATTCACCTTGGTGTTTCGGTTCAGTCGGAACGATTTCGTTCTTTGCCGCAGCACGAACGCATTCACGGACAGTTGCGGCTTGGTGCGGCGGCGTACCCGTGATCATTAGGAAAAGGGTTCCGCCCAACAAATAGACATCGCTTTGCGGCTGAATGCTGTCGACGGGACCGAGCGCCATCTCGGGAGCCATGAAAGCTGGCGTTCCACCGAGCCCAGCGGTGTGGGCAATTGAATCAAGTTTTTCGAACGAAGGTTTCGCGAGCGCCATGCCCCAGTCCATGACCATCACGACACCGAAATCGCCAAGCATCACGTTTTCGGGTTTGATGTCGCGGTGGACAACACCACGTGTATGAGCGAAACCAACAGCGTCACAAACTTTCAGGAAGATCTCTAGGTTCTCGCCTAGCGTTTTTTCTTTGATCACATGGGACCACGGCGTGCCAACAACACGCTTCATTCCGTAAAACAGCGTGTTGTCGGGCGTCAATGCAATATCGTAAATCGGAACGATATTGGGGTGGTCCAAGTCACCTGTGACGACCGCTTCGGAAAGAAACTGGTGCCGTCGATCGGCTTCGACCTTTCCAAGTCTGCCTTTCTTTTCGAGCTGTTTGCGTTTCTTGTCTTCCAGTGGTTTTATGATCTTGATCGCGATCACTCGATCGAGTGATTGCTGTTTCGCTAAAAACACATTTCCCATTCCACCACGGCCTAGCAATCGCACCAAGCGATAGTCGGCGGGCACATCGGCATCAGCCCGCGGCGTGACCATCTGGCGAGGACGAATGTGTAGCTTGGTTTCGCTAAAGGATCGTTCGATCGCGGGAATGTGACGCGTTGAATCGCCGCTGAAAGTTCCAGCCAAAGACTCCCAAAGCTCGGCTTCCTCGGGAGACAGTTGTCTTGGGTTGATCGTGCGCTGCGTATGATTGCTGTCAAGTTCCAGTTCGTGATCGCTGTCACTGGGCGGAAGGTCACCTTTGAGCTGGACGGTCCCAACATAGTCGGCTAGGTCAGCAATGTCAGCGGCTGCTGGGAGCCCACCTTTTGCAGCCAAGCTTCGAAAGTCGAGTGTTTGTTCATCCGAAGTTGGCGGGTTCGGAATATCGAACGACTTGGGTGGTTCAATCGCAGACTCTGTGTCGCGATTATCGCCAAGGACAACTGTTTCGCCGATGGTCACTCCATCTTCTGCTTCCGGAGCGTCAGAATCCTCTAGGTTTTCGAGCGCAGGATCTAAGCTGAAACCTGGCGTTTCATTTTCGTCGCTTTCTTCGTATGTTGATTCGTCGATTGGCATGATGTTTCTTGTTAGTTCAGCCTTGCAAGCCTCGCTAACATTCGGTTCGCAGCAGACAAACGCGGTTGCGACTCGAACGCCAAACGCGCCCGTTCTGAAACCAAGTTACTTTCAATCGTCTGCTCCAAGACAGAAGCGTCTTGCGGGCTCGGCGCACTGGCACTCTCGTTTTCGCCAGTGTCTTCACGTGTTGAATCATTGCTGTCCAAAAGACGCAGTCGGAGTTGGCCGCCGTCAAGATCTTCGATAGGAGCCGTCGGTTTGCCGTCGCGCAGGTCAACTTTTAGGATCGAACGCTCATTGCCGTCCCCAAGAACGTATTCGATTTCGTACTGTCCATCGGGCAGACTCGAAAACAGCTTTCCAAGTTTGTTTCCGTCCAGAATATCGTCCGGCAAACGCGTTGGCTCCGCAAGGTCGTCACCATTCGGGTCAGGCGACAGCACCCGTATTTGGAAATATTCCTCTCGCGTTGTACTCTGTGTCGCCGAGGCCTCTGAAGTTTCAAAAGAGCTTTGTGAGACCACAACGGTTACTTCGGAACGCGTGAATGTGACTGGCTCTTCGGTTTCGGGAATCACATCACGGACAGGAAAAAACGCGACCGGAATCGAAAGTGCCGGAATGATAAAACTTGCTTCACCATTTTCTAATGTCGCCGCCGTACCGGATTCTTGAGTAAATGGATTGTCGGTGGAAGAAACCAATTCGCCTTCGATCTGTTCGGTTTCGCCATCGCCTTGAGTAACCGTGAGTCCATTTACCAAGATTGATTCGTGATGGCGTACCGAAAACCTTACTTCAATCGGATCGGTTGCAGCGTTTCGACTATTCAACTGCGAATCCAAAATGTCGGCTTCAAGATACGTGTGGGCGATGTTCACTGGCGGCGCATCGCCGGAGAGTCCATCGATTTGTTGGAACCGGTCCACGCGTCCGCCCCAATCAATATTGATCGAAAGCCCTCGTTCGCCTTCGTTGCCAATCTCCAACGTCAAAATCCCCGTCGCATCGTTAATCGCGGCTTGTTCCAGGATATTGGTTGACACTGTGGTTGCGTCGAAGAAGGCGGTGTCAGTCAATTCAAAATCTGGTCGTGGTGAAAATACACGCGCGATTCCAATCCCGTCACCGGTGTTGATTTCAATCGTTTCGCCCAACGTAATATCCGCAGCGTCCAATGTCACTGCGCCTGCCGACGACTGCGCCGCAGTGAGCACAACACCGTCCGCAAACTCAATTTCGTTCGTGGAGAATAAGTTGATTCGTCCGTTATCGCCTCCTGCTAACAATTCAATATCGGCTTGGCGGTCCAAGCCTTCATTGCCGACATCCGGGTCAGCGATCCGCAAGTCGCCTGCTGCGCGGATCCGTATTTCGCCATTCGACGTAACGATGCTGTCTGAATCGCTACCGGTGTCGGAACTCGCCAAGGTCAACGAATCGATCTCGTTGATAACCAAATCACCTCGGCTACTTCCGCTAACAGTCGCTTGCAGATCATTGATTTCGGTCGTCAGTTCAATTGCGTTTGCACCATCAGCAGTGCCATTGCCCGCATCCAGGAAAAGGTCGTCAGCACGTAAACGATTCGTGTCATCGACGTCCGTATCGCGGATGTCGTCGCCGGCAAAAAGAAACACGTCCGCGCCACCTAACACCGTGATCTCTCCGACCAAAATGTCGGATTGAATGCCGTTTGTAATCAGCTGTATGTCTCGAGTGTCCTCGCCAACGGCCGTAGGTTCGTCTAACGAACTGGCGTTATTGGAGATGACTTGGTCTGCGGTGATCGTGCCGCCAGCGCTGACCTCGATTCTTCCGTCGTTTGTTAGCAGTTGGCTGAGCACTAGGTCGTCTGTCTCGATCAGTTCAATCGTGCCAGTATCGGAAACATTTGCCAGTAACGAGCCGATGGAAGCTTCCAGGGCGTTGGAATCACCAATTCCAAGCACGGAACTTAAGGTGACTTGGCCAAGATTCGCTTCGATATCGATCAGCGTGTCGCCGTTGTCAACAATTTGCCCAGCAAGCGAACGAACCACGATAGCATCACCGGTACTCGCACTTCGAATGCTTGAGAGTGTGATGTCCTGGTGAGCTAAAAGTTCAATACTTCCAAGCCCGGAATCAACCTGAGCGCCGTCTTGCATTGCGATCAAGCCTTGCTGGTCTGCGTCTTGGTCAGCAAGCAAGCGGACGCTGCCGTCGGTTGAATTCACGTTTGCTGTCGCCGCGAATGTTAAGCTCCCGTCAGCCAAGAGTTCAACGTCTCCCAAGTCTGATTGAACGATGCCTTGAATATCAATGCTAGAGTCCGTGCCCAACGCACTGACTTGGATAGCCCCGCTGCCGCCGACGTCGATTGTATTTTCAGGACCGCCAAGTACGTTGACCGATCCATCTTGGTTGGCGATCCGTATGTCGCCGCTCGCGTTCGCTGCGTTGGCAATTTCCAGCAACTGTTGGCCCGATTGTGTGAAACGGATCTCACCAGAATCAGCTGTCAATGATACGGTTGAAGTCTCGGTCACAAAGGAATCGATGCTGATGCCGCCGGAATCGGTTGCAGCGAAAAGTTCTTGAACAGAATCCAGTTCGACTGAGCCTCCGTTGCCGATACCATTTTCTGCATCCAACTGAATCCGATCAGCTTGAATGTCAATCACTCCATCGTCGGATGCATCTTCGATCTGCAATCCTTTCAGCGTTACATTGCCGCCGATTGCTTGAATTATCCCGAGCGGTAAAACGCGATCGCTAACGATGTTGATCGTGCGTTCGCTCGCCTGTGTTTGGGCGTTCACGATAACTTGAGCGTTCACATCAATCGGTTCGTTCAAACCGATGTCGCCACTGGTAGCTTGCAAGTTGATTTGATTGGCTGAAATGTGATTCGTCGTACCAGCAATCGCGTTGATCGAATCGCCAGCAAACAATTCGACTGTGTTGGCAACATCGATTCCAGGTTCACTGATGAAGATCGATCCGTCAGTGGTCAAGCCCAGCGAACCATCCGCAACAACATTGCTGAGTTGAATTTCATCGGTTGAATTGACAAGTTGCACATCGCCCGTGGCACGAAGTGTATCAATGAATTGGATTTCGTTGTCCGCTGAAACCAGATCGACGGTGCTAACAGAGTGAATGACCAAACGGTCAGCGACAACACGATCCCCAGCACTTTGCGAGATTGAACCAACGGTGCTTGTGTTTTCGCCGATCGCCACTGTGCCTGAGATCGCGATCAGATCCCCAACTGCCACCGAGTTCGCGCCGCGAATGGTAACCGCGGTGTCATCCGATTCACTTTGCAGCAAACTGCCTGTGGTAACGACTTGGTCGACCGCTTCCACCAGAATCGAACCGAGCCCAGTGCGGATTTCGGATCCAGAAGCCACGAGGACACTGCCGCCAGAGGACAGAGTTACATCAGTGTTGGGGCTGGAAATGATGTCGCCGTTGATCGTAATCTGTTCAGCAATGAAATTGACATCGCGAATGCCGACGAGATCGGTCGTTTGCAAAATTTGGTCAGCGCCAGATTCCCCATCAATCAAAAGCTCTGCGTCAAAGCCAGCAGCAAATCCATCCAGCACAAACCCGTCATTGCCGCCGCCGCCGTTCAAACGCAGCGAATCGGCGGGATTGCGAAACGTGATTTCGCTACCCGATTGTCCATCGCTCTCGATCTGCAACATGTTGACTTCGCCAACCGAGCTGCCAATCGCGTTGATGCTGACATCGTCGTTCGAAGACGAGAAATTCGCTGTGACATTGGCGGCAACAATGTCTTGTTGAACCGATTCAATCTCGGAAAATCGAATTTGAAGACTTGGTCCGTCACTGGAAGACTCGGTGACTAGCAGAGTGCCCGCCTCAGCAGACCCGATCGTATAAGTGACTGAATCAATCTGAGTGTCGCCCACGGAATCAATGAGCTGCAATTGGTCAACGTCGCCACTGAATTCGTCGCCCACAAAATTGATTGTATCGACAGAGTTGTTGGCGTCGAACCAATTGTGCAAGTCAACTTGAACCAAATCGTCGCCTGCTGTCCCCGAGATATTGATCGCCGAAAGAGAACTTGCAGATCGAATCAACCGGGATGCAGCTTGCGCGTTCGCCAACGTGGTTCCTTGTCGAAATTCCAGGTTCGCACCGACTCGTTCAATCAGGGTCACACCCTGGCTTTGCAGCCCAAATTGCCCCGTGGTGAACAAGGAGACGTCGTTGCCATCGCCGCCAGCATACGAGAGAAAAATGTCGCGATCGACTCCAGCACCCGAAGCGAACAACAAGTCGCCTTCGTTCAAAACTCGCGCCGTTGAGAGCGTCGTACCATCGGTTGCTTGAAAAGTTGAAAACCGTCCGTTGATATTGTCGCTGCCATCGTTCGCAAGAACAACGAACTCGGTAGCGGGCAAACTGGATGCCGTTCCAATGAAAGAAACTTCTAGCAATGCACCGTCAATATCTACTGAGCCGTCCGTAGCGTCCGCTGTGTTGATTGCGATTTGATCATGTGTGACACCCGGCAGAGATCCGCTAATGTCGATTTGCAACAAACTGTTCGGTGCCATCTCAAGTGAATCAACAATGAATTGGCCTGAGTCGCCAGGGTTCTGTCCTGGATTAAGCGTCGCGCCGGATTCAACGATCGTGTTGGTGGCGATTTGACCGCTGCCTGTTAGCTGGACACCGGAGGACACGATGACATCGCTTGCACCCGCGCCGATCGAACCGCTCACAGAGAAGTCGCTGCAGTCGCTGGTGTCAGAAATGACCAGTTGACCAAGCGGATTGAGTGCGGCGGTAGCGTTCAACACGAATCGAGGCTCCAAGGTCCGCGCATGCGGCACGTACTGCCGCTGCTTGCGAATTGGTTGTGGACACGATTGTTTGGTGCCACGGCTCACGATTCTGTTGACAAATGTTCTCACCGATCAACGTATTCGGTAGGTAGGAATGGACGGGTATCGGTGCAAGTGCGTGGTG
>CAYNNP010000082.1:0-4700 GCA_964398215.1 uncultured Pirellulaceae bacterium | reverse complement strand
GGTGCAAGTGCGTGGTGAGGATCGTCCCCGATGTTGACCACCCACAAAGTTTCACGACTCTTTGAATTGTAGTTTATTGGCACCATTTGGCAGGAATTCTGGACGTTTCCAGCCAAGAATGATCAGGGGGAAACCCGAGAGTTCGCGTTTGCATCGCAGCTTTGATGCTAGGCGAGTGGATATGTGAACGATAAACCAGTCAAAACGCGGAGATTTTGCGGGTCACGACGTTGAATCGTTCTTTTCGGGTAATTCTGGATTCGAACGCGGCACGATTCGATCAATTGAAAACAGGCCCCGCACTTGAATCCCAAAGCTCCTGCAATGCGACTCGACCGAATCCAACGCTATGGCGTTCTATTTTGCTGGCTTTTGCTGGCAGTCGGTGTCGCATCCGGTCAACAATTTCCAGGGCTCCAGAGCGTTCAGGTCGAAGATTTAAACGCGGTGCCCAGACGGACGATACCGCCCACGATGACGATTTTCGCGGCGCAACAAGAAAACGAAATGGCGTTGCCAGATGACGAGGACGCAGACGAAGAATCTGATAGCGATGAAGAGGATGAAGACGAAGAAAAAGAACGTGAGCGCGAGAAACGTCTTGAGGCGGAGTTGCGGCGGAAAGCAACCGCACGCCACTTGGGCCGATTGTTAAAACCTGTCACGCAAGTTCGCTTGGGGCTATCGCCGGGTGCAGGCTCGCCCGAGAACCAAGCGGCGCTTACCGTTCCGACTCAAACGCAAACGATCTATGGTGGCAGCGATTCGCGGCAGAGATTGCATCCGCATGCTGGCTGCATGGTTCACCGACCGTTGTACTTTGAAAATAAAAACCTTGAACGTTGTGGAAACGGCCACGGTTGTTTGCAAAACGGAGCTTCGGCGCTTTTGTTTCTTTCGCAAGCACTAACACTGCCATATCAACTGACAACGAAACGAGCCGACCAGCTTGTCCAGTCGCCCGGAGGCTGCCTTTCGTGTCAATCGTTTCCAAGTGAATTCGAGAGCTTGACCCGACATGGACTTGATCGCCACGGCATTGTTTCTCAAGCCGCAGCGATTGCCGGATTCACGTTCTTGGCATTGTAAGAAACGCTTACTTGGTTTCCCAAATCATTAGATCGTCGATCGCCAGCGAGTTGCCTTTCATGACAAATCGATAGTTTGGTTTGTCGGTATCAAGTTTCGGGTGGCTAGCTTTCAGGTGAAGGCCATTGTCTGCTTGAGCGACAAACGTGTCACCCACGATTTCGATTTGCATCGTGTGCCACTTGCCGGGTGCAAACTTACCGCTCGCGTCTGCCAAACGCTGTGCCTTTGACTTAGGATCCTTTTTGTCTTTGTCCAGCCCGAAAGTCATCTTGGTTGGCGTCAGCGAGAGGCGGCAGAGGTGACCCCCGCGATGGTTCAAACTGAAATGAAACCCCTTGGTGTTGTCCTCGAATTTGAAAGAGAAACGAACGATCGAATTTCGATTCTTGTGGGTGTAGTTCATTACAGCGGCATGCTTTTCTGACAGGACTTCTTTGCCGTGCAAAGCACCATCGACGATCGTCCAAGTCCCTCGGGCGGCTTTCCCGACTGCGGGAACTTTTTCATCAAAACTCTCGCTCTTGATCAGCTTGCCTTGTTTGGCGACCTTCAACGGCAGCTCTTTGTTTTTGTCCGCCTGCGCGAGAGTGCAGCAGGCCAACGTGGCAACACAAGCAAGAATGTGGTGAATTTTCATGGGGAGGGATCCAGGTGGAGATGTGAGGAATGGGGCTCATTCTACTGCACGGGTGAGATGTTTACGCAGCCAGTGGGTTGAATTGCGGTGAAGTTGTTGGCACCTCGCGACAATTTGTACGTTTGTGGTCCGATGTGTCCGATCTAAATGGAAGGTGCGACTACGATGATCACTTTGACAGCAACTTGCCCCAATTGAAGCCGCCTTGGCTTGAAAATTTCCATGGAACCGACTGCCGATCCGAAACCTGAAACCGTAGCCACAGAGGATGAAACCTCGATGGGTGTCCTTGTGTCTCGCAGCACTTTCGGTGGCGTGCTGATGGGATTGGCAAATTTGGTTCCCGGCATCAGCGGCGGCACGATGCTGTTGGCCGCTGGAATTTATCCGCGCTTCATTCAATCGGTTTCAGAAGTCACGCGTTTGAAGTTTCGAACGCGTTCGCTGATTGTACTCGGCTGCGTTGCCGGTTCAGCAGGAATTGGAATCTTGCTGCTCGCAGGCGTGTTAAAAGATCTTGTGATCGATCACCGCTGGATCATGTACAGCCTGTTCATTGGACTGACACTTGGCGGCGTGCCGGTTGTCTGGAAACTTGCTCGCCCGGCGTCCAAGTCATTGGTCACGTCTGCCATACTCGCCTTCGCCGTGATGGTGGTGCTTGCGATTCTGCAAGCGACTGGCGTCGTTGGGACTGGCGAATCAAATTTTGTCATGCTGTTCATCGCTGGACTTGCGGGAGCCAGCGCGATGATTTTGCCAGGAGTATCGGGCGGTTACCTGCTGCTGTTGCTGGGCCAGTACGTACCGATCTTGGCCGGAGTTGATGCATTCAAATCAGCTTTGAAGGAACGAGATTTTGCCGCCATGATGGATCCGTTTTGGTCCGTCGTCGTGCCCGTTGGTACCGGCGTTGTGCTTGGAGTCGTAGCGGTTGGCAATCTCTTGCAGTGGCTGTTGAAGCGATACCGCAAAGCAACTCTGGGCGCTCTGTTGGGATTGCTGCTCGGTTCGACGATCGGTCTTTGGCCATTCCAGGCACCCGTTGCTCCTGCGAACGGCGACACTGTCAAAGGCCGTGTAGTCACCGACGAGAATAGAGATAGTTTTGACCGCGATGATTGGAACACAGAGTTCTTTCGTCCGTCGCTTGGCAACGTTGCTGGGGCGATTGGATTGATCGGCTTGGGGTTTGGGATCACGCAAGCGATTGCACTCGTAGGACGCGAGGACTAGGTGGCGGTTGCTGGTGCTCAATTGCGCATGCAATGATATGAAAAATTCTCAAGCTGCTGGATTTCAATGGACAACGAACTAATACAGGCGACGATCCTGGGGATCATCCAAGGTCTGACCGAGTTTTTGCCGGTCAGCAGCAGCGGTCACTTGGAGATTGGCAAGAAGCTCTTGGGTACCGATGTCCAAGGCAATCAGAGCATGTTGATGACTGTCGTTTTGCATGCCGCAACCGCGCTGAGCACGATCGTAATTTTCCGCAAAGAGATCGGAGAAATCCTGCGTGGTCTACTTCAAAAAACATGGAACGAGGAAGCTCAGTTTTCGGTAAAAATACTGCTCTCGATGATCCCCGCCGTTTTCGTTGGACTGGTGTTCGAGAAACAGATTGAATCTCTCTTTGATGGCAATTTGAAATTGGTTGGCTGCATGCTGTTGCTGACAGGCGTACTGTTATTGATGGCGGATCGGGCAAAGAACACTGAAAAGAAAGTCTCCTTTGCCAGCGCGTTCATCGTTGGTGTTTCGCAAGCAATTGCAATCTTGCCAGGCATCTCGCGTTCGGGAGCAACGATTTCGACCTCAGTGCTGCTGAAAATCGATCGCACTCGGGCGGCTCAATTTTCTTTTCTAATGGTGATTCCTTTAATCTTCGGAAAAGTTGCCAAGGATATATCTGATGGCGCTTTTGCCGAACAATCGGTTTCGATGCTGGAACTGTCGATTGGGTTTGCTGCAGCGTTCCTGACGGGGATTTTTGCCTGCAAATGGATGATCGCCCTGGTAAAAAACTGTCAGCTATGGTGGTTTTCCGTCTACTGCCTGATTGTGGGATTGATCTGTATAGCTGTACAATAAAGACTGTATATTTGCCCTTGTGGGCCCCGTATCCCCAGAATGGCTATGGACACGTGTCTACGGTGTTGTAGAATTGACGGCAGATCAAATCACCATGGGTTCATACGATGAAAAAAGCACTGCTAACAGAACGCCAACAGAGCGTTTATGACATGATTCGCTCGCTCATTGTTGACCGAGGATACGGTCCAACGGTGCGTGAGATTGGCGATCACTTTGGAATCAAAAGTCCGAATGGGGTGATGTGTCACCTTCGTGCACTCGAGCGCAAAGGATTGATTCGACGTAGCCCAAATAAATCGCGCGCGATCGAATTAACTCAGCCTGCCGATCGAACAGCTAACAGTTTGCCCATCGCTGGTATGGTCGCAGCTGGAACAGCAACGCTTGCGTTCGGGCAAAACAACCGAATGGATTTCAACGAGATGTTGTTTTCCGAAGACCGGTTTATTTTGCGCGTCAGTGGCGATTCAATGATTGACGCGCACATTACCGACGGTGACTATGTCGTCATTCAAAAGCAAGAAACTGCCGAAACCGGCCAGATGGTTGTCGCTCAAATCCCTGGCGGAAGTACGACATTGAAGTACTGGCATCCAGAAGGCAATCGGATTCGACTCCAGCCTGCGAACCCGCACATGGAACCAATCTACGTTGATGACGCAACTGTTGTCGGAGTGGTCGTCGGAGTTGTTCGCGGTAAAATCTAATCCGTTTCACCACCTTTGGCGAAAGAACGCCATGGCGTAGCGTTAGTTTGTAGTAATGCCTTCAGGCGGAAATTCCGGCTGAAGAGAGCGTCCAGCCTATCTAAATGATTGCAAAAAAATGGTCTCGCTGTACTTGGAGGATTCGCACTACAGGTGCGAATGTCTTT
>CAYNNP010000081.1:0-23634 GCA_964398215.1 uncultured Pirellulaceae bacterium | reverse complement strand
AACAGCGCAAACGCCTCCATTGTGTCGCAGAGATTACACTATCAACGACATTTCTGCTTGCGTCCGAAGTTCCGGCAATTGCAGCGTTTGCTCGGTCCGGCCTACACCAAAAGCGCAGCTCCAAAAAGAGTTAGCGACGGACAATCAACTTTGACTCGGTCCCTCGCTCACGCGTCGGGTTACCAAAAACAAAGCCGAACGGGCCGACTTCCGCTACTGGTGTTGCCAACTTTGCCGCTCGCTCAGCGATAGAATCCAGATCATGGTTACAAAAGCGCGTTGAAAGTAAAAACACCAGAATTCAATATCCTGGGTACATTTCGAGGGTTCTCACGTTCGTATGATGATATATCTCTCCTTTTCGCATCAAATCGGCGTCTTTTCAGAATCTAGCAGCTCGCCACCCCTCCCTAGAGGGCTGGTTGAAAAGATGTACAAATGCCGCCGTTTTTGCTAGGATATCCATACTTTTCAAATCTCGGCTGACCACCAAAACGGCAGTTCTCCTCAAGGTATCGTCATGAGCATTTCACCGGACTACCCGACTGAAGAAGATCCATTCGAGGAAGTACTTGAGGCCGAAGTGCTCGAAGCTGATGTGGTTGAATACGAAGACGGCGAATGGTCCGAAGAAGAGGAGGTGGAGGAAGAGGACGTTGATGATTCGCTGCAGCGAAAATTCATGTTCTTCCAGGCCGCTCCTGCGTGGTTGGTCAGTACGGTGATCCACGCATTGATTTTGCTGATCCTGGCATTCATCTCTCTTGGTGGCCCCGAAAACATCATCAATGTGTTGTCTGCCAGCAGTAGCGCAGATGACGGCCCAGAGATTGAAGAATTCGTGATCGAAGAAGTCGACCCCGGCGAGGTCGAAGAGGTTCAAGAAGAGGTCGCAGAACCGGTCGAAGTGACTGAGCCCGTCGAAATGGTTGAACCAACAGCAGTCCAGCCGATGGAAGTTGCAACTGTCCCCATCAAGATGACCGACTTTTCGTCCGACATGGCACCTGCGGCAATGACGCTTAGTTCTTTGTCAGCCAAGTCGACGTCGGCAGTTGGCAGTCGATCTGCGGATATGAAAAAGAAGTTGCTTCGCGAGTACGGTGGCACTGAGAGCAGCGAAGCCGCTGTTACCGAAGCATTGAAGTGGTTTGCACGTCACCAGATTTCCGCAGGCCCACAGGCTGGCGCATGGACACATGCTCACAACGAAGTCTGCAGAAACGCATGTGGAGACGGTTGCAAAGGCAAAGCGCGACGAAACCAGGTCAATTCGGCAACGGCTCTCGCGTTGTTGCCATTCCTTGGTGCTGGCCAAACGCACCTACAGGGCGACTTTAAAAGAACCGTTGCTCGCGGCCTTGTGTTCCTATCGAACAACGGAAAACCGGGTAGACAAAACGGGTTAGACGTGATTGATTATCGCGGCGGCGGAAACATGTACGATCATGGCCTAGCAACGATCGCCTTGTGCGAAGCCTATGCGATGACCGGGGACTCAAGTCTCGGCATCCCAGCTCAGGGAGCAGTCAATTTTGTAATCGCAGCACAGTGCCGCGACGGTGGCTGGCGATACTCGCCGCGTCAATCCAATGGCGGTGACACCTCGGTTGTTGGCTGGCAAGTCATGGCACTTAAAAGTGCCCACATGGGGCACCTTACCGTTCCACCGCAAGTCATCCAGGGCTCGATCCTGTTCCTGGATAAAGTGTCTTCTAATAGCGGTTCGATTTACGGATACGCCAAACCAACGCCAAACTTCCGAGCGGCCACGACTTCAGTCGGTTTGCTTTGCCGGATGTACACAGGATGGGACAAAAGCCATCCGTCAATCGTGAGCGGTGTAGAACATCTTTCGCGCCATGGCGTGGACAAGTCGAATTTGTATTACGACTACTATGCCGCGCAAGTTTTGCGACACCACGGTGGTGCTCAGTGGGAAAAGTTCAACACAGAACTTCGTGACTGGTTGGTTGATACACAAGCCAAAGATGCGGGGGCCCAAGGAAGCTGGTTCTTCAAACGCAATGGCCACATGGCAGACACCGGAAGACTCTGTACGACTTCCTTTGCGACCATGATTCTTGAAGTCTACTACCGGCACATGCCACTGTACGCCCAAGCCGCAGCCGACGAAGAATTCCCACTCTAGTCGCAGCGGAGGTCGCTAAGACTTTCGGCGATTCGTATAACGCACCACGATAACTTTCTTGTCGTTTAACGAACGAAAATTGTGTCGGCCTCCGAGGCTGTGATTATTTACTACCCACCGTTCGTAGTACCGGCTTCAGCCGGAATAGGTTGCGGGAAACGGAACGGATTCCGCCTGAATGAAGGCGGTACTACAAACAAAAAACTCACAGCCTCTCCGGCCTAAAAACAGGCTCTCTGGCCTTGATGTGCGTGGTGCGAACACTCAAACACAAGAACGCCCAATCTACGAAGAACTCAGATTACGAGTTCCCCGAATTCCCAAAAAAAATTAAGTACAAACGTTCACTTTGCTGATTGGATTTGATTAGGATATCCGGTGCTTTAACATTCACCTTTGAATTGCATCGAGAACTCCATGTCTTATTCAAACTCAAACAAACTGCTTTGCTTGATCGCTACTCTTGCTTTGGGTTTTGGTTCGTCAGCCAAAGCGGGAATTATCATCGCAGCTGACGACGCCTCCGACGCGGCCTATTCAGCGGGATGGTCGGGCAATGGTGGTTTCGGATTCGGCGCATGGACGTTTGCTAATTCCGCCGGTGCCGGACAATTCATCGGATCATCTACCAATAATGGTGATGGCGATGGAAACGGAGATCAAGACATTGATACGGGAGGATCGTCATCCTTTGGGTTGTTCTCGGAGGCGAGTAGCCTATCGGAAGCGTTCCGTAATTTTGCTTTTGGCAGCTTGTCCACCAACTCTACATTCCGTCTGAGTTTAGATTCGGGATTCTTGAACGGCGCTGGCGATCCTGGTCCGGATGGATCCTTTGGATTTGGCCTACGCTCTGGCGGCGTCAACCGCTTTGAATTTTTCTTTGTTGGCGGAACTAGTTTTTACCAGATCAACGATTCTACAAATTCAAATACCTCCGTCGGCTTTACTGACGAAGGATTGGATCTGGAATTCACACTAACTTCTGCTGACACCTATTCCTTTACCATCTCGCCACTGGGAGGTGGCGGTGCAAGCACCGTAACTGGCACGCTTGATGGAGCGGCAGGATCTGGAATCGATAACCTGCGTTTGTTCTCGTTCAGCAATCAAACGTTTCCCGGTAATGGCGCATCGGATGGATTCTTCAATTCGTTCAGCGTTGAAGAACAAACAACGACAACAGCAGCCGTACCTGAGCCATCAAGTTTTCTGTTGCTAGGGTTATGCGTTGGCGGCTTGGTAGTCAGGCGGAGAATCCGCCGGAATCAAGAACAGTAAGACAATTCTGACGACCGCGCTCTTGTAGGCCGGACCAAGCAATCGGCTAGTGCCGAAACGTCGGACGCAACTAACAAGGTCATCCGTCGCGTAGTCGTAGCGACACAATGTGACGTTTGCGCTGTTCCGGCAACCTCCTGCTTCAGCTTGGGCTAGGCCTACGCTG
This sequence comes from uncultured Pirellulaceae bacterium, assembly GCA_964398215.1. Lineage (GTDB taxonomy): Bacteria > Planctomycetota > Planctomycetia > Pirellulales > Pirellulaceae > CAYNNP01. The sequence continues at coordinate 20,035 of CAYNNP010000081.1, read as the reverse complement.
GTGGAAAACCTTCCGACTTTAGCAGCTTGGCGACTCGTGTCCCGATGCGATTCCCAAGTGCGCCATTGGCGGCCTCGACTAAGTACTGAGGAAATTCCAACAGGCCCGGATTGTTCTCGTATCGATGAAGTGCATTTTCGAACTCGGCCAGAGCGGCATCAACTTGACCGGAATGCAACAGACAGATAGCTAACTGGTCTCGCATAAGAACGGTTCGCCACGACTTGGTTCCATCGAAAAAGCTGATGTTCACGGCTTGATAGGCCTGCACAGCTTCGTTCCACCGCTTCAAATTGTGCAGGCAGTGAGCACGGTAGAGTGCGGCCCACATATTCGATGGTTCCAGCGCGATTGCTTGTTCGTAAGCTTCTAACGCGTCTTCCGTTCGGTGCAACTCGAACATCGTTCTGCCACGCGCCGAATGCAGCAAGCCGACTTGGGGGTTATAGCTCAGCCCGCGGTCGCATGCCTGAAGTGATTCTGTCAGCAACTGTTCGCGAACCGGATCCTCGTCATTCAGGAAGATCGCGCATGACTGCACAGAGAGTGACATGGAGTGATAGTGAAACGCCCACTTGCAATCGTACTTCAGTGCTTCGTTGTAAATCCGTTTGAGTATGTTCCAGCCCGTCGGCTGATTCATCACTTCACAGTCGGGCTCAAGGAAAATTGCCAGCTGCCTGAGTTTCTCGTCAGGAGCTAAGTCAACATCGGGCGAGGCTTGGAGAAAGCGATTAAGACTGAATGAACCAAGTGGTCCCAACGTCAACTCACCCTCGGTCCGATATTGATCCGCCAACCAATTATCGAAGTAAATCAACTTCTCTTCACTGTCGGCGTGACCGCTCCGGGCAATCGCTTCCGAATCGGGTTCCATCCTCGACTTGTGATGCTTCTTTCGGCGCCCACGATCGCGCTGGTCACCCATTCCACGCGGTACTCGGTTTTGATTTCCAGACATTGGACGGTCCAGCTAACTATAGCTTTGAGTGAATAGCGATCGCACAGCAGACACTTCAAGCGGGCGGCAGGTTCGTTTCGGCGCTGCCCAAAGCACACGCGTCGCAATTTCCCACACGGACTTGCGTGCGCCTTCGGCAGCTGGCTAAACAAGTACTCGCTGCACAAACTTTTAATGCTTGATATTCAAATTGTTAAACGCATGCAACACACCCAGACTCGCATAGCGGTTAAAATCGTACTGTTGGCAGGGAAAAGGCGTCCCTCGCTGATTCTTCATCTTTTCACTGTATCGTGCTTGGCTGGTCATGCAAATCAAATGTCCCTACTGCGACGCCAAGCTTAACGCTGGGACGCCCAAGCAGGGACGTTACAAACCAAAGTGCAAACGGTGCGAAAGGCCTTTCTTGCTGCGTGTCGAAGGCGACCCGCCGGAGATTCGGGTCGACAAAATTGATACCGCCACGAGTGCGCCTGCGCCCAAGATTGACACTGATGCGACCATCGATGGCACCGTTTTAAATAGTACGCCAGACTCTGGTAGCGACGCGACACTGGATCCAGCAAGCATCCAGGGGCCGTCGGCGAGTCAGACGAATAGCAAAAATAAATCGGTGGTGCGAGCCGGGAATCGAAACACCGGCGTCCAGATTTCCGGCAACTCCACCATGTCTCCTGAAGCGGTATCGGGCAGCGCGATTCCCGAACGGATGGGAGGTTATCGGATCGTGCGCGAGATCGGCCATGGAGCGATGGGAGCGGTTTACGAAGCCAAGCAGCTTTCGCTCGATCGCACGGTGGCGCTGAAAACGATCCGCGCCAAGCTATTGGAGAACGCTGCGTCGCTGGCGCGATTCACACGCGAAGCCTACGCGGCAGCTCAGCTGACCCATCACAATGTTGTTCAAGTCTATGACTTTGGTGAAGACAGTGGACGCCATTTCTTCAGCATGGAATGGGTGCGCGGAGGCAGCTTGCGGGAATTCGTTCAATCCAAGGGACCGTTGGAACCAAGGCTTGCTGTTGGCTACGCTCTACAAGCCGCACGTGGGCTTCAGTTCGCCCACCGAAATGGCATGGTCCACCGAGACGTAAAGCCTGCCAATCTCTTGATCAACGAAGACGGTGTTGTGAAAGTCGCGGATCTTGGTCTGGTCAAAATCGCGGACTTGATGGATCCCGAATCGGAATCGTTCTCCATGGATACTATCAGCGGAATGCAAAGTGGCACGCAAGTCACCATGCAAGGAACCGCCGTGGGCACGCCAGCCTACATGGCACCCGAGCAAGGCGTCGATGCCGCAACGGTTGACCACCGCGCCGACATCTATTCGCTTGGCTGCAGCCTCTTTTATATGCTGGCCGGCAAACCGCCGTTTGATGGTTCGGTTGTATCCGAAGTGCTGGACCAACACGCGCGTCAGGCGGTTCCCAATCTGATTTCGATCAACAAGCGAATCCCGCCACAACTGCAGCAGATCGTCGCTCGGACGATGGCAAAGAAACCTGGCGATCGATACGATTCGATCAGCGATTTGATTCGTGATTTTGAGACATACCTCGGCGTCGACTCAGAAGGAAAATTCTCTCCTTCAACGCAACAAGTTGACCAGTGGGAAGTGATCGCGAAAGAGTACACGAGTGCTGCTCCGCAATCAAAGCTGGCGGCACCTGCCGTCGCAATCTTTCTTGCAATCGCCGGAGTCTTGACGTTGGCATTGCCGCTAGCAGGATTCACATGGTTGCTTTTGGGGCCAGCGATGGGAGTGACAGGAATCGCAGTGGCCGTCGCTCTTGGCGGGCGCAAAAGCGCGGTGCTGAGTTGTCTTCGACGCTGGTTTGTAACACTTTCTTGGATTGATTACGCGATCGGCGCAGTCGGAGTCGTGGTCGGACTGATCGCGGTTTTCGCAGCCGGACTTTCGCTGGGGTTGTTTGTTGGCGTTCTGCTCGGTGCGCTCGCAGGCGCCGGGTTCCACTTTGCGATCACAGCATCGTCTCGTAAGCGTCGATCTGGTTCACTGCAGGTAGCCGAAAAATTCATCCGTGACCTTCGCATCAACGGCACCGACGAAGACGGCATCCGCTGGTTTTGCGCACGCTACGCGGGCAAGGACTGGCAAGCAATCTACGAAGCTCTGTTTGGATACGATTCGCTGTGTGAACAACGCGATGCGCTGAGCAGGGATCGCAGTTTTTCGGGCTCCGTTCGGTCTGGCATCCGCGACAAATGGTGCTCCAGGTTGATGGCTAAAACGGAATCCAACCGCGCCGCGCGCGACCACAAACGCTTGGCACGCATCGAAGAACGAGGATTGGCAAGCCAGGGTCTTAGCGCCGCCGAAGCAAGAGATCGGGCTTGGCAAATGGCTTCCGCGATCGTTCAGAATTCGCGCTCTCAACAGCAGCCCAGCGAAGATGAGAAAGCTGCAGCGGAAGCGAAACGAGCTAGATTCAAAGCCATGATGGCGGATGCTCGAAGCGGCAAGTACAAAACGAAACGTGATCCCCTTGCGTTGGTCAAATTTGCATTGGGTGGACACACGCGATTGCTGGCGGGCTGTCTGCTTTTGGTCACATTCGCATTTTGGGCATTGCGAACGAATATGGTTGCCCAAGTCACCAGCATTGCCAATCAAGAATCCGTCGACGTCTTGGGTTCTTTGAATGCTGTTGACGAGTTTCTGTCAGCGGCGCCCAGTCTATTTGGTGTCAGCGGGATCTCGGTTGGAATTGCCGGTCTCTTGCTTGCGATGTCTTCGTTCGTATCTGGATGGAGAATGACACCGGTCGCTTTGGTAGCAACAATCGTCATCATGTTTGGTGCTGGATTCGGAATCCCAAACCTCGGCTTACCCGCTTGGCTGATCGCGGCGGGAATCGGCATTCTGGTTTACATTCCAGGAATCATCTGGGGCGAAACGAACGAATTCGAATAGGCGGATAAGTTGAAGCTTCGTAGCGGATTCGCCAGAATTCAGGCCGATTGATTAAAACCCGAAGTCTGGTGACTCCGGCTACGGTGTGAACGGCAATTCTAAATCTAGCCAAAGCGGTAGTTGCGCTGGATTTCCCCGGTAGTGGTTTCTGCTGGCGTCCAGTCTCCCCAAACTTCAGAATCTTGGGCGAAAGGTCGTTTTAGAGCCGCGATGAGCCGAATCCACTCATTGACGATCTGGTGCCGCGCAAATACATTTTTCGCGTGAAAGACGCACGAAACCGCATCTTGGTTACGATTTTCAAAACGAATTCCGTTCCCCTTATCGCATGAGCGTCACAGTGAGCCCAAGACGAACATCCATCTGGAATCGTCTTTGATCAACGGCACGACACCGATCCTGGAAGTTCACTGCATTGTGGCAACGCAATTCGATCCCCTATTCACATACATCCTCTATCAACAAGACCTCGCGGTCTGACAACTGAGAGACAAACCATGGCTAAAAAAGCTTCGACTGGAAAGATGGTTTACTACTTCGGCAAAACCAAAACCGAAGGCAAAGGCAAAGCAAAGGCACTGCTGGGCGGTAAAGGTTTGAACCTTGCCGAAATGACTGCGATCGGTCTTCCTGTACCTCCGGGATTCACGATCACCACCGAAGTATGCGACTCGTACTATAAGGCTGGCGAGAAACTTCCGTCGACTTTGATGGCTGATGTCAACAAAGCCGTCGCCACGATGGAAAAAGAACTGAAGAAAAAGTTCGGTGACGATTCAAACCCGTTGCTCGTCAGCGTTCGTAGTGGTGCCGCAGTCAGCATGCCGGGCATGATGAACACGATCCTGAACTTGGGGCTCACTGACAAAGCAACCGCTGGACTTGCAAAGGCGACCAAGAATGAGCGTTTCGCCTACGACGCGTATCGCCGCTTGATCAACATGTTCGGCGACGTCGTGATGGGAATGGACCACCATCAGTTTGAAAAGGCTTTCGACAAGATCAAGAAGAAGTACAAGGTCACCGAAGACACCGACGTACCAGCCGAAGGCCTGAAGCAGCTGTGTGAAGATTACAAGGCTGTCTACAAAAAGCACTGCGGTAGCGGTTTTCCACAAAATCCAATCAAGCAACTGGAGCTGGCTATCGAAGCCGTCTTTGGTTCTTGGAACACAACCCGCGCGGTTCGTTACCGTGAGATTGAAAACATTCGCGGTCTGCTTGGCACAGCAGTCAACGTCCAGTCGATGGTTTACGGAAACATGGGCGAAGATTCGGGAACCGGCGTCGCGTTCACGCGGAACCCAAACACTGGCGAGAACAAGTTCTTTGGCGAGTTCTTGATCAACGCACAGGGCGAAGATGTTGTTGCCGGTATTCGTACCCCACAACCTGTCGCGGAAATGCCCAAATGGAATCGGCCTGTCCACAAGCAACTGCTGGAAATCAAGAAGATCCTTGAGAACCATTACACCGATATGCAAGACATCGAGTTCACCATTGAAAAGGGAACTCTGTTCATGCTGCAAACTCGGACTGGCAAGCGAACAGGTGTTGCAGCGGTCAAGATCGCGTGTGACATGGTCAAAGAAAAGCTGATCGATCAAAAGAGTGCGATCCTTCGCGTCCCAGCGAACGACTTGACACAATTGCTGTTGCCAAGTTTCAAGCCAACTGCTCGCAACGCTGCCGACGTTTTAACGCGAGGCCTTCCAGCGTCTCCAGGTGCCAGCGTCGGCAAGCTCGCGTTTTCGGCTCCCGAAGCTCGAGAGCGTGCAGAAGCTGGTGAAAACGTGATCTTGGTTCGACAAGAAACGAGCCCAGAGGACGTTGACGGCATGAACGCTGCCGCAGGCATCTTGACCAGTACTGGTGGCATGACCAGTCACGCAGCTGTTGTTGCTCGTGGTTGGGGTAAATGTTGTGTCGCTGGAGCTGGCGAAGTTCAAATCGATGAAAAGAAAAAGAAGATCACCGTCAACGGTCGCTCCTTCGGCGTCAAAGACCTGATCAGCTTGGATGGTACGACCGGCGAAGTGATGGCTGGCGAAGTTGAAACGCAAGAGCCAAAACTATCCGGCGACTTTGCGAAATTGATGAAGTGGGCGGACGAGTATCGTACGCTGGGTGTTCGCACCAATGCTGATTCGCCTGCCGACAGTAAACGTGCCCGCGACTTCGGTGCAGAAGGCATTGGACTGTGCCGTACCGAACACATGTTCTTTGAAGCAGACCGTATCATCCACATGCGTTCGATGATTTTGGCCGAGAACGAAAAGGACCGTAAGGCTGCACTGAAGAAACTGCTGCCGTTCCAACGCAAAGACTTTGAAGGCATCTTCAAGGCCATGAATGGATTGCCGGTAACCGTTCGCTTGTTGGATCCACCGCTTCACGAATTTTTGCCACACGACAAGGCGGCACAGAAAGCTGTTGCTGCTGAACTGGGCGTCAAACCTGCTGACATTGCCAAACGCGGTGAAGCTCTTCATGAGTCGAACCCAATGCTCGGTCACCGTGGTTGCCGTCTGAGCGTCACGTACCCAGAAATCTTGGAAATGCAGGTTCGAGCAATCGTCGAAGCGGCCATCAACTGCACCAAGAAAAAGATCAAGGCTCAGGCTGAGATCATGATTCCTTTGGTCGGAACCGCAGCCGAGCTGTCGATGCTACGCGCCAAGGTTGCTGACACCATCGAAGAGGTCAAGAAAGCCAAGAAGTTCACTGGCAAGCTTGAAATCTTGATCGGCACGATGATCGAGATTCCGCGAGCTGCTTTGACCGCAGACCAGGTCGCAGAACACGCCGACTTCTTTAGCTTCGGGACCAATGACCTGACGCAAATGACGTTTGGCTACAGTCGTGACGACATCAACACGTTCTTGCCGGACTACTTGTCTCAGGACATCTTGCACGTCGACCCGTTCCAGTCACTGGACACCACGGGCGTTGGCCAACTGGTCGATATGGGTGTGTCCAAAGGCCGGTCTACAAAACCAAAACTGAAAGTTGGTATTTGTGGCGAGCACGGTGGCGATCCAGCTTCGATCGATTTCTGTAACAAAGTTGGACTGGATTACGTTAGCTGCAGCCCATTCCGTGTGCCAATTGCACGACTAGCTGCAGCCCAAGCCGCTTTGAAAAAGTAGAACGGCTGATAGGTACTGTTTGAATCTGAACCGGCGGACCAAAGTGTCCGCCGGGTTTCTTTTTTGGAATGAATGATGAGCGAATTGATCAATCGATACAACGAAGTTGAAAAACTAATTGATGCCGAACAATACGATGAAGCTATCACTGGCCTGAATGAAATTGTTCAGCAAGATGGTAAATTCGTATTAGCTCACTTGGCCCTCGCCCGCGCTTACACCAAAACTGGACAGCACGAATTGGCAGTCAAGCATGGTGAAGTTGCCTGTGAACTAGAACCAGAAGACGCGTTTAATTTCACAGCACTAAGTGTGACGTACCAACGCGCATGGGCAGGCACCCAAGAACAGCAGTTCATTACCAAAGCAGAAGACGCGATGGCGAAAGCTCAGATGCTTTCGCAGCGTTAACTTTGATGCTCCGACATCGCCGCCGCGAGCGGCGATGATGGTAGTCCTGGCGACTCTCTTTGCCAGCGATTCGCTGGGCGCGAGATAATCGATTTAATCGCTACAGCCCGGCGATGTGCGATTTCTATTTTCTGACAATGCTTCGATATTAAGTACCGTTTTTTGCTGCGAGTAAGATGCAAAACAGGCCCGCGACCACGCGTGCCTTTTGCTTCGAACTCAAAATTTCGGTAGTCCGATCGAGCTTAGGCGAATCTCGTCGATCGCAAGCTGTCAATGGAACAGCTTCGTCCAATCGCATGTGAAAGGTACTGTATTTCACACAGAATCGTTTCATCGCATCTATGCTGCTGCGCCTTGCTACGAACCATATTTCGTGGCTGCCGTCGTCGAAGATCGGATTGTTGCAATGCTGTGTTCCGTTCGCGTTTCGGTGGGGAAATTTCCATCACCGTGGACGTCGCGATCGATCATGTACGCCGAGCCGATATGCGAACCGACGGATGTGGGACGCGATGGATTGGCCAAGCTGCTGGAGGCACACGATAGCGAACATTCAAAGAAAGTGCTCTTCAGTGAAATCCGCCCAATCAAAAGCCTCTGCGCCGCGAAAGGCTTGCTAACCGAGCGCGGATACAAGTACTTTGATTACTCAAACTACATACAAAACTTGGGCGGTAGCATTGCGCCGGTTCAATCTCGAGCCAAAAAGATGCTGCAGAAAGTGCGGTCTTCGATTCGGCGCGGCGCAGAAGTACAGCGGCTTGATGCCACCAAGCAGAATATTGCACGCGCATATCGGGTGATCCAGCACAGCTATTATCGTGCACAAGTTCCGCTTGCTCCCATCGAAGTGTTCATGTCGGCAGCCGAATGTCTGCCCGAAGGCGTGTTATGCATTCGTATGCTCCGGCACCAAGGACAGGATGTTGCTGCGGCAATTGGGCTTTCGTTTGGCGATCGATACTTCGCTTGGTACAACGGTTCAACGCGTCCGGCAGCACTGCCCGCCACGACTGGCGTTTTGGTTTGGGATGAAATCCAGCAGGCTCATCAAGCCGGCCATAGTTACTACGATTTTGGAGGCGCGGGTTGGCCCAAGAAGTCTTATGGACCGCGCGTCTTCAAGTCCCGATTCAAGGGAACGCTCACCAATCATGGTCGTTATCGAAAAGTCTATTCACCGTTCAAGTTGAATGTGGCCAGGGCCGGATACTTTCTGCTGCGCGGTAAGATCAGCCCAAGGACGCGGCTGTTTCCTAATTCCGAAATGCTGTCAGCTCCAGCAAGCGACGGGGGCGTCTGATGGCGTTCAACAGCCTTGCCTTTCTGATATTTTTGCCTGTGTTTCTGGTCGTCTACTGGAGCTTGCGAGGAAATGCGCGTGTGTTGGCGACGTTAGCCGCCAGTTACTTGTTCTATGGATTTTGGGACTATCGTTTTCTGGCGTTGATCATTGTTTCGACGGTGGTCGATTACAGCGTCGGTCTTGCGATAGCCGCCCAGCCGGGTAACCAGAATCGGCGCCGGTGTCTGTTGATCGTTAGTGTTCTGGTCAACCTGGGAATCTTGGGCGCATTCAAGTACTTCAATTTTTTCGCCGACAGTTTAGCCTCACTGTTTGCAGTGCTAGGCTACCAGCTTGATTGGGCAACGCTGAACGTCATTCTGCCAGTCGGCATTTCGTTTTACACATTCCAAACGCTCAGTTACACGATTGATGTGTACCGCAACGAGCACCCGCCGGAAAAAAGTTTGTTGCGGTTTGCGACATTCGTTGCGTTCTTTCCGCAGCTCGTTGCTGGGCCGATTGTGCGAGCGAAAACACTGTTACCTCAATTCGCAAAAGACGCGGCCTATTCAAACAAAAACATGGCCGACGGATTTGGCAGAGTGATGGTTGGTTTTTTCAAGAAGCTGGTCATCGCCGACTCGCTGGCGTTGGTTGTCGATCCAATGTTTGAATTCCCTGCAGGCTACGGATCCTTGAACGCGCTGATCCTCGTCTGCTTGTTTTCGATTCAGCTGTATGCAGACTTCAGCGGCTATTCCGACATAGCGATCGGCTGTGCAAAAATGATGGGCCTCTCGCTGCCAGAAAACTTTCGCTCGCCGTTCTTTGCCGCTTCATTTAGAGAATTCTGGCGGCGTTGGCACATCACACTTTCAAACTGGCTGCGCGACTACGTATTCGTTCCGTTAGGCGGCAGCCGGGGCAGCAAAGTTCGGACGCTGCAAAGCATTCTGTTGACGATGCTCTTGGGCGGGCTTTGGCATGGCGCGAATTGGACTTTCGTTCTATGGGGATTCATTCACGGCCTGTTGATCGCGGTCGAACATGTATTTTGGCCATCAAATTTACACGCCAGCCCAAGTGGTCGGTTTGACATCCGTTACGGGATTCGCCGCTGTGTCGGCATCGCATGGGTGTTTGGATTTTTCACCGCAACAGCAATCCTGTTTCGGAGCCAAGACCTTTCACAGGCCTGGATTGTATTCGAACGAATCGGTTCGCTGGAAGGTTGGTCACCCAATGCACTTCACAATCGCATTCCACTGTTGAAAGCAATGGGACTAACCGCCGTGTTCTTGGCGATTGAACTATGTTTTCAATTCCAATGGTTCGGCCGCAAGCTGACTGGATCTGCGTGGTTGCAAAGCATTGCCTATGCGTGTGTGATTTGGGCGCTCGCATTGTTTGGAACATTCGATGGAACGTCATTCGTTTACTTTCAATTTTGATTTTATCTGTGACCAAGCATCGCAAAACAATCGCCAAGTTGATCCTGTTCGTCGCTCTCGTTTTCTTGGGTGACAGAGCTGGCGGCTACGTGCTGAGCAAGATTGTGGGTAGCACTGGTCAACGCTTCCCGATGATTTACGCCGGTAAACTTCCATCGGACATCATGGTGCTGGGGAATTCGCGGGGCATCCACATGTTCCATCCGCCTGCGATTGAAAAAGTGACAGGCCGCCGCGTTGTGAACTTGTCGTTCAATGATCTTTCACCGACCATCATGCCGGTACTTTGGAGCGACTACTTACAGAACCATGATCCGCCGGAACTGTTGGTTCTGGAGATCAGTAGCATCATCGTGGTCGATTACCCGGGGTCCTTGGAACGATTTTCGATTTTGATGAATCGCAACCAAGAAATTGGAGAGATCATTCGGGAAAGAAACCAAGTCCACTATTACGCCGCACAGATCAGCCATCTATTTCGCTTCAACAGTCCACTCACGTGGCGGAGTTTGTTGTTTCTAAAGAAGACCGATCAATCGTGGATCATGACATCGCAGTTCAATGAAAACATGATGGCAGACACCATTGCCAATGCCGATGCAGAACTGCGGCGCGACGAAAACCGAATGAGAGCGGTTCGGCGAACGATTGAAATTGCTCGCGAGCATGGCATCGAGGTTCGAGCAGTCGTGGCTCCGTATGCGCCGGGATATTTTCAACGACTGGATGGATTCAATGACTGGTTGGCTTGGGCGGAAGAATCGCTGGGCGTAAAGATCAGCGACCAAACGCAAACCATTCAGGAGATGGAGTCTTTTGCTGATCACATGCACCTGAACGAATCGGGAGCCGCCGTCTTTGCCGATAAGCTGGACGCTCAGGGATTCTTTGACTGAAGCGGCTAGTGTTCGCAGACCGCTTTGCCAAGTGCTGAAAACGTCAAATTTTAGGCAAGCGTCAATCGCCACGTGATCCGACGACAATGGGCGGAATTCTTGCCACGATCAGCTTTTCAAGGCAACTTACGCCATGGCCCCTTGGGGATCATTCACTGATTTCCTAAACTTGTGGATTGCACTTTGACACTGGGGATACGGACACAAAGATGAGTGGATCCGATACGGCTGTTGTGACAAACCAAGCTTCGTCCACCGCCGACCTGACGGGACAACGGATCGTTGTTCTGGATTTCGGCTCGCAGTACGCACAATTGATCGCGCGACGAGTCCGTGAACAAAATGTGTACTGTCAGATTGTGCGGCACGACATTCCCGCCGAGCGTTTGGCAGAAATCGCTCCCAAGGGAATCATCCTTTCTGGCGGCCCGTCCAGCGTTTACGAAGACGGTGCACCGCGTTGCGATCCCATGCTATTTGAACTTGGGATTCCCGTTTTGGGAATTTGCTACGGGATGCAGCTGACTTGCGAGGCGATGGGCGGCAAAGTCGAAAACACCAGCACTCGCGAGTACGGGCCGGCGACTTGTCTCGTAAAAAGCAAACATGCTCTCTTTGAAGGACTCCCGGATCAGATCGATGTTTGGATGAGCCACGGTGATCAGGTTTCCAACGTCTCGGATCATTTTGAATCATTGGCGAGCACCGATACGTGCCCGATCGCTGCTGTTGGACACAAGACACTGCCAATTTTTGCGTTGCAATTTCATCCCGAAGTCACGCATACACCTCAAGGCGGCCAGTTGCTGAAGAACTTTGTGATTGGCGTCTGCGGCTGCGAGGCGACTTGGCACATTGGCGATTTTGCCGACCGCGCGATCGAAGAAGTTAGAAAGCAAGTTGGTGATCGACGTGTGATCTGCGGCTTGAGCGGCGGAGTTGATTCGGCGGTCGTCGCGGCGCTATTGTACAAAGCGATCGGTTCGCAATTGTCTTGTATCTTGGTTGATAACGGCTTGCTCCGAAAGTCAGAACAGGCCGATGTGATCAGCGAGTTCAGCAACCACTTTCAAACAGACTTGCATGTTGTTGACGGTGAAGAACGGTTCCTTGGGTCGCTTGCGGGTATCACTGAACCACAAGAGAAGCGGCGCCGAATCGGCCACGACTTCATCGAGTGCTTCAAGGCCGAAGCGACGAATATCAAGGACGCACATTTCTTGGCACAGGGCACTTTGTATCCCGACGTGATCGAGAGCGGCGCGGATCCCGATGGGCCTGCGGCTACGATCAAACTGCATCACAATGTTGGCGGTTTGCCAGAAGAATTAGGGTTCGAGTTGATCGAACCACTTCGTGACTTATTCAAAGACGAAGTCAGGCGACTGGGGTTGGAGCTTGGGCTGCCAGAATCCATCGTTTGGCGGCACCCGTTTCCCGGACCAGGGTTGGCGGTGCGGTGTTTGGGCGAAGTCACCAAAGCAAAGTTGGATGTTTTGCGCGAAGCCGATGCGATTGTCGTCGAAGAAGTCAAGGCGGCCGGGTTGTATCGCGAAACAAGCCAAACGTTTGCCGTACTACTGCCGGTGCAAAGCGTTGGCGTGATGGGCGACGCAAGGACTTATGACAATACGATCGCCGTTCGCAGCGTTAACACAGATGATTTTATGACGGCGGATTGGAGCCGGTTGCCTTACGATTTGCTGGCCAAAATCAGTTCGCGGATTATCAACGAAGTGTCCGGCGTGAATCGGGTCTGCTATGACATCAGCAGCAAACCGCCTGCGACCATCGAATGGGAATGATCATCGATTGTGTGTCAGACCAAAATGCGAACCAAGTGAAGTTTGCTTTTATTAAAGACGTTGCCAGCGCAAAGCGATCAGACGAAATTTAACGTGAGTTTAGATAGAGCATGAGCCGACAGTTTATTTATCAAGTCGAAGATCTGACCAAGAAACATGGCCAGCGAACCGTTTTGGAAGAGATCGATCTGGCGTTTTATCCAGGCGCCAAAATTGGTGTGCTGGGACCAAACGGCGCCGGAAAGTCGACGTTGCTGCGGATCATGGCCGGGCAAGACACCGAATATGACGGCACGGCAAGACTGTCCAAAGGTTTCACGGTTGGTTATCTGGAACAAGAGCCACCGCTGAATCCAGACAAGACCGTGTTCGAGAACGTTCAGGAAGCGGTCACCGAGCGCCGCGCGGTGCTGGATCGGTACAACGAGATCAGCATGATGCTGGGCGAAGTCACCGATGATAACGAGATGCAGAAACTTTGCGATGAAATGGCAAAGCTGCAGGACACGATCGACGCCGCAAATCTCTGGGAGCTTGATCGACAAGTCGAAATGGCGATGGCTGTCATGAATCTTCCGCCGGGTGACGCGGACGTGACGAAACTCTCTGGCGGTGAGAAACGGCGAGTGGCACTGTGTCAATTGATGATTCGCCAGCCGGATCTCTTGCTGTTGGACGAACCGACCAACCACTTGGATGCTGAATCTGTTTCCTGGCTGGAACAACACTTGGCCAAGTATCCAGGGACCGTCGTGGCGGTGACTCACGATCGCTATTTCTTGGACAACGTCGCGCAGTGGATTCTGGAGATTGATCGCGGCAAAGGAATTCCGTTCGAGGGCAACTATACGGCGTGGCTGGAAGCTCGCGACAAGCGGATGAAGATCGAGTACCGCCAAAAAGTTGCTCGGCAGCGGACGCTGGAGCGAGAGCTTGAGTGGATTCGAATGAGCCCCAAAGCGCGGCAAGCCAAAAGCAAGGCGCGAATCAAATCTTATGAACAGCTGGCATCGCAAAGCTACGAAGATCGTCCTGACGAGCTAGAGATTCAGATTCCAGCTGGCCAGCACCTGGGTGATTTGGTGATTGAAACAAAGAATCTGTCAAAAGCTTTTGGCGACAAAGTATTGATCAAAGATTTGACGTTTCGCTTGCCCGCTGGCGGGATCGTCGGAATCATCGGACCCAATGGCGCTGGCAAAACGACGCTATTCAGAATGATGACGGGTCAGGAACAGCCCGATTCTGGAACCATTCGCGTTGGCGATACGGTGGATTTGGGATACGTTGACCAATCACGTGACTCGCTCGAAGCCGACAAAACAGTCTTTCAAGAAATCGGTGGAGGTCACGACTCATTTACGATGGGCGGCCGGAATGTCAACGCCCGGGCCTACGTTGCCCGCTTCAACTTCAAAGGTTCTGACCAAGAAAAGAAGGTCGGGAATCTTTCTGGCGGAGAAAGAAATCGAGTCCACCTAGCCAAACTGCTCCGCAAAGGTTGCAATGTGCTGCTGCTGGACGAACCGACAAACGATTTAGACGTCGATACCCTGCGTGCCTTAGAAGAAGCGATTGCGAACTTCCCGGGTTGCGTGGTCGTCACAAGTCACGATCGTTGGTTCCTGGATCGACTGGCAACTCATATCTTGGCCTTCGAAGGCGATGGCAAGTTAACTTGGTGCGAAGGAAACTTTGATACCTACGAGAGAAATCTACGCGAGCGGATGGGTGAAGACCCTGATGAAGTAAAACGAGCTCGCTACAAGAGTATTCATGCGGGCTAAGGCTCGATTGATAAGAAAATTTTGGTTCGTCAGAAAAAGGAAATGCAACGATGACGATTTTACGTGTAGGAACAAACGAAAAGTACGCGGACGGCTGGGCCACTGCGTTCGGCGGCGGTACTAAGACTGCCAAGAAGAAAGCAACCAAGAAAAAGGCTGCCAAGAAAACGACGAAGAAGAAAGCCGCAAAGAAAGTAGCAGCTAAAAAGACGACGAAGAAGAAAACGACAAAGAAAAAGGCTGCTAAGAAAGCAACTAAGAAAAAGAAGCGATAGTCGATTTCGTTTCACGTCTGCCCAACTTTTGGGTAGCGACCAATGACTTCAACCAGCCGTACCTAGATGTCGAATGTTCCTCCTCCCAATGAACTGAGCGAAGCGCTTCAGCGGTTGGCGGGCTATTTGAATTTTTCATCAGGTAGCGAAGACCCCGCGATCCTTTCGGCGTGGAATTCGATATTCACCGAGGCGACTCAGGGTGAACCGCTCGCCCAGCCCACCGGTTGGCTGGTACTGAAAGACTGGTTGCTGACGACGATCGAGCAATTGCGCGAAACGCAATCTGCTTTTCGCGATACCGCCCAAGCGGAAAAGGTCATCCGGTTACTTTGGAGTGAGTTTCTTCCATCGTACTTGGACTTTCATCGCGACCTTTTGTTTCATCAAGAACCCGAGATTCTGTTCAACGGTTTTTTCTTGGGGCACGCCGCCGAAGCGATCCTTGCCGCCGGGTTAGAACGCGATGATGCGGAGATTGTTCAAGAAGCGATCAATCGATTGAACGATTTTGTCGGCTACCGTCCAGTTGCGATTCTGGAAAACCGACGTTGTGATGCGTATCCGCACGAATTCATTCGTCCGATTCCGCTGTTCATTCGTGGCGCAGGCGTTTCCAGTGGCCCCTACTGTGAATTGATCACGCGCGCGATCGAGACGCTGGCTGAAACCGACCCCAATATTTGTGAATCAGCGTCGTTCGAGTTAAGCCGGATGGCAGAGCTGTCGCTGGATCCTCGCGCGTACGATTTTGATCATCCAGTCAACCGTCGCCCGAATTACCACTTTGGTGGCTGGGATGAACGCGCGATCGGAATGGACGGTTATTTTTATCGATTCACGCTACGTCAGGTTACGCTGGACGCGTTGTTGTCGCGACTGAATGAGGCCGATGACATTGATCGGGCGGAGTTATTGGACGAAGCCGCGACCGTCTTGGCGGGCACGATGCTGATGGCGTCGGGTATCACAGGCTGGGGCCCCGGCGCGATCACCAGCGATGTGACGCTTGGTTCATTGATGAAACCGATTGCCCGTTACCGAGACGCGTTCTACGAAGATCGACTTTCGCGAATCGATGGTGGACACGCCAAGCGACTTCACGAAGAACAAACGATTCGGCAACAACCTTTTGGGGCTGCACGCCAACATCTGAATGCGGCGTTAGCGCAGCGACGCGCCGCGCAACTACAGCACGTTGCTTTGGCACGCTTGTATGCTCGGATGGGTTATCCCGACGCCGCAACACGACAAACCGATACGGTTCCCGCTGCGTCGGCGCGAATGATGTGCCGGATCGATTGCGCGATGACTTCAGGCATGCGTTCGCTGCGATCAGGCAAGTTAGAAGTCGCGGCCAAAGTTCCCAGAGACGCGTTTGGTTTGATTCGGCGCGGCATCGATTGTGGCGCCTTGATTGACCCTTGGAATATTTTGGGGTTCGGCGGCAATTTCAATCTTTATCCGGGGCCTGAATCGGGGATCCATGATTCGCGCGTCGATGACATCCTGTACTTGCTGGAGCAGCTATTTGGCTACATGGCGAAAGTCTGGAGTGAAGCTGCGGCAGAGGACAACGAATCTGTTTTCACGGAAATGGATATTTGTTATCGCGAGGTAGCGACTTGGTGGCGCGAGTATGCGGCACACACGGTGGATTCCATCGAAGCATCCGACCCAATGGAGTCCTACGAGTCGGCCAAGTTGGTTGCACAGGCTCTGCGCCTATGGCATCGTGGTGGTGCTTCGTCTGGCGATGTTGCATTTTGGGCGCCACACGCAAACCTTTTTGATTCGCCGCGCGCCTACGCACTGGTCGTATCCGCGTTACTGGATCGGCGTGACTTCTTGCCTGCCAGAGCTTTGATCATTCATTGGCTGGGCAATGCGGAAAATATCGGGCTACGACAAGCCGGCAATTCGCTGCCTCGGTTGGCTGAACGCTGGTTGCTGCGACTGCGTGATTCCGGTGAAACATCCGAGGAAGCCAACCAGTTGGATTTAGAACCCAGCCAAATTGGTGACACGTCTGAGATTTGGCCGCTGGCGCGAACGTTCTTTGACTATCTGGAAGCCAACGCGGAAGAGTTCTGGTCTGCTCCGGACTTCTTGCTAGGTTCGCAGAAGAAGAATCCTGATCGCGATTGGGACCTGGAGCTCACCGCGGCAGACGAGGACGAAAGTTTATATGACGCTGCGTACGAGGGAGTCACTTACAAAGACACGACGGATGACGGTGTCGACGGCGCGGTCTTTGAATTTGGCCAAGACGTCAGCGTAGAAGAGCTGGAGGCAGAATCCAAACGTCTGATAGATCGCTTGAGCCTGCTGAAATCTTTGGCACGGATGTGGGCGGTGGCGGCTGACATTGCCGTCGCGGAAGACAATCCAGAACAAGCAGAAGATCGACTGAACTCGCTGCGGCACTGGGCCAATCGCGCGAAAGAAAACCGTGTTGGGTTGCTGGAACTGTTGGACGCGGTTCGCAACTATGAAATCAAACCGGCAGGCAGCGACAAGGAATCGATGCGGAATTATGACCGTAGTCGTGTGCTTCGCGATTCGCTGATGGAACGCATCATCGGTACATCAGTCGAAATGTCCGACTCTAGACGTTTGGTCTGTGGCGCACTGCTGGCCTTCAAGAGTTTTGGTCATGAGCTTCCGCCGGAAGTCATCTGCGACATCGACGAACTTGATTCCGATGACGCGCATGCTGTTCAAATGTATGGTGCTTTGATTTCGGGTGACGCAGATTCCGCACGCAAATTGTTTTCGACGTTCTTGGGCGAACTGCGAAACAAGAATCTGTTGTACATACCGCTTTCTCGAGGCGGTGCCCCAGTCAAAATACATTTAGCGCGACTGCGCCAACGGGTCTTGCGGCATTTGATGCATTGGCTGCCGCGTCGTGGATTGATCGTCGAAGCATGTGCTTTGGTCGAAACAGCCCGGCAGATGGAACAACAAAACAGCGTTGGAATCGGCGCAGTTACCGAGTTTGATGGTTTGTTCCGAACCGGGTTTCGGTCGTTGGTACGTTCGATGGTCGAATCCGTTCGCAGCTCAAGGAATGGTGCCAGCCAACAGCAGACGGCCGAAGAATTGATTCCGGTCATGGAATTGCTAACCGAAGCTTTGCTGTACAGTTGGCTTTCGCATAGCCAAACGCTACGCCTTTCGCCGCTGGAATCTGTTTCTGACAAGAAGAAATGGGAAAAGATGGTCGATTTCGTCAAGCGATACGGCGACCCGATCTTTACGCAGATGTACCTGCAGCTTGGAAACGTCCGCGCGATCCTTCACCAAGGCGTCGCAAATTGGCTTGAGCGAGCAGTTGAACAAGGTGACGAGAATCTGCGTGATACTCAGCTATTCCAGGACCTGGAATCAGGCGAACTTGAAATCAAAACCGCTGAAAAATATTTGACGTTGGTCTACGAGACGTTGATCGATCACCACGCCGAATACTTGGACTATAACAGCACGACAACGCAAAGCGATCGTGGTGATTTGGTTTATATGTTCATGGATTTTTTGCGGTTGCAGTCTCACTATGAACGAATCGCTTGGAATCTAAAGCCGGTGATGTGGGCGCATGAAGTCCTTGTTCGCAGCGGACTGGAAACGACAGCGGCAATGTGGCGGCGAAGCTTGAACGAACGGATTGGCAAAGAAGCTGAGGTCTATGTCCAGCGTCTTCGTAAACTTCAAAAGAACTATTCGATGCGGATGCCAACGGTGGCCGATCGCATTCAAGAACGCTTTGTCCAACCAATGACGATCGATCGGATCCGAGCGCTGGTGGGGCCGGCGATGCGAGACGCTGAAGCCGGTCGTGAAAGTGCAAAATTTGATTTGTTGGAAAAAGAAGCCGAGATCATGACGCGGTCACCAACGGGTGTGGGCCTGGATGTGCCAGCATGGTTAGATGCACTGGAAGAGGAAGTCGAGCAATTGGCGAAGAAACGAGCAAGCAGTGAAATAAACCCGCAAGCCCTGATGACTATCTCAATCATGTCGTTGACGCTGGATGAATTTTCGCAGCAACTAACGGTTGCCAGAAGTCAAGGCCGAAGGTTGCCGCATTCGCCGTCAGAGTGAATAAAATTCATCTTTTTTCGACCCCAAAACTGAGATAGTCTTGCGCGTGGGATTCGCTACAATCGCGAACTTTGACAACAGCAAGCGAGGGCGGTTTGCGTTCACATCATTGGCAGTGCTTTAACGGATGAACACTTTAGCAATCAGTCAGCTTTCTACCTTGCGATGGAATCTGCACGAAGAAGCTGAAGCGTATGCTTCGCGCGGGTTCACTGGCATTGGGCTCTATCGCCCCAAAGTAGAAGACTTTGGAATCGATCAGACGATTGAATTGCTAGCCGAGTATTCCTTGCAAGTCACTTCGCTTTCTTGGGTCGGAGGATTCACCGGCAGCGACGGTCGTGCTTTTGGCGAATCGATCGCCGACGCACTGGAAACCATTGATGAGGCAGCGCGGCTGCGTGCCGAAACGCTGATCGTACTGGCGGGCGGGCGGAACAATCATATTCGCAACCACGCACGCCGGACGCTTTGCAAAGCATTGAGCGAGATTTGTTCGGTTGCTCAAGACTTTGGTGTACGTGTATCGCTGGAGCCGTTTCATCCAGGGTGTGGCGAGGAATGGTCATTTGTCAACGATATCAAATCGACACTTGAAATCATCCAGGCCGTCGGAAGCCCGTCACTGGGGTTGGTTCTGGACACTTATCATCTTGGCATCGAAGACGATATTTTGAATTGGTTGCCGGAGGTGGTGCCTTATTTGCATTTGGTGCAATTGGGCGACGCAAAACACAGTCCCTTGGGCGAAATGAATCGTTGTCTTTTGGGCACCGGCAATGTGCCAGTAGCATCGATCATGGGGACGTTACTGGAGAACGGATACGAAGGCCCCTTAGAAGTCGAATTATTAGGCGAAGACGTCGAACCGTTCGGCTATCACCATGTGCTTGATCACACGAGGGCGTTCTTCGATGGAATCCTTGATTCACAAGGCCAACCAATTCAGTAGTTCGGCAAAGTTTGC
>CAYNNP010000080.1:20812-23770 GCA_964398215.1 uncultured Pirellulaceae bacterium | reverse complement strand
TCACCACAAGGCCCGCGGCTAGCGCCGTCGGCTCAGAAAATGAACAAAGGCCAATTAGAGTGGTGCGACTTCGATGTTGGAGTCTTCTGTGTCGTTGACAGTCAGCGACGATGCCGGTGATTGTTCTTTGACTGGATTGTGATCGGTCACTCGATTGACAAGTGACTGGAACATTCCTGTAGTGACTGGTCGATCGTATCGCTGTTCGGCAATCAACCGACAAGTGCGCTGGATGGTTTTGCGCTGTTCATCGTCACTGGCGGCCAGCGCGACCGTTTTGGCAATGTTGTCTGCATCGCCAGGAGCCGTTGACCACCCAAGGTTGTGAGTTCTGACTGTTCGACATAAGTCTGTTTCAGGCGCCGCGATCGCCAAGACTGGCCTGCCCGCAGCGAGCACGCCGTACAACTTGCTGGGGCACAAACATCCGGTGATTTTTTCGTGCATCGAAACCACGTGAATATCGGCTGCTGATAGGCTTTGCGTCAATTCCTCGCGCGGTTGATAATTCAGGAATCGAACTCGATCCGGATTGGCTAACTTGGCAGCAGACTGTTCCAGTCGCGCCCGGGAAGCCCCACCACCAACCAGTAGAAGAACCGCATGCTCGGGCCATGTCGTTTTTTGCGTTGCATCCAACAGAACATCCAGTCGCTGGGTCAATCCCATATTGCCACTGTGCATCACAACGAACTTATCGTCCAGGCAATGTTGGTGGCGAAAAGCGTTGTTTGCATGTTCAATGGGTTTGACCGCGTCGCAATCGGCCCAGTTGGGAATCACGCTAATTCGGTTTGCTGGGACGGACCAGGGTCTTGCAACCAAGCGATCTTGCATGCAGGAACCCAGTACGACCACTTGGTCGGCCGCATGGTAGGCACGACGCAGAAAGAATCGAATGATAGGAGCCACCCAGCCGAACCCGGTTGGTATTTTGTCAATCGATTGTGCTACGTCTGGATAAATGTCCTGCAGGTAGCAAACATGTTTCGCGCCCTTGCGTTTGGCGAATCGAGCGCCAAGACAAGGCAGCATGAATGGATCTGTTTCGGTGATCACAACGTCTGCGCGAAGTTTCTGGCGAAGCAGGTACCACCACGCGGCAAGATAAAACGTAACAAGGTTGGCCGCACGACCGATGCGAGATGATTTTGCATACGTTGTGTGTCGCAATCGATGCATCGTCACGCGATTACGGACTTCGACTCCAGACTGCAAAAACACCGCGTCTGGCAGGGGATGATTCGGTTGACCGCAAACCACATGAACTTCAAATTCGTCCGCAATCTGTTCGCACAGATCGGTCAGCAATTGGCCGGTCGCTTCGGAATCGGGCCAAAAACACCGATTCAAAAAAACGATACGGGGGCGACTAATCTGCATCCAATCAAGCTTCGGTCAGGTGGGGAATCAACATGGTGGGTTGAGTGGGCAATTTAAGCATACCCCGTTTGGGTGTTCGCCGCTAGGTTTCGATTCCAATCAAACGCTACTTGGCCGAAAACTATGAAGCTAGAGTGGACCATTAGGGCAGCACAATGTCGGTTGAAAACGGCTTGTTGTTCAGGTGCCAGTCCACACAGGCTTTGACTCCAGTGCTCAAATCAACACTTGGTGACCATCCTAGCAGCTGTTTCGCTTTGCTGATGTCTGCCGATGTCGTCTTGATATCTGCCTTATGAAATTCGCGATGCTGGATCGTCGCTTTCTTGCCCAAGAGCTCTTCAAGACTCCCGATCAAAGTGTTTAGCGAAACCGGTTCACCGCCGCCGCCTAAATTGATGACTTCAAAGCCCACTGGTTTGAGCGCGGCGATTGTGCCTCGGGCAATGTCGTCAACGAATGTAAAGTCGCGAGACTGTTCACCATCGCCGAACAACTCAATCGGAGTTCCTTCGTCGATCCATTTGATGAACCGAAAGATGCACATGTCTGGGCGGCCGCATGGTCCGTAGACTGTAAAGTACCTGCAGATCGAAACGTCAATATCGTAAAGATAGTGATACACATGAGCCATCGCTTCCGCGGATTTCTTGGATGCAGCGTAAGGCGAAATCGGTTCATTGACTGGTAGCGTTTCCAAGAACGGCATTGGCTGACCAGCGTACAGTGACGAGGTCGATGCTAATACGTATTTCTTGACGCCATGCTGCTGCATTGCCCGCATCAGGTTCAGATTGCCCATCGCATTGGTGGACATGTAAACATCAGGATTTTCCATGCTGTAACGCACGCCGGCTCGAGCAGCCAGATTCAACACCGCCGTGAATTTGTGTTGCTCAAACAGCTGGTGGATGACGTCCGCATTCTCAATGTCATCTTCAACGAAATCGAATCGGTCACTCGAGATCTGTTCAAGACGGTACCGCTTGAGACGAACATCGTAGGCATCATTCACGTTGTCGATGCCAACAACATGGTGACCTTGTTCAAGCAGCATTGAGGCGACTCGCGAGGCAATGAAGCCTGCACATCCGGTCACCAAATAGGTTTCAGGTTTACTCATTAATTTGTAGGCCGATGCCTGTTGCCACTTGGAAGCGGCTGAGCCGAGAAAGAGGATCGTGTGACGGCAGTTTTCCTTGCAGTCCACACGGTGTCAATTACCCATACGAATCGACGCTGTTAGCGCAGACTTCGTCCACTTGGGTGACACCCTTTTCGTTGGAATTTTACCCGTATTCTCGCCAATTCAGGATGGTTCGCGGAAAGGCTTGCTACAAGGATGGAACAGCCTGTGTAGCACAAATACCGCTCTGAGGTTGGTGGTGAACCCCTTCAATCCTTACGACGGGCACGACCGAATCTCAAGTAGTCTATCCCTGCAAATGGGGAATGCAACGACCAATCAACTACCTTCAAGTTGTTGCGTTTGCTGGATAGATAATCATTCACCTAGCGTGCAAGAGAAGTCCCTTGTGCAAGAACTGTGGTAGGCGCTGACTGCGAATTCGAACA
>CAYNNP010000080.1:4025-20712 GCA_964398215.1 uncultured Pirellulaceae bacterium | reverse complement strand
CTCGAAAACCGGGGCTATCGCCCTGCGGCTCAGTAAATCAAGAATGCGGTCGGTCACAAAACGAAAACTCACAGGCTATCCGGCCGATAAGACTCGCTCATGAATGCGCGCCTACTAAGAAAGAGCAAAAGCTCTTTATAGAGAATCAACTGTCTTGCGGCGTCTTCGGCGAACGGTCACAAGACCAACGGCACCAGCTGTGATTAAGAATACAACCGTCGAAGGCTCGGGTACCGCTGACACAGTGATGGTAAACACTGCGGGTGCTCCGCCAGGAAAGACTTCATCGTCCAAGACAGCTTCGTCTTCCAGTGTATTTGGGTCATCCGCAGCTGAATCCAAACGGATTGCCGTCAACGCCTGACCATTAACAACCGATGGAGCAAAATTGACAACGGTTGTTCCGGCTGAATCTAGACTGAAATCAACACTGGAAAGCAAAACCGCTCGCGAACCAGCCGTTGGTCTGACGGGCAAGGAATCACCAAAAAAATTGAGGTTGGAACCCACAAAACTTATGGTGCCAGGAGTGACAATAGTGCCATTTGAAAAACCTGGCTGCCAACCAGCCGAAGCGGGAATGGATGGGTTAGAAGCAGTAACAAAATCCGTGTTGTGTGATGCCGTTATATCGAACGCTTCCAAGCCAATGTTGGTAAGACGAGTTTCGACATCCGGGGGAGTGTCGACTTCGATTGCATACACGTCCAAGCTGAGAATATCGCCAATCAAACCATTCGCACCTTGAGGCGCAGGGGCCGCACCGGACACTTCTGTACCGTTAATACTCCAGCCGAACCCAAGCACAATTCCTGCCGAAGCGGATTGTGTGAGTGAAAGAACACAGGTCACAGCGATGAGTAAGCTTAGTTTGCGCATGTCAGGAAAGGTACGAGGACAGGCAAGTGTATATCTGCCGCATAGTAAGCAGTCACGAGCGAAATTCACAGCGTCACCTCGAAAAAATGTCGTTTTTTTCGTGACAATCCCTGCAGATTCGCTTTCTTGGGTATTTTTGTTCAGGTGTCGCTTGGCCACAGATGATCAGATGTTGCCTAGGAATCCTCGACTCGGAGAATCGAGCTACTATGGGGCGATCTAAATTTAGGCTGTGACCCAGCACCTAGTTTGGCAAACGTGCGATGCGTGTCGTGCTGCTGCGGATCGCGTGGCGATAGTAACTTTCTAGGCACAGTGTCGCCATCGAAGTTGAATACACGCTGCCTCCGTAGCCGCCCCATACGCTGTCAGTCGGCCAACTGCCATTGCTGGTCTGCGTTTCCAGCAGTCGAGCCTGGAGTGCTGTGTTCCATTCCTGCCACGCATCGTCTTGCATTTGGTGCATCGCGAGCGTCGCGTAGTACCAGAAGTAATAGTTGTCTTGTCCGGTGCCCGGTTTTCGCGAAAGCATGAAAGTTTCTGCTTCGTCCACTTCTGCTTTCGGAACACGTTGACCAATCATCAAGCGTGTCGCCAAGGCTTCTGCTGTCATCGTGACGGTTGCACGTTCGTTGGCTCGATAGCTGGCAAGTCCGCCGTTTTGTCCAGCACGCACCGTGGTCAAAAAACGTTCGACGCCTGCGACGCTACGACGATCAATGCTTATCCCTGCTCGGTTGCCGGCATCCAAAACCATGGCTTGCCATCCAAGCTGACTAAGATCCCCAGGATCTCCTTTCAAGTACCGCCAACCGCCAGTCGCTGGGTGTTGCATGCGAAGTGTGTAAGCGATTGCACGTTCCGCACACGCCATCGCCGACGGGTCCTTGGTCATCGCCGTGGCTTCGCAAATCGCCAAAGACGCAATGCCGTGGCAGTACGTCGACGAGTAAGCCGACGCGTTGCCGGCAAGTGATCCGTTTGGTTTCTGCGAACGAATTAAATACGCCAAGCCACGGTAAACATTGTCCGCGTACTCGCCTTCTTGGTGCGTATTGCCGGCTCCCATCATTGTCATCAGTGCGAGGCCGGTCAACGCAGTGTGAGCATTTGAGCCTGCGCCGTGTCGGTTTTCGCCAAGCGGCGCGCGTTCAACGCCCGCGCCGGTTGTGGACGGATTCCATGATCCATCGGGTTGTTGATTGTCGGAAAGGAACTTCAACGCTTGTGCTACCGCTGCTTCGGTATCCGCGTTGCCGCCGGTCAGTTGTAACGCGCGATCTTTTGCTTGTCCGGTACGGTTTGCAAAATCGTTCAGCAAGTCGCCAGGAACCGTTGCCTCTGACATATCCAAAGAGGCTGGCATCGATGGCACTCCCGAGCGATCCGCCATTGCTTCTTCGCGAGGTTGATCACCAACGTACGAATCGACAACGGCTGGCTGAGCAATCTGGTCTGGCACAGGAAAGTTTTGCATGGGCGATTCTAGCGACGGTGCATCAAGCGAAGGTGGGGCGTCAGCGATTTCGCCGATCGATCGATCAAAAGCATCATCCAAACTGGGCATGGCGATTTCGCCAGCAAACGCAAGGCTATCTGGGATGTCAGCCGGTTCGGGTGCTTGTTCATCAGTCGACTGCGGCAACACTAGACTCGGGCCCAGCAGGTCTTCGGATGAATCTGGAAACTGCAGTGAATCTGTATCAGTGTTGTCCAGCAGATCTTCGATCGCAGCGATTGGTAGCGGTTCAACGACGGGCTGGACTGCTGTTGTACCGGCGGATTCGTCGATCGTCGCAGTGTCCTCGAAAGTCGAAAACGTGATCGTTTCCATTCCCGTATTGGCTTGAGCCTGATCCGTTGGGCTGGGCGCGCCCGCTGGTTTCTTCCAGATCTTTGGCAGACAAATGATCAGGATGATGTGCAAGATGATCGAAATCAACAAACACACAACGCCGGCTTGGCGACCCGATTGGCGACGTCGACGAAAGAGCCAAACGGTTGCGATCAGCAATAAAACGGCGGTGATCGCGATGCCGTAAACTAGTTTTGGATCGTGCCAGATCGAAATGTATGCCATCATCGACGAATGCTCCCGTCGTTAGGTCGCGCGGCAATTCCCATCTGGGTCACGCCAGCGCTTCGCACAGTTTGCAATACCTGTGCAATGGTTTGAAAATCCGTTGCCCCATCGCCGCGAACGGCAACCTTGAGACCCGGATAGCTAGCAAGCTGATTTGCTAACGCATCCTTCAGGTCTATTAGTTCTATCGGCACGGAGTCCAAAGAAATCGAACCATCACTGGCAACCACTACAACTCGTTCGTCAGGTACCCGGGTGATACTGCTTAGTTCGCCCACGCTGGGAACGCTGACTTTGATGCGACTTTCTGCTTCACTGAATTTGCTACCAACCATGAAAAAGATGACTAGCAAAAAGACGACGTCGATCATCGGCGTCAAATTGATCGAAATCTCTTCGCTTTGGTTCTTTCGGCTAGACATATCGCACCTACGACAACTGAAATTTGATCAAGAAAAATATCGGGTTACGCCGCGCGCCGCTTCCGCGAACGTGATGAACCAGCGTTCTCTAGGGTCTCTGCCGAAATGCAATCAATGACCCTTTGGCAAAGCTTGTCGATCTCGCCGAGATAGCGATCCGATTTGCTGCTAAAGTACATGTAGGCCAAGTAGGCGGGGATCGCTACGCACAGCCCACCCGCCGTTGTCATTAGCGCGGTGCTGATTCCAGAGGCAAGCGTTTCTGGCCTGCCAATGGATTCTTGTGAACTGATCACCTCAAATGCCTTGATCATTCCCAACACGGTTCCGAGCAGACCAAGGAGTGGTGCGACATTGCTGATCGCGTGGAACACTCGCAGAAAGCGTCGCAGGCTATCGCCGACACGGTCGCCTGCATCGACAACGGCTTGTTCGATTTCCAGCATCGGACGTCCCCATCGCCGGACGGCTGCGCGAAAGACTTCGGAGACTGGACAATCAAAATCTTCGCATATCGCCGTGGCTTCTTCGTAGCTTAACTGACCGTCTTCGACGCTCTCGGTAAAGCGGCGGACGAATGGGCGTGGGATAACACGACCGCGGCGCAGGGCGACCAATCGCTCAAGCGAAAGTGCGAAAACAACCAGCGAACAAACTGCCAAAGGAAACATCAACCAACCGCCTTGGGCGATTTTGGTAACGAATCCTGGCATTTGAATGCCCCACGGGAAACCCAAAAAGCCACCTGATTCGGCTTCAGCATCCTCGGTCTCGGGTGCGGTGCCAGTGGCAATCTCTGCCGACGGTATGGTTGGGATGGCGCCAGCATTGGATGCAACACGAGCGTTGGGACCTGTGTTTATCGGTCGCAAATTCGGATTAGTGAATGCGGGTTGTGGCTGCTGACCTCGTGGCTGTTGACCATAACGGGGTTGGTTGTAGTTGGGTTGCGTGGAGTACTGAGGGGGAGGGACATTTTGAAACTGGGCGCGTGCCGAATTCATGTGGGACATCAACCAGGTCATGCCGGTCAACAGCACCAACAAAGGCGCAATGTGTGCGACCAGTCCCATGCCTGTAGCACGCGACGTTTTTTTGTTTGGCATCAGAGACCGGCGCGATTGTTCGTCCACGCTGGTGTCTTTTGAATCAGGTTGGGTCATCGTTGGATCGTGTCTGTTTTGGGTGCAGTTGCAGTTGCTACAGGTCCAATCTTTGCCAGTCGCGTGCGTGCGACAGCAGCATGTTGGCTATCGGAGAATTGGCCAACCAATGTCGAATAGCAGACGGAAGCTTCGCGCGAGCGTCCAAGATGCTCGAACGCCTTGCCGGCTTGGATCAACGCGACCGAAACCCACTCGCCCTCAGGATCAATGCCTTCGACCTTGCGATAAGCTTCGATGGCGTCAACAAACTTTTGTTGCAAGTAGTACGTTTCACCGATCATCCATTGGGCGCGGCTACGCAAAGAACTCTTGGCGGCTGCTGACTGAACAACGTTCTCCAGCAACGCACGCGCCTGGTCAAATTTCAGCTTGCGAATCGAGAGTTCTGCGGAAAGCATGTTGACCAAAGCCAATTTGCTTTCGTCGTTGGCAGTCACAGCATGAGCAGCGTCGATGCGCTTGCCGGCTTCGTCGATATTACCAACTGCGGTCGCGGTTTCTGCACAACGCAGCAATGTTGCAAAGTCGTCAACGCCGCGCTCGTCCACCAAATGGTTCCACCACTCGGCGGCATTTTGTTGTTGGTTCGTTTGCATCAGCGATTCTGCAAACAGACGCTCGACAGTAACGCTGCGATTCGATTCGCTATTGCCGGGCTTTGTGGCGACAGCGGCATCAGCAACGATTTTCCAGTTGCGGGTTCTGCCTGCCCAGCGAGCGGCGGCTTCCCGAGAACCGGTCGTTGCGATACTGCCCAGTTCCTTGTTCAGCAGGCCGGCGCAAAACTGCCTTGCCGACTCGGTGGTGGGTGCAACATTCAGATCTTGCAAGGCATCCGATGTTGCTTGTCCGGTCAAATCGGTTGCCGCTAAGTGTTTTGCAACGCGTCCCCATAGCGACTTGGCTTGGTCCGTGTCTTTCTTGGCAGCCACAACCAGAGCGGCTCTGGAAACAGCGGGCGAAAACGTCGCGATGAATTTATCTTCGGTTTGATTCAACAACCACAGCTCGACTTCGGCGGACACTTGGCCCTTGGCGATAGAGTGGCTGATCAAATTCGCTGCTGACTTTGAATCTGGCCAACGTTGCAGAAAAACCACGGTCTCTGATTCGGCGTCATCAGTCGCACCGGCTTGACGCAGGCAATTGACTCGCAGGGCTGCAGCTTGGGCAACGTCTTTGTGTTCGGGATATTCGCTGATAAAGCTTTGAAGTTTCTTTGCAGCATCGGCGGGCGAATCGTGGCTAGCTGCCAATGCCCAAGCTTCTCCCAGCAAAGCCGTTGGCTTTTTCTCTGGGGTGACGACTGATGCAGCAAGTTGATAGGCGCGTTGCGCGAGAACATGTTCAGTGGACAATGTGTTGGCACCGATGTGCAAGCACAGCTCGCCAGCGATTTGCTTCTGTTGATCGGTCAGCGGACTGTGATCGGAAACCAAGTCCGTGATCAACTCCATGGCTTCGCTGTATTTTTTGGTGCGAACAAAAACGCTGCTGGCAGCAAGCCTCACCAAAGCAAGCTTGCTGGGTTTCAGGTCTTTGGCAGAGATACGATTGGAAGCCACCACGGCTCGCTCATACAGTTTAGCTGCCGACTCCCAGTCCTTTTGTTCTTCGAGCGACCGGGCCACGAGCGCCAGCGGGACGGTCAGATCGACTTCGTCAGCATCACCTGACTTAATCGCATCGTCCAGCGATTGGAGTTCGCTGGCGGCCTGGGCGTTTTGCCCGTCGCGAATCAGCTGGTTGATATTGTCCAGGGTCGGTTGATCAGCACACGCCAAATTGCTTGACAGCATGCCTATCGAGATTGTCATCAGGCCCAAAACAATGGGCGTGATCAGGTTGCGTTTTGCCATTAATTGCTTCCGCTGTTTGGATCCATCCGTCGCGGCAAAGGCCCCGATTGTCGAATTCGAGACCGATTGTCGGTTCATCTTTCTTCCAAATACCCCATATTGCGAGGCTGACGCAATCCCGCCTTGGCACCGAAAAAGACCGAGATTTGGGAGGAAAACGAACTATCCGAATACAGATGTTTCATCTACTGTGGAATCCTAGAGTCACCGGTGTGGCTCTACTAGCAATTTTCCTGCCCTGCCCGCCGCCTTTGTTTCTGACACGATTCGCATGCTAAAAGCACTCGAACTGGCTGGATTCAAAAGCTTTGCTGATCGGACGCGTTTTGACTTTCCAGACGGTATTACCGTGGTTGTCGGACCGAATGGTTCAGGAAAGTCTAATATCGTTGACGCCATCAAATGGGTGCTTGGCTCCCAAAGCCCCAAAGGCCTTCGCGGCAAGGATATGTCCGATGTGATCTTTAAAGGGTCACAGACGCGAAAGGCCGCAGCGGCTGCCGAAGCGACCATCATTTTCGACAACGAAGATGGGAATTTGCCGGTCGATGCCCCGGAAGTCCATGTGACGCGGCGTGTTTATCGAAGCGGCGAATCGGAATACTTGATCAACAAGCAGGCGGTCCGGCTCAAGGATGTCAAGAATCTGATTCGTGGAACTGGGATCGGAATTGATGCTTACAGTTTGATCGAGCAGGGCAAGGTCGATCGGATGCTGCAGGCCAACGCAAAGGATCGCCGCGCGATTTTTGAAGAAGCGGCAGGAATCAGTCGCTTCAAGGCTAAGAAGCTGGAGGCCGAGCGGCGTTTGGCACGTGTCCAAACGAATCTTACTCGACTGAGCGACATTGTTGATGAAGTCGGTTCGCGTCTGAAAAGCATTCGCAGCCAAGCCTCCAAGGCAGAACGCTATCGTCAGGCGAGCGATAAACTCAAAGGCTTGCGAACACAGATTGCTTGGACTGATTGGCTAAGCTTGAAAGAAGAGCTGGATGAAATCGAAACGGATTTCGAGAGTGCAGCGAATCGAAAAGCAGAACTGGAGAGTCAACGCGAGGCGATGACGCAGAAGCGTCAAAGCGCGGATCTCGAATTACAAGAGATTGCCGAAAAGGCGCGCGAATCGGAAGAACAACGTGCCGACTTTCGACAACAGATCGCTGAATTTTCCGGACGACGAGACGCCGATCAATCGATGATGGGTGAAATGCGATTGACCGTCGCAAATTCACTTCGCCGCATGCGTGGATTGCAGTCACAAGCAAATTCAACCGCAACGGGATTGCAAGACGCGTTATCAAGACTGTCGCAGTACAAAACAGAACTGGATGCGGCGACGGCGCGGCGAGAAGAGCTTGACCAAGAGCGTGGAACTGTTCAAACCGAAACGAACAAGGTTCTTGAACAGCGCAACGAACTACAACGCGGGCACTTGGTAGCTGTCCGTGAATTGGCTGACCAGGAATCGAGCCGTCAACGCACGCAGACTCGATTGGCTGAAGCAGCACGGACTCTGATCAGTTTGCGGAAACGCGCGGAGGCGGCGTCAACACTTCTCAAACAGGCGGAGTCGCAAGTCGGCACGGCGGACGAATCCGTTGTCACGCTGACCGACCAAATCGATTCGCTGGCCAAAGATATCGAGATCGCTGACGCGAAGGTCCAGGAGAGCAGACGGACACTGAAACGGCGAAGCGAAGAAGTTGCTGCGCTGAGTGCGAAACTTGAAGGTGTCACCGAACGATTCAATGTGCTGGACGAACTGAACAAACGCCAGGAAGGAATTTCCGGTGGAGTACAGACAATTTTGCAACAGCTTCAATCGTCAACTCATGGCCTTGCGAGTTTCGTACAAGGATTGGTGGTTGATTGTTTCGAAGTCGATGTCAAAGTTGCACCGCTGATCGATGCAGCACTCGGACCGCGCAGCCAATACTTGGTCGTCCAAGGCAACAAGCTGCAAGAGGCGATTGTCAACGGTGAGTTCGAAATCAATACGCGTGTTGGGCTGATCCGGATCGATGAATTGCCAAAGCGACGTCCAGGGGATCGAATTCGTTTAGACGGTTTGCGGGGCGTGGTTGGTCGCGGCGACCGGTTGGTATCGTGCGACGAAACGCACACGGAATTGATCCATCACTTGCTCAGCAATACTTGGGTCGTCGATTCTTTGGCGACAGCATTCGGATTGCGGAAACTTAGTGGTGCTGGGCTGCGTTTCGTGACATCGGCCGGAGAACTTTTGGAAAGCGATGGAACGACCGTTGTTGGTCCGCCAGGTCTGACAAGCGGATTGGTGTCCAGGCGAAGCGAACTGGCTGCCACGGAGCAGGATGTAAAACACTATCGCTTTCAAGTCAGCGAAGGCGAAAAGGAAGTGGAGCGTTTGTCGAAACTGGTCGACGAGCAGGCAGCCGAACTCGGCCGACTAGAACAGCAGCATCGTGCGTTGGTGACCGATCGTGTTGCGGCGGAGTCGGAGGCCAAGCATGTTCGCCAGCGACTGGAAGCTCAGCAATTGGTTTGCGGTGATCTGGACGCGGAACTGCTGGCGACCACGACCAACAAGTCGCAAGCCGAGTCGGAGAACCGATTGTTCGAGCAGCGAATTACCGACGGCAAGAAGCGAATCGAGACGCTGGAATTGGAGCTGGCCGAATCAGACGAGACACTTTCAGGGTCGCAAGCGGCGCTGCAGGCCGCGACCAATGCAGTCATGGATGCGTCGGTTCAGGTTGCCAAAGCAGAACAAAAATACGAAGCGTTGAATATTTCGCTGGAGCAGCAGCGGCATGATCAAAACCAACGCGAACTGGCTGTCCAGGAAGCCTTGTCACAATCCGAACAGGGACGCGGAAAGATCCAGGAGTTGATTTCCAGGATTGCAGAAGCTGCGATTTCGCTGACTGGTTTGAATGAACAGTTGTCTGGCACCGATCAGAGTTTGCAACTGCTGGCCGAACAGGCGAAGACTGTCCGCGACTCGAATCGTGAGATTCTAAAAGCCAGCGAACAGGCGATGCAGGACGCGGCGAAAGCCAGCGAAGCCGTCCATGCGATTGGAGCGAAACGCGAAAACGCGTTCTTGCGGCGTGACACTCTCGCCGATCGGTTGATGGAAGATTATGAAATCGATCTGCAAAACGATGAACCGCCAGAAGACTTGCAGGCTCCCGAAGATCGCGACACAGTGGAAGCGGAAATCACGCGACTGAGAACTCAGTTGCAACGCACCAACAACGTCAACATGGAAGCTCTCGAGGAACTGGAAGGGCTTCAGCAGCGTTACGATGAATTGCATTCGCAGTACCAAGACTTGAGCGCCGCAAAAGACTCATTGCAGCGGATCATCGGTCGAATCAATGCTGACAGTCGTCGACTGTTCATGGACACGCTGGAAGCGATCCGGCAAAACTTCCAAAAGCTGTATCGAAAATCATTCGGTGGTGGGCACGCAGATCTGGTCTTAGAAGAATCCGAGGATCCACTGGAAGCAGGCGTCGATATTGTTGCGACTCCACCGGGCAAACCTAGCTTCAGTAATTCGCTGTTGTCCGGTGGCGAAAAAGCTTTGACGGCTGTGGCACTGTTGATGGCCATTTTCCAGTATCGTCCTAGCCCCTTCTGTGTTTTGGACGAAGTCGACGCGCCGTTTGACGAAGCCAACATTGGCCGATTCGTGGCAGTGCTAAACGAGTTCTTGGATCATTCGAAATTCGTGATCGTGACGCACAGTAAAAAGACGATGACATCTGCGACCACTCTGTACGGCGTGACGATGCAAGAATCAGGCGTCAGTAAACAGGTCTCCATTCGGTTCGAGGATGTCAGCGAAGACGGCGAGATCAACGAAGGCGAAGCCGCCTAGAGCCCCGTTGAAATCCAGGTTTTTTGGGCGAGAGCGCGACTCGAGCGGCGGGTCGCTACAGAAAATTTCCGCTTCTGCTGGCATGGGGTTTCCGGATCCGCCGTGAATATGCTAAACGCGAAGTATGTCAAACATCGACTGTCTTCCGATTCGCCCCCAACCAACCAACTTTGCTGGCATCGATTTCGTACGAGGCCTCGCAGCGCTGGGTGTAATCCTTTTGCATGCGGGCGTGCCTTACTTGCAGAATCCAATGCCGGGTCTCGCATGGCCAGTCCAAGACGGAAAGTCATCGTTCGTTGATGCAGTTTTTTGGGGCAACGAGATCTTCATCATGCCGGTCTTCTTGATCCTTGCTGGCATGTTGGCTTGGCGGACCGTTCATCGCAAAGGTCAGCGCGCACTGATCAGCAGCCGTGCCAGACGCTTGCTGATTCCATTCGCATTTGGCCTGGTTGTGATCCTGCCAGCAGATTTGTACGTCTGGTTGGCGGGATGGGTCACCGAAGGAATCATCGCTCCGGTCAAACTCAAGAGCTTGAAATTCGAGAACGGCATCGACAAAGAACTCTGGGGAACCAGTCACCTCTGGTTTCTAATGTACTTGTTCTTGTTTGTCGCGGCGCTCGGGATTGGATACCGATTTTTCAAAGGCCAGCGTTGGTCAACCCGCTGGACAGCAGCCGCAATCTTGTTGGCGGGAATCACATCGCTTGTGTTTGCACCCGAAGTGGTATGGGGATTCCAGCACGCGTTTTTACCTGTGCCAAGTAAATTCATCTACAGCATGACGTTCTTCATGGGCGGCGCACTTATAGCCGCGAAAGACCCTGGTTTTCATCGGCTGAAATCCGTTAGTTCAAGATTGATTCTTCCAGCGATCGCGCTGTTGGCATTCACGATCGCGCTAGGCCGATGGAGTTTGTCTGGCGGCAGCAGCGACCTCGCAAACACGACGTTGGCAGCGATGACGACCATCAGCGCCTGGGCTGTATCACTTGGTTTGATTGGATTGGCGATTCAACACATCACGCACTTGAACAAAGCGACCGCGTATTTGGCGGCCGCGTCGTTTTGGGTTTACCTGGTCCATCACCCGATCTTGGGTTTGATCCATGTTGACCTAAAACTGCTGATGCCTAGCGTCGCACCGGGGCTCAAAATGTGCATCGCCTTTGTGCTTTGCAGTTTCGTTTCCTTGCTGACATACGAAGCCTTTGTGCGAAAAACTCGCCTCGGTCGTTGGCTTGGATTTGCTTGGCAGTTTCCAGATCAAACGCCCGAAGAACCCGCCGCAGCAGTCGATTCGTTTGATCAACCGCGAATGGCTGCCTGATGCTCTGGGTCTGTCATCACGGCATAAACTTTCTTGCCATGACGACCAATCCAAAGTGACACGGGATTGTCACCGCACTTTCGATAACGGCTGGTCAAGACGTTTGGGTCATGGCTTGCCCCGCGGACTTTGATTTTTTTGGGATAAGCATTCCTTGCCCGAAGTTCGCGGCGAATTTTTCGGTCATCCGCGCTGCCAGACCAAACCACAGGCTCTGCCACTCCAAGCCGCTGCACTTGGTCGCCGATTTCATTCGTCGTCAAGAAACCGCTGGGGTGACCGATCGCTGAAATCCCAAACTCGCTCGCGAAAGTCTCCGTTAACCCTGCGGCCCGAATCGCCGCGTCCGGGTCCACCATCCAGCCGAGCGCCTTGGGCTGGCTATTGACCGATGATTGGATTGGAATGCTTGGAATGTACCGGCAATAGGTTGCGTCGGAATGAACCACGATAGCGCTCCGAGCCGGCAACTGTTGCTGCGGTGCAATCGAGTCCAGCAACCGGCCATAAACAACACTTTGCTCTCGAACCGATCCTCGAAGCGAAATCCAAGTCCGATGAAGTGCCGCATCCTCTGCTTCGCAATCCGGTAGATCAGTGCCAGGAGCCAGTTTGATCACGCCGCCGTTGGTCGATTCAATCAACTTAGCAACAAAGTCCCAACTGGGACGAAAGTAATCAGCATTTGTATGACGTCGTTGGTCGCTTCGGCGGTCAGGATCGATGTGTACAAACGCATCACCGGCAACTGCGATCTCCGTAACGTCGGCACACTGAATCGTAACATCTTGATCCATTAAATTCGCTTTCGCAGCAGCGCAGATCAGCGGATCATTGTCGACAGCAATCGTACTTGCTGAAGTTGAAAGCCAACGGCTATCGCCGCCAACGCCACAGCAGAAATCAAAGATCGGTTGATTCCGCTCGAACCAACTTGCCTTCAGTTTTGCGACTTGCCACGCGGTTGCTTTCTGTAGCGACTCCCGAGTCACCCACCACGTTCCGGGGCCAAGTTGAGAAACAGCTTTCTGTTGATGTACAGCAGAAGCCAGGATCAGCCCGCCAAGCTGTTCGCCGTAGGCATCATTGATTCGCCTGACCAGCGGCGGCGTGATTTCCTGATTCAGAATCTCAGACAGCTGCTCCCTGTGCTCAGTGGTAATTTCAATCGGCAACCCGTGTTCTCCCTTTTAGGCTTCCTGTCGACGTTTCAGTTTTTCAACGCGCCGCACAATTGTGGCAGCTGTTT
Source organism: uncultured Pirellulaceae bacterium (assembly GCA_964398215.1). GTDB lineage: Bacteria > Planctomycetota > Planctomycetia > Pirellulales > Pirellulaceae > CAYNNP01. The sequence continues at coordinate 7,850 of CAYNNP010000080.1, read as the reverse complement.
GTGTTGCGAAAAGGCATCATCTGCGAATTCATGCCTTCAAACACGGCGATTCTTTCAGCGGCACAGTAAATGCATCGAATTGAACCATCACCTTTTGACGGAGAATTCTATGCATTGTGTCATCCTTGCGGATCTGGCCAGCCTCGTAGCCGAACACGGACCTGCGTTCGTTTATCGAGGGCCTGTGATTCACTCCAACGATTTGTCTAACTACTGGGTCAGCAACCGCAACCGCTTGGACCTTTGGCACCAGACGATGGCACGGTACAAGAAACTCAGCAGGCAAAACGAAACGCTCGCCATCAAATGTTGGTGGCGCGACAACATGCCGGTGCTTGAAGAAGTCATCGTTGCTGAAATGGTCTCACGAACCATGGCTTGCTTGGGAGCCACCGTTGACGAAAAACACAAAACCGACAGCGTCAGCCCTGTGACGCACGCCGTTTACCTATCAATTTTGGACGCAAGCAACCGAGTCCAGCGATTGGTGCTCAATGGGTTTGGTTCCCGCGCACACGAGGCTTCACGCATCAATCGACTGCGTCAAACCGTGGAACGCTGGACCGATATGTTTTTGGGGCGAATGTGTTGCAATTCAATGCGATTCAAACAGTACGCCTTTGATGCCGCCAGAGCGTGTACTTTTGCCATTGAGTATCGGGAGCAGGTTGATGCAACCCGCTCGGTTGAAAAGTGCTTGATAGCTGCTTCAATGAGACAAGCATTGTGCAGAAGATTGAGCGATGAAGCTGCTTTTCCAGTCGCCAATAAACGTGTCGCCGACAGTGTCATGGGGCTGTTTGCACCCGAACTCTTTGACACCAACACAGGCACGCTTTTGGAAAAACGAATTCATCAGTTGCGACATGATCACGCCGGGGATAGCCAGTCGCTTGCAGGCATGACGGTCAGTTTCCCAGAGCACTTGGCCGAACCCAATGAAAGTTTCGGCGTTAACAAAACGAGCGACGTGCATCGCTGGCCCCAATAAAAAAAGCCGGTTCGACCTGCGAGCAAGTCGAACCGGCAACATCAAAGCCTGAGTGCTTTGGATGGGTTTGGCACGATTGGCCTAGCTTTCATGGAACTGGTCGAATCCATCATGAACAAACAAATCTAGTTCTTCTCTGTTATCAAAGATTTGGTCGCTCGCTCGGTCATTCCACGCGACTTGCGTTCGGATGAAATCATTCAAGCCTTCCAAGCGTTCCGGCGTGGTGCCGTAGGCAAGCCACTCTGTGTGAATGAGGTCCAACTCTTCTAAGTTACTGTCGATTTTTGTTGAACCAGTGATCACAAAGTCTTCACCAGAACCCGCATCGATCTTATCGACACCAGTACCGCCAACGATCAAGTCGTCGCCTGCATGGCCCTTGATGTAATCGTTGCCAGTACCGCCGACAACGATATCATCACCGCTCCACGCCGACAGGATATCATTCCCGGCACCGCCTATCAGTCGATCTTGTCCACGCCATCCATAGATGCGATCGTTTCCAGCTTCGCCAAGCAAGAGGTCGTTACCGTCATGACCCTTCAGCGTGTCGTTGCCATTTCCACCGCGAAGCTCATCGTTGCCTAGATAGCCACTGATGTAATCATTTCCGTTGTGGCCGAGCAGGTAGTCGTTTCCGTACCAACCGTAAATGGAATCGTCGCCTTCGCCACCATAGATACGGTCATCGCCATAGTCACCGTGTAGACTGTCGTTCCCACCGGAACCGTAAAGTCGATCGTCGTCTGGACCGCCGTGAAATTCATCAACTCCTGGGCCTCCAACCAAACGATCTTGGCCACGATTTCCGTAAGCAAGCGAGTCAAGACTGGTTCGGTTGACAAAGGTGTCATTGCCTTCGCCGCCCTCGAAATACAACGAACTGACATCAGCGTTATCGAAGCTTACGCGTTCACCATTGATCGATATTTGAATCGCGTCTGAAGATTGTTGAACGATAACAGAGTCGTTCTGATCGGAGCCAAGTATTTGAAGCTCGCCCTCAGCAGACAAAGAGATATCAGCTGCAAGGAGTTTCTTTTCCTCAAGGTTTTCAAACGAGAGATTTCGTTTCATTGAATATGTTTGACGCCCTACCACCCGTGCTAAGCGTACTGCCTATTGTTGGTGGGTTTTTGCCGTCGACTCAGTATCGACTTCAATTGAAACCTACGTCAAAAACGCAAAGTGGCAATCAACCACTGGACATTTCCAGCCTGTTTGCTGTCGTGTTTTCCCGACGTTGATGCACTCAGAATACGGCTGTTGATTCTTGGCAACATCACCGATTCGATTGTTGCTTTTCGCTCCGAGGCTGTGAATAAATACAGAGGCATTTGTTTCTGTGAGCGACAAGGCGCTAGCCGTCGGTGAAATTTGCGTGAAAACGTAGCGCCATAAACCGGCGGCTAGCGCCTTGCCGCTCATGAGGCAAAAAATTCACAGCCTCTCCGCGAAAGTAGCGTCTCTTATCGCATTTTTTGCAGAGCATGCGGCGCCCCTGTTCGCTGCTGATTACGAAAATCAACAGGCTGCTAACGTTCGATTCTAATATCCGGCCGTGTAACGCAAAAAATCCGAGCTTTGCACGTTGGTTGCCAATGGATAGTGGTCACTTTTGGCTTCCGTGATTATCGTAGATACCCCCTCAGATCGTTCTCACCTCTTCACGGATAAGACCTATGGTTCGCGCTTTCATCGTGCTGGCTCTCTTCTTGATCGCCAGCAGCGTGCCTGCATTAGGCCAAAGATCTGGCAAAGGCCCCATGTTCACCGAGCCTCCCAAGAACGACAAAAGCTTCGAGCTGATTGGCGAATTCCTGGGACCGATTCGCAAAGGAGAGAACAAGTACGAGCCGATCGCTTTGCAAATTCGATGCATTGGAAGTGATAACTTCGAAGCGGTTGTATTCAAGGGCGGCTTGCCGGGCCAGCCGAAACATCAACCGAAAATGATGAACATGATCGGGCGTCGAAACGGCGACCTTGTCATTCTTTCTGGTGGCCCCTGGGCAATCTTTGTTCAGAAAGATCATTGCCTGATTGTTGACCCGACTGGCAAAACGCTCGGACGGCTTGAGCGTGTGAATCGAAAGAGTCCGACGATGGGCGCGGTCGCGCCCACTGGCTCCGTTGTCATTTTCGATGGGAGCAACTTGGATCAGTTCACGTCAGCCCAAATGAGCAAGGATGGGTTGTTGATGGAAGGTGCCCACCTGAAACCAATGTTCCAAGACTTCAATATGCATGTCGAGTTTCGCATACCGTACATGCCGATAGCGCAAGGACAACAGCGAGGCAACAGTGGACTCTATTTACAGGGCCGCTATGAGTGCCAAGTCCTTGATTCCTTTGCACTGGGCCGATTGATCAATGGACTGGGCGCCCTGTATCAACAAAAAGCACCTGAGGTAAACATGGCGCTGCCTCCACTGGTTTGGCAAACCTATGACGTTCAATTCACAGCACCACGCTGGGCCGCCGATGGATCCAAAATTCGCAACGCCCACATCACCAGCTGGATAAATGGGGTCAAAGTCCAAGACAATGTTTCATTGCCAAACAAGACTGGCGCAGGCAAACAAGAAGAACCAACATTGTTGCCGTGTCTAATCCAAAATCACGGGGATCCTGTACGTTTCCGAAACATCTGGATTGTGGATCGTGGGTTGTCTAAAGGTCCGTTCCCCGTCATGTCGCCAAAGAAAAAGACACCCAAAGTTATCGAAGCCAAACCGCCCAAACTAGACGAGTCAGAGGCAAAGAAGCCTAAGATGGACGCGAAGCCTCAACCAGAAAAGTCCAACAGCAAACCTGAACCTAAACCAGCC
>CAYNNP010000080.1:0-3925 GCA_964398215.1 uncultured Pirellulaceae bacterium | reverse complement strand
AAACCGGGATCAAAAAAGCCCAAGAGCAAACCCGAAACTAAACCAGCGTCTAAAAAGAAAGCCAAGCCTGAATCAAAAAAGGCTAGCGACTCAAAGAACCAAGCTGCAAAGAGTCCAGCTAAAAAAGAAACCGTCAAAAAAGATTCGACAAAACAAGAGCCGAAACCGTCTGACGATCAATAGATTCTCGCATCGAACGATCTCTCACGATCCAGTAGCGGATCATGAGGATACAAAATTCCCAAGGTGCATGTAGCGCGCGTGTGCCTACAAAATGCCGCCGTGAGTACGAATCGGCGTCATATGGCTTGGTGATTCCAAGAACCAGAAACGCTCCCATTCATCTGTCAACGATCGGAGATCTTCCGATGTGTACAACAGTTGCTGGACGCGGCGCTCTTCGCGAGGAGAATACAGTGGAATGAGACAACCAACGGTTGAGCTCAGGCATGCGGCCAACAAGAACAGTTGCATGAAACGTCGCATCGAGGTTCCTCCAGTGAACACTCTGTTGTCAAGTTTATCGTCATCTCGGCTGAGTGAATTCTCACTCGGTATCCCATCGTCCGCTGTGGTCGTTGGGACCCTCATCGGATTGTTTGGGATCGGAATTCGCTTGGTCGTCTTTTGAAACCTCTTCGATTTCGTCCAAGTCCCTGACACGAGCTTCCATTGTTTTTCCAGGCTTGAAAGTCACAACGTGCTTTCGCGGCACTACGACTTCCTCACCTGTCCGCGGGTTTCTCGCTTTGCGAGCCGCCCGTGGTTTGACTTCAAAAACGCCAAAGTTCCTAAGTTCGATTCGCCGCTCTCGTACGAGAGATTCGACAATCGCATCAAAGGTCTTTTGAACGATCAATTTCGTCTGTTGTTGAGTCAGCCCAACCTCTTCGGAGATCGTTCGCACGATATCTTTCTTGGTCATAAACTCACTCCCAGTCGCCGATTCCTGCTGGTTTACATCGCTGTAAACCCTTTGCAAGTAAAAACTTAACACGGCAGCAAGTCTAGGTGGCAGGCCACACAGAGTCAACCGACTGGTGATGAAGACCAAGCCCGAATTGAGCAGAACTTCCTCACTATTCGTCATCGGCACGCGAAATCCACATCCTTGAGCTAATCCGTTTATTCGGCATTTTTTGTCAACACCGCATGAAACACCCGCCGGGAAACAGCCCGCCAGGCTGCCGCAACCAAGATCGCCAGCACCCTGGTCTTCCGGTATCTCTTTCTAGAAACTTATCACACACGCCCCAGCCCAGAAACGCTTGACGAGCAATCGATGTCTCCACCTGTATCGCCTCTCGAGAAAGACCCTACTTCGCTCATTGGCAGATTCTTTGGTGTCTTTCGGTACAGCAAAGAAGCACTGGGCCTGGTTTGGACCACTGACAAACGGCTTACGATCTTGATTGCGGCAATCACGATTCTGGCCGGCGTGACCCCCGGAGCCATCGCCTACGTTGGCAAGCTGATCGTGGACGCCGTGGTCCTGGCTGTCCAAACGGAACTAGAGGCGGATCGTTGGATGGTCTTGAAATGGATTGGCTTGGAAGCCGTCTTGGTCATCTTGATGGCTGCCGCACAGCGCGGCCTGATGATTGCCAACTCTCTGCTTCGAGCCCTCCTGGGCCAGCGCGTCAATGTGATGATTCTGGAAAAGGCTCAAACGCTGGAGCTCTCTCACTTCGAAGACTCTGAGTTCTACGACAAGATGACACGAGCGCGGCGCGAAGCTTCTTCCCGACCACTCAGTCTTGTCACTCGCACATTTGGATTGGTGCAAAACGGAATCACGCTGCTGACCTACGGATGGCTACTGCTTCAGTTTTCCTGGTTGGCGGTTGTCGGCCTGTTGGTTGCAGCCTTGCCTGCGTTTTTTGTTGAAACGTATTTTTCGGGAGCCGCTTTCCGACTTTTTCGCTGGCAGGTTCCTGAGACTCGCAAACGCAACTACCTGGAATGGTTGCTGGCCCGCGAAGACTTCGTCAAGGAGTTAAAACTTTTTGGTACCGGCCAACTCTTCCTGGGACGCTATCGCGAAATTTTTGAAAAGCTCTACGCCGAAGACAAAGCCCTGACCTTGAAACGAGGCCTGTGGGGTTTCTTGTTAGGTGTACTCAGTAGCATCGCCTTTTACGGAGCCTATGGTTGGATTGGTTGGTCTGCCGCAATGGGTTGGATTTCGTTGGGCGGCATGACAATGTACTTGCTGATCTTCAAGCAAGGTCAATCGTCAATCGCGGCCAGCCTGACTGCGATCGGCAAAATGTACGAAGACAATCTGTATCTCTCTAACCTTTATGAATTCCTCGAAGAAGAAATCGACACCCAAGACGGCACCGCGACCTCTGGGCCGACTCCTGGTGATGGCGTCCGATTCCAGGAAGTCTCATTTACCTATCCGGGCCAATCTACTCCGGCTCTCGACAAGATCAGTCTTCATCTCCGCCTGGGGCAAAAGCTCGCGTTGGTCGGAGAAAACGGGTCCGGAAAAACGACGTTGATCAAGCTGCTGACTCGTTTGTACCTTCCAACCGAAGGTCGAATCTTGCTGGACGGAAGAGACTTGAATGAGTGGCAATTGGACGCTCTTCGCAATCGAATCGGCGTGATTTTCCAGGACTTTGTTCGCTACCAATTGACGGTTGGCGAAAACATCGGAGTTGGTGACGTTGCCAATTTTGAAGCTCGGGATCACCAGCAAGCGGCCGCCGAAAAAGGAATGGCACATCCCTTCATTGACGAGATGGATGGTGGCTACGACACCCAACTTGGGCGTTGGTTCAAGGATGGCCGCGAGCTATCGGGAGGGCAGTGGCAACGGATTGCTTTGTCACGGGCCTTCATGAGAAAACAAGCTGACATTCTCGTACTGGACGAACCCACCTCAGCGATGGATGCCGAAACGGAAGCCCAGATTTTCGATCACTTTCGCAAAGCAACCGAAACGCAGATGTCGATTCTGATTTCCCATCGCTTTTCGACCGTCCGCATGGCCGACCAGATCATTGTGCTGACCAAAGGAAAGATAAGCGAGCGCGGAAGTCACGAAGAATTGATGAAGGAAAACGGTCGCTACGCTCATCTCTTTGCCATCCAGGCGAAAGGCTATCAGTAAAGAGTAGAGCGGGCCACCTTTTGCATGTCATCGGTTTGCTTCACATTGTCATAACGTGTTTGTGTGGGGAATGTCCGAGGCATCATTTTGTGACAGCACCCTCAAGTGGCCGCGGCGTAATGATGACTGCCACGTACGGCAGCGGTTCCTCGATCTCCATCGGTTTTCGGTCCTTGCCTACCAGAATCTGCACCAGGCCAACTGCCCGACTACCAGGCTCATCCGGTAGGGCAATGTTCGCCTCGCAGCCAGCACCTGGCAGCCAGCCACCAACGTTAACCAGCACGCGACCATCCTTTCGCTTCGGGATGTCTCCGCCTACCGGGCAATAATGGACTTGGTTGATACGACCGCCATCCCAGACGCGGTTATCTACAACATCGTCCTCAAGCAACCCGTCACAAACAGGCACCCAGTCTGTGACAGCAAAATATTTGGTCTCGCCCAGTTTTTTGAGCTCGTCCGTAATCCAAGACTCAACGACTGGACGGTTTTGCTTGGCAGTGAGCGATGTGCCGGGCATGATGACTTTGACGAACACTTGGTTGAACTGTCGCCGTGTGGGCAACTCGGGTGTAGAGTCCTGTGCCGGCACCTCCGCAGCAACAGCTGCAAGCATGCTGAAGACCAGTAAGCCAACGATTCTAAGACGTCTCATTTTCAACCTCACAAAGTTTGAAGAAATGGTAACCCGAAGCGTGAGCGAGGGACCGAGCCAAAATTGATTGTCCCTCGCTAACACTATTTGAAGTTGCGTTTTTTGATGTGGTGTTTGGTTGTAGGCCGGACCAAGGACGCAATACG
>CAYNNP010000079.1:0-23904 GCA_964398215.1 uncultured Pirellulaceae bacterium | reverse complement strand
CGTTGAGAATATTCGCCAACACGAGATGCTTTGGCCCAAACATCTTTGGGCACATCATTCATCACGCCCAAGGCCTGGGTGATATTCATTGCTTCAAGTGCAACGACGGGGTCTTTCGTTTCTTGCAGGATCTTGATTAGTCCTTGGAAGCCCGCCTCCTTTTCACCCAGTACATAAAGAGCTTCGGCCGCTGCCACGCGAACTGATGGTGACGAATCGGACAGCAATTTCTTTAGTGGATTCATTGCCTTTGCCGCTGCCTCGCCTTGGATTGTGCAGCCAACTGCACCCCAGTAGCGAATCACAGGATGCTCGTGCTTCATCGCTGCCCGCAGCTTGCGGACGCTTCCGTCACCTCCGTCGGCAGCCAACAAAGCTGTGTTCAAGACTTCCTCGTAGGGAAAACTATCACTGTGAACGTAGTCGTAAACGGTACTGCCCGAGGAAATTCCTTCGTACATCGACTCGGGAACCAAGCCTGTATCACCGATTTCGCGCATCTTGTTCAGAGTTGCTGATCGCATCCGCGCCAAACGCTCGGCGTGTTTTGGATCGTCGGCCAAATTGTTCAGCTCCCATGGATCGTCGGCTGTGTGATACAGCTCTTCGACTGGCTGTGGTTGATTCCAGTACCCCAGCTGTACCTCGCTCAACTCGCCCGCTTGCTTGAGCTTGTAAATAGACTGCCAGCCAACTTGGCCGTGAGGATATCCGGCGCGGATTCCACGATGGCGGTGCGGATGAAAATTTCGGATGTAACGATATTCTCCATCAGTAACCGCGCGAACGAAACGCAGCATTCGCGAGTCAAAGCGTTGCCCGTACAAGAAAACAAACGGCTCGTTTTCCACAGCAGCCTTACCAGCAAACGCGCGGCCTTGAAACTGCTCCGGGATCTCGACTCCCGCGAGGCTAAAGACCGTCGGTGGCAGGTCAATGAAGGCAACCGGACGATCGTTGACGGTTCCGGATTCGGCGGGGGCCAAGTGTTGCCACTTCTTGGGAAAACGAACGATCAGTGGCACTCGCGTTCCCGTGTCGTTGATGTAACGTTTTGCTCGCGGCAGAATTCCACCGTGATCGGAGTAGTAGAATACGATCGTGTTTTCGCGGACGCCTTCATCGTCCAACTCCTGCAGCCAACTGCCGACTTGTTTGTCCATCACGGTGATGATGTCCATGTAGGTCACCCAGTCTTGGCGGATCTCAGGCGTGTCCGGATAGTGGGGCGGAAGTTCAACTGATGATGGATCGCGGCTGGGTGTCTTGGGGATGGCTCCTCGTTGTCGGAAACTGTCTGTCTTTTTCGAGAACAAACAGCTCTCGTGGCTAATGGTCGTATTGAATACCGCAAAGAACGGTTGACCATCAGCACGATTTTTCCAATGCGCTTTGGAACCACACTCATCCCAGTGGCTTTTGTCATTCGTTTTGAAGTTGTAATCCGTTTTCGATCGGTTGACACAGTAATAGCCCGCGTCGCGTAGAAAGGATGGGTACGTGCGGAAGTCTTTTGGCACTGGGTATCGACTACGCATGTTATGTGTCCCGGTGCTGCAAGCGTAGCGTCCCAAGATCAGTGTGTTGCGTGCCACAGCGCAGACGGCAGCATTGGAGTATGCGTATCTGTAGCGAATCCCGTCCGACGCAAGTTGATCGATGTTCGGCGTTTTTGCATTCTTGTTGCCGTAGCAGCCGATCCAGTGGTGACTGTTGTCTTCGCTGGTGACCCACAAAATGTTTGGCCTACTTTGATCGCTCGACCCTTCTGCCGAATAAGCGTTTCCACCACATAGGTACAGAAACCCTGCAATGAGTCCGACCATTCGAATTAGATTTCTGTTCTGCATGTTGTCATTCTTTCTTGGCTAAGGTCGACGTGCTGAGCGGTCCACAATTGGTTCTGCATGAAGCTGCACGATCAGAGAATACTAAAGCATACCCAACTGAGTCCGCGACATATTGTAGAACAAACAAGGTTTTGATATTGCGATTTTTTGTTACCCTCCTGCGCAGCGGGCGGGTCGGGCTCTCAGGCACGGGGAGGGCCCTCTCCGGGCCTGAGAGCCCGACTCGCTGGACTCTCCCAGTGGGAGAGTGATTGATTTACACGCTGTAACGCAACGCTAAAAACGAATCTTGTCTTTCGCGACAGATCTTGAAAATCACGAAATCCAGACTGCGCCACTGGTCGAACGTCAGGAAAGCAGCATTTCGCTGACGCAACAATCTTGGCAAGAAAGCAGCGAGGTTCGATCATCTGAAATCGCGATATCCACAGCTGGACTCGCTAAGAATCGGCGTGCGGCCGGCTATTTGAAGCTTGCCTTGGGGCGGATGGCGGTCTGTTCGTCATCATTTGGCGGTTCGTTGCCGCTGAGTGATCGAAAACCGCGAATTCGAGCCCTGGGTGCAAGCCCTTGAGTCTCGATTGGTTCATCCAGCACATACGTGCCAACGTTGCCCGCCCGATCCGTCGCGTCAAGCCGCAAGTAAATTTGGCGTGGCATGTTTGGATCGGCAGGCCAAACGTAGAACTTTTCATTGGTCAGCCCAGCGGCGATTGTGGTCCATGGGCCGTCAGGCGTTTCGCTAAAAGAAAGTGCTACCGGTCGGCTTTTCAAATTTGCGTCCTGCACGTCATACCCGATGACCAGTGCGCCGGTTCGGTTGCCATCACCGTATTGCGCCGATGTGATTTTGACTTTCGGTTTGGTTTTGTCGACAACGATAACAATCTCAGGTGTGTCACCGGCCAACGGACGTGGGCTTGCCAAACCATTGGCGCCGACGACGACAATCCGGAATCCAAAAACACCCTCGCCTTTAGTTTCGATATCAAACGGAGTCACACGGTCTGGATCCTCGCCCCACATCAGCCACGAATTCCCACGTGTCAAACTACCGTACAACTCGACTGCTTTGGCGCCGTTGCTTCCGACCGCTTCCAGCTCATACTCCAAACTAAAGCGTTCGGAATCGCTGTATCGCACGGGAACTCTGCCGCTGAACAATGCTCGGTCATAGCTAGGTTCTGACATCTTCTTGGCAGCGTACTTGTCGTCGCCATCTTCTGGTTCGCTGTCGCCTGCTGGCGTTGGCTGTGCTGGCGTTGCGATCTCTGTCATTGGTCGCATTGCATCTGCAACCGTACGAGGTTTTTCAGGCCCGGAGCTGGCAGGTTGTCCGCCTGGTCCTTCCAACGCGATTGGATTTGGCGTTTCAATTTCTTCGGGGCCTCGCGGCGCTGGAAGCTCCTGCACATTACCACCATCGCCCATCAGAGATGGTGGTGTTGGCGGCGCGAATGTTGGTACGTCAGCACTCGGTGCGAACGTTGGTGGGCCTTGAGCGCCCTGTGCGAATGTTGGCCCTTGAGCGCCTTGTGCGAACGTTGGCCCTTGAGCGCCCGGCGCGAATATTGGTCCCTGAGCGCCCGGCGCGATTGGTTGTTGGTAACCCGGTGTAATTCCTGGTTGGTTCTGAAACGGAAACTGCGGCGAAGCTGGCGGTTGCATTTCAGGCGCTACTGCACCCCGAATCGGCAAACCATTTGTGGGAACCGAAACTGGAGGCGCGCCGGTCAACGGATGTTGGTTGATCGGATGGGAATGCACAGGATTTTGAGCAATCGTAGCGTCGGGTTTGGTTGGTCCGGCTGCTGGCTGGACCCAATTCGGCGGCATGCTCGCCAAGCGCGGTGGTATTGCCGCGACCCGTGGACGTTGAATCAACTGTTTTGCTGTGGCATGATTACCTGCCGAATCAGTCGCCACCGCTTGCACCAAAAGCTGTTGCCAATTGTCTTTCGGCGTGAATGAGAATTCTTGGTTTGTCCGCACGATACTGGTATTCACTTCTTCCCAGCGACGTTTGATATCGGTTGCAAAATAGAGTTTCATTCCGTTGATTTTCGTCGCATCGCCCCAAGACAAAACCGCTTTGACTACACCGGTGGCATCGGCAGAAGCCTGGAGTCGCAAATCGGGTTGAGTCGTATCGATAAAGACTTTTAGCTGCGGAACGATCTCGCCTTCAGGTGATGCTTCACCAAAAGGGTCAATCGTACGAGTCGCAAACCAAAACAAACCGTCTTCATCGCCATTGAACAAGAACTTTTGGACGTTGGGTGGCTGGCGATCGAGGATTCGCCATTTCGAATCGCCACGGCTAATCAACAGCTGAACTTCAACTGGCTTGCGTTTTACAGGGCCAACTTTGAATGGAATGCTGAACTTTCGAGAATTCATCACCATCGTATCGGGTGACAAGTCCGCCTTTTTCGGCAACGGATTAGCTTCGGGAACCGATTCGGTCGCCGGTAGCGGCGGAAGGTTCTCAACAACGAAATGATTTTTTGTTATCGGGCTAGGACCTTGGGCCTTGGTCGTTCCCGTAAGAGCGACAAAGATGGGTATAACGGCGGCCCAATGTGCTTTCTTTGCAAATTGCATCTTGTTCTGCCGTGCCTAATCTCGGAAAACGTATTGCAAGCAATCATCAGCCAACAGCCAACGATGCTTGTCGCATCTTGTAAAACTCTCATTTTCGGATTCGGCAGATTAGCCGTTAGACTTGAAAGAATTGCGCAATAACCCCCAGCAGCTAAGCCCTAACCAATCAGCCTTATGAATCCAATACGCTATGCATACGACGTGATTGTCATCGGTGCCGGTCACGCTGGCACTGAAGCTGCAGCCGCCGCAGCTCGATTGGGTGCAAAGACGGCTCTGTTGACGACCAACTTGGATACGGTCGGCCAAATGTCGTGCAACCCAGCGATCGGCGGTGTCGCAAAAGGACAAATCGTCCGCGAAGTTGACGCGTTGGGCGGGTTGATGGGCCAAGCAATTGATGCGACGGGGATCCAGTTTCGATTATTGAACCGGCGCAAAGGACCTGCCATGCACAGTCCTCGCGCTCAAGCTGACAAGAAAGCCTATCAACAGCACATCAAGCTCAAGATCGAACAGCAACACAACCTTGATCTCCGGCAAGAAACCGTTGAAGACTTGATCACCGAAACCAATGGTGAGGGCGAAAGAATCGTTGGTGTATCGGTTCGCGGCGGTGCGGAGTACGTCGCGCCCGCGGTCGTGCTAACGACAGGTACTTTTCTGCAAGCCATCATGCATACCGGTGAAGCCAAGACTGCGGGCGGCCGCGCCGGTGAAGGCACCACCAAGGGCATTAGCGGCGCGCTGAATCGATTGGGGTTTGAACTTGATCGCTTTAAAACCGGTACACCGCCACGCTTGAACGCGCGCACCATCGATTTTTCTGCCGTCGAAGAACAGCCAGGTGATGAACCACCGCAAGCGTTTTCGTTCATGACCGACAAGCTGGAACTCCAGCAGTTGCCCTGTCATATCACGTATACCAACGAAAAAGTACACGATTTGATTCGGCAAAACCTAGACCGCGCGCCGATGTACAGCGGCCAAATCAACACGCGCGGACCGCGATATTGCCCGTCCATCGAAGACAAAGTCGTACGTTTTGCAGACCGATCCAGCCACCAGTTGTTTCTTGAACCCGAAGGTCGTGAAACTGAAGAGGTTTACGTCAACGGAATTTCAACCAGCTTGCCTCGCGACGTACAAGACCAAATGTTTCGCCTGATCGACGGGCTACAGAATGCTCAGATCATGCGTTATGGGTACGCGGTAGAATACGATTTTTGCCCACCGACGCAGCTTTGGCCCTATCTAGAATCCAAAGCCGTGAACGGATTGTTTTTTGCCGGGCAAATCAACGGAACAACGGGCTATGAAGAGGCAGCAGGACAAGGCTTGGTCGCCGGTATCAATGCCGCCAGGAAAGTTGCGGGCCAAGAGTTTTGGATTCCTTCGCGAAACCAAGCCTACATTGGTGTTTTGGTAGACGATTTGGTCACCGCAGGCACGGACGAACCCTATCGAATGTTCACCAGTCGTGCGGAATATCGCTTATTGCTTCGGCAAGACAACGCGGACCGGCGTTTGACGCCCATAGCGCGAGAACTCGGGCTGGTACAAGGCCAACGAGCAGAAAAGTTCGATCGAAAAATGGACCACATTGGCCGCGCGATAAAAATCCTGAAAGATTCTCGGGTTGAAAAAACTGCCGGGGACGTCTACTTGCGGCGTCCCGAGGTGACTTGGGAAGAAATGTGTGAGCGAATTCCTCAGTTGTCGGAAATTGATGCGGATGCCGCTCAGCAATGCGTTTATGACATCAAATACGAAGGCTATGTTTCTCGCCAAGAAATGGAAGTTCAAAAACAACAACGCTTGGCGATGAAAAAGATTCCAGCGGGGTTTAATTACAGTTCAATCCCCGCACTTCGAAATGAAGCGAAAGAAAAGCTTGCGCAAATCCAGCCGCTAAATTTGGATCAGGCTAAGCGAATTAGCGGTATTACGCCCGCTGATATCGCTTTGGTGCTCGCTCATTTGGAATCACCTTCGCTTCAACGCTCCGATCGATCTTGACCAAATAATTCGATTCGATAGAATTCGCTATCCAGGCAAGATTGGCAAAGCAGATAGACCTGGAGTTCCTTGTCGCTTACGTTCTTGGCGTAACTTAACGTCGAAATGTGCTAGTGCGGGGAACCGGAAGCTTTGCTAAACCAGGGTTGTCGTTGAGCATCCAGAGTTGGTGCCCCTCTGATGAGAATCAGTCATGGCTAAAAGGGATTGTTCATCGCCATATTCTCGATCCGTTAGTTTTACTAGCATTGCTAGTTGGCTAGCTGATCAAGCAATCAAACATGTGTAAACGGCTAGTCATGCAGGGAGGATGGTTTCTGCCATGACCACAAAAACAGTCTTCACAACAGGTGAAGCAGCGAAGATTTGCAAAGTAAGTCAGCAAACGATTATCCGGTGCTTTGATAACGGTTCCCTTAAAGGGTTCCGTGTTCCAGGCAGCAAGTTTCGTCGGATTCCGCGTGAACAGTTATATCTGTTCATGAAGGACAATGGGATTCCGACTGATGCGCTGGAGAGTGGTAAGAAGAAGTTGCTAATCGTGGACGATGATCAGGATTTGGTCGATTTGATCAAAGACGGATTCGAACGCGATGGCCGCTTTGACATACGTACTGCCAATAACGGATTCGATGCTGGGATGGGCGTCAAAGAGTTTCGACCAGATTTGGTTGTCTTGGACGTCATGCTTCCAGATATCAACGGTAAAGAAGTTTGCCAACGTGTTCGCAGCGATCCATCGCTGGACATGGTCAAGATTCTTTGCATTTCTGGAATGGTTGAACATAGCAAAGTTGACGGATTGAAGGCCGCCGGCGCGAATGACTTCATGCAGAAGCCGTTTGCGATCGAAGACCTGATTGTGCGTTCATGCGATCTCCTAGAGATTGAACGCAACGTTGGCTAACGTGCCCCCGCTTTCAATTACGAATCCGGCAACGACTGACGCAAGCCAGTCGTGCGCCGGAATTGAAGGCGACACCAAACGGAGAACTGAGCCAGTGGGTCTACTGCCGGCAATCTGCCGCGGAGGCGATCGTTGGTGGTTGCCGTTATCTGCTGAATCAACCGAAGCAATCGGATTGATGCTGCTGTCTGCACAGCGTCACCGAGAAGACACTCAAGATATCAATCGCGCCAGGATCCTGCGCGCGCTGCAAAATGATCCACCACTTCTGATTTATGCCGCGCTGCACTGGTCCGCCGAAGAAGCTTCTTTGGATGATTTGTGTGACTGGCTGACAGAACACGTGGCCGGTCATTTTGCTAGCGGTGATGCGTTTATCGGTGCACCGCTGATCGATGAATCAGTCCGACGAAAATGGTCCAAGCAACGAGACTACTTTCGCACCGTTCCGATCGAAAACTGGCTCGCCGAAGCCTCACTGTGGTTAGAGCAGATCGGGCCGCGCGTGCCTGAGGCTTGGAAAAAAAATTGGCCCACGATCATTGTCGACTATGAAGCAACCGAATCGGAGACACAGTTCGCATCGGGGCTGATGCTGCAGCAGTTGGCAAGAAAAATGCAGCGTCTTTCGTCATTGGAAACGTCTTTTGATCGACGACTACAAAAGGCCAAACTTGGAGCGATCAAACAATTTGCTTACGGACTGAGCCACGAGATAAACAATCCGCTTGCCAACATTTCCACGCGAGCCCAACAGTTACAGCGCGACGAAACTGATGATACTCGAACGGCGATCTTGGAACGAATTGTCGAACAGGTCTATCGCGCCCACGATATGATCACGGACCTCATGTTCTTTGCTAATCCGCCGGCCGCAAAAGTTCAATCTTGCGATTTGAATCACATCGTGACGCAAGTCGCCGCCGATTTCGCAGAAGAAACCCAGCGGCAGGCCATTCGACTTGAACTGAATTTGCCGGATGACCAGTCCACGGCCAGCGCCGACCCAAAGATGATCGGCGAGGCGCTGCGTGCGTTGCTGCGAAATTCGATTGACGCCATCGGTTGCGAGGGAACGATCGTCGTTTCTTTGGAAGCCACTCATGGACGCTATGCAATCCATGTGGCCGACAGCGGCCCAGGACTATCACCGTATGCCAAACAGCATGCCTTCGATCCGTACTTCAGCGGACGCGAAGCGGGACGTGGTCTTGGACTTGGGCTTTGCCGGGCCTACCGAATCGCCAAATTGCATGGCGGCGAAGTGACATTAGCGGGCGGCCCAACTGGCTGCGTCGCGACCATCATTATCGCAAAACAGTAGTCCCAAATTCGCAGGCCGAGTCCTTGCCGTCAGCGACGTCACAAGCGTCTACGTCAGCAATTGATCAAGCTCTGCGGTCAATTCTTGGAATCGTTTGAGTGTTGTCGCAACGGGCCCGGGGCTGCTCATGTCAACGCCCGCGTTTTTCAACAAGTCCAACGGGTCTTTGCTGCAACCACCCGACAAGAAACTTAGGTAATCATCAAGTTCTTGTTGGCCGCCGTCCAAGACACGGCGCGAGAGCGCGATCGCCGCACTCATGCCCGTCGCGTACTTGTAAACGTAAAACGCACGATAGAAGTGCGGGATTCGAAAGCACTCCAATTCCAAAACTTCGTCGATCTTGAACTCCGGCCCAAAATAGGCTTCCAGCAGCTCACGGTACACGGCCCGGAACGACTTGACTGTCAACGGTTCGCCCGCCTCGGCCATTTCATGTGTCCGTTTTTCAAACTCGGCAAACATCGTTTGGCGGACAACAGTAGCACGAATGCTATCGAGTTCGTTGTTGATCAAATACGCACGTTCTTCTGTAGTCTCAGCTTTGGACAGCAAGTGCTCGGTCAACAGTTGCTCATTGAACGTACTAGCGACTTCAGCAACAAAGATCGTGTAATTGTAATACTCAAAGGGCTGACTTCTCGCTGAGTACCAGCTGTGCATCGAGTGCCCGGCTTCATGCGTCAGCGTGTAGACATCATTCAAGACGTCTTGTTTAAAGTTCATCAAAATGTAGGGGTCGCCATCAAACGAGCCGCAACTGAACGCGCCACTCTGTTTACCACGATTCGGATAGCGATCCGCCCAACGGCCTTCCAAGCCTTCTTGCAAAACGCCCACATACTCACTGCCCAACGGTTGCAAGGACTGGATCACAACGTCGGACGCCTGATCCCATGTATGTTGTTTTTTGACATCACTCAAGATCGGAACATACGTGTCGTAGTGGTGGATGTCTGGCAGCCCCATCTTGCGACGTCGAATGTCCAGGTATTGATGAACGCTGGGCAGTGCATCGCGAACAGCGCCGATCAAATTGTCGTAAACGGATTCAGGAACGTTGTCAGGAAACAGAGCGGACTGCAAACTGCTTTCGTAGTTACGTGCTTTTGCATAATAGACATCGCGCTGAATGCTGCCGCACAGAGTTGCCGCAAGCGTGTTTTCGTGAGTTGAAAACTGCTTGTAATATTGCTCGAACGCCTTCTTTCGAACAGCGCGATCGGGACAAATCAACAACTGGTGGAACGTTGCGTGCGAAAGTTCAATCTCGCGTCCTTCATGATCAGTGATTTCGCCGAATCGCAAATCGGCATCATTCAGCTGCCGAAATGCGTTGCTGGCGGCAGACGCCATCTCGCCCTGCATCGCCAACAGGCGTTCTTCGTTGTCCGACAATGTGTGAGGCCGATAACGCAACAGACGCTGCAATTGCAATCGATACAAACTGAGTGTTTCATCATCGATCAGCGACGTCATCACCGATTCTTCGATCGCCAACAATTCAGGACGCATGAAGCTGGCAGCTTGACTCGCGCGAACGGCCAAGTTCTGAAACCGTGACTTCATCGCTTGGTAGTCGCTATTGCCTTGGTCCTCGGTTGTTTTCAAGAACGCATAATGGCCCAAACGTTCGGTTGATCTCTCAAATGAACTGTCGAACTCCAAAGCCTCGGCCAACACGGCAGCTGATTCGCCAAGCCTTCCTCGAAAGGTTTCATAGGTTTCGATGCGTGATTCTAGCTTTGTAAAATCGGCTTCCCAGGCAGCATCGTCGACATAAAGACTGGACAGGTCCCAGCAGTCGGTTTCGGAGACTTGATCACGATCGGGAAGCGTAGCAGTTGCCATAATAATCACGTGCCGAGGATTGGATTGGAATCAGGACGGATTGTATCCGACCTGCCTGGAGTACGCACGTACGGAGTCCACAACAAAAAGCATGATGCTTTTGGCAATTCAATCCACTAACCTGATGTATCACAAGACGCCGATCTGCCCCCAACCTGACAAACAAACGCAATGAAAATCCCCCTTCGCTTTTCGCTAGCTTTGGCAGCAAGTTGCTTGCTGTTCCTGGCATCCGATGGTCAGGCAGATGACAAACACAGCGAAACGGTTCGCGTTTTCATTTTTGCTGGCCAGTCCAACATGGTTGGGTCGGACTCCAAAGTCCGCGACATCCAGAATTTTCCGCCCTTCGCAGGACTGGACCAACCGCAAGCTGATGTTCGCTTTAGCTATTGCATTGGGCGCGAAAACAAATTGCAAAGCGATGGCTGGGTACCGCTGGCACCAGTCAATAACACCGTTGGTCCCGAACTGAGTTTTGCGAAAACCGTTAGCGAATCCATTGACGCGCCCATCGCTATCATTAAGTGTGCGGCAGGTGGCACTCACCTTGGTGGTGACTGGAACCCGCAAACGCCAAGTGGATTCAAAATGTATCCGCTAGCCTTGCAGCTGGTCAAAGAATCTTTGGAACGGCTTCGCAAAGACGGTGTGAAATTCCAAATCGAAGGGTTCATGTGGCACCAAGGCGAAAACGACATGTTTAACCAGCAGTACATGGCGAACTATGGACAAAACCTAAAGGCCTATCTCGCGCGTTGGCGTGTTGACTTGAACGAACCGAATCTCCGATTCTATGTGGGTGAACTTTGTACCAAAACGATCTGGGGAATGGATCTTCGGCCTCGCATGTACGCGATCAGCAAAGGACAAAAATCAGTCACCGATAATGATTCCATGGCTGAATACATTCCGACTTCGCATGTCGGTGTCGAAATTGGTGGTGGCGTTGGTTTGCACTATCACTACGGAACGCTTGGTCAACTAGAACATGGTGTGAACTACGCTCAGGCTTACCTGCGATCGATTGGAAAGTTGAAACAACCCGCTCGCAAGCTCCGCCGTTGGCCATACGAACCAAATTCACCTGTCAAACTCTTTGTGCTTGCCGGACACCGAAACATGGAAGGCGAAAGAGCCTTTGTGGAACAAGTATCTGATTCTGATCGCTCATTAGTCAGCGACAATCATGCCATCACGTTTCGATACGACCTGGCTGCTGGGTTCAAGAAATCAATGGACTGGGAACCACTGGGACCTGCGAATCTTTACGGAACGTTTGGACCCGAACTGAGCTTCGCAAGACGCATCGTTCAAAATAACCAACAACCGTTCGCGATCGCAAAATTTACTGACAGCGGTTCGCAAATCGTTGATTGGTCACCTCAAGGCAGCGATGCCAAGTCGCGGCACGTTTACCCACGATTCATTGATTTTATCCAGACCAGCATGAAACAACTGCAAGAACGCGGTCACACGGTTCAGCTTGCGGGCGTGTTCTATCACATGGGCGAAAACGACATGTCGTTCTTTCCATTTCGGAAAAAATCTGGTGAACACATTGCGAACATGATTCGCCAAAGCCGAATCGATTTGGACCTGCCGAATCTAGATTGGTACATCAGCCAGCAACCGCCAACAGATACAAAGGACGTCAATCGTTTTGATCCTGTCGCTCCTATTGGCCAGATTGCTGACAACGATACTCATGTCACGCACATCAAAGCCTTTGATCTGCCGCCGCAAGCAAAACAGCTTGTCATCGACGCGGTTGGCGTGATTGCATTGGGTGAAACGATGGCTGATGCCTACCAAGTCAAGGTTGCTAAAGAAAATTAGATTCGTCGTAAAACGAACACAGCATCCGTCAGGTCGTCATCAAACTCGCGTGGTTCATCGATGTCGTAATCAAAATCGTAGATCTCTGCGATTTCCAGAACGTCACTGACTTTCTGCAGCAACTTTTTCACTTGGGAAGTCGTGTAAAGCCGCAAATCAAATTCGCTGCGAATACGCTCGACTTTCCCAGAGCGTTTCGTGGCTTTGATCGATGCCCGCAATCGTTCCTTGCGCACGTTTCGTTCAAACTCAATGACTTTCAAAGTCATCGAAACCTTCGTTCCACCATGCGAGACCGTCCATCGCTCGGTGCTCTCGGGGTCCGCATCAAGGGGGATGATGTGGAACCCAAGAACGTAGATTCCACCGACTCGCAAATGCTGTGCGATCGAATTCAAATGGGCGGTGCAATCCTGTTCCGTCAGCAGATGACGAAACGTATTGAAGGTGCAAAAAGCGGCGTCGTATTTTTGACCAATCGACAGGTCCACCATGTCGCCCAGCAAAATATCTGCACTCAGATCACGACGACGCAAGCGGCGTCGCAGATAAGTCAACATTCGCTGATTCAGGTCGACACCGCAAACGTCATAACCGCGCGCCGCCATGGCTGCGACAAGTCGACCGCTGCCACAACCTGGCTCCAACAAGTGTTTGGTTTTGGCAAGTCCAAATCTTGCGAACGCTTGCTCAAAAAACAGCACCTCGGCCGCGGTCTCATCTCGAAAGACCATGTCAAAGTACTGCGGATAGTCGTACCAATCAGCCAAAACCGTTGCCTGCTGCAAAAACTGAAAGCGGCATTGTGATCAACGCTCCACAATCTTCAAGGAGGGCAAGTCAGTTTTCCAAATTGCAATGATTGAAGAACAGTAACCCGGGCGATGTAGAACCGGCCTTAGACAAACAGCCATTCGGCACCGTTCCATCGCCGGACTTGTCCGTCTGGATCGACTCCCCAAATATCCGTATCGGTCGCCACCGAAATCGAAGTCAGTGTGATCGATTGCTGTTGCCAGCCGCCACCATCGAAGCGCCAAACATCATTGTTCGCATTGACGCCCCAAACGGCTCCATCTGTTCCCACCGAAACGTCAACCAAAGCTCCGCCAATTTGGTTCCACTGACCGCCAGCACGTTGCCAAATTTGCTGCTGTGCATTGACGCCCCAAACGGTTCCATTGTTATCGACTTCGATATCTGACAAGAACCCTCCAATTTCGATCCACTGTTCGCCATCCCACTGCAGGACTTCACCGCCAGTACCTGTGCCCCATAACTGACCGTTGCCGGATACCGCGATATCGCTCAAAGGCCGGCTAGCGACGGATTCCCAATCGGCACCATCCCAGAAGGCCAAATTGCCAAACAGATCCAATCCCCAAACCGTGGTCGAATTCAGTACTGCGATATTGTTATAGGCGCCTGGCAATTGTGTCCAGGTTACACCATCGCGACGATACACTTCGCCATTTGACGTTACCGCAAACGCACTGCCATCATTTCCGGTTGATATTTCGGTGGGTTGAAAACCGCTGCCATTAGGATTCGCAAAATTGATGGCGTACAACTCGCCTTGGAAACCGTTCGCCTGATTCAATGCAACAAAGTACAGCTGCCCAGTCACAGGATCCCATTCCAAATCCGTGATTCCGTTGGCACCAGTCGCAAAGTCAATCGATCCGATAGGACTACCTTGTGCGTCAAGATTGAACCCACGAATCCATCCCGCCGTGAAATCTGCATGCAAGTAGACGCCTTCATACGAAGCAGGAAATCCATCGCTTCCAACGATCGCGCCACCAATCGACGTCTGCGCTGTCTCGCGTGGGAACTCGACTTCAGCAAACGTCAGACCGCTACTGGGTGGGGTCCCAAAGAACGGTGCGCTGCCTTCAAAATACGGCCAGCCAAAGTTTTCGCCGCCACGCGCGACATTCAACTCTTCTGCGCCTGTGAATTGAACGTCACCAATGTACAACGTCCCTGGGCGTCCATCATTCGGATTCGTGCTGCCATCATCGGCTATCTCAAAGCGATAAGGATTCCGTAGCCCCAGCACCCAGATTTTGGACTGAGTGTCATTCACATCGCCTGTAAAGAATGGGTTCGACGCATAGCCTTGCCCATTCGCCGGATTGATCCGTGAAATCTTGCCCGCCAAGTTATCTAAGCTTTGTGCGTTCCTTAGTGCGGTCACATTATCACCATTGCCAGCTGCATCACCGTAGCTAACCAATAGCGAACCATCATTACCAAACTGCAAGTCACCGACCAAGTGAATGTCGCCACCGTCTGGGAATCCATCCGACACGTCGTTTCCAATCAATACCGTTCGGCTAGCAAGATCAGCTTGGTTCGGGTTATCGGCACTGATGGCGAAACGCTCCAACCGTCCGAATCGCACACCGTTCTGTGAGGTCGTGTATAGAACGTAGAACAAGCCGTTGGTGTCAAAATTCGGATCGAGCGCAAACCCAGTTAAACCCTGAGACGTTCCGACAGCGAAAACTTCACTGGTCAAATCCAGCAGTGGTGTTTCAATCCGCTGACCATTTTCAACGACGTAAATTCTGCCGAATTTCTCGGTCACGAAAACTCGCCCATCATTGGCAACCTTCAGGCCGGTTGGTCCAACAAAACTATTTTCCCCAGCGATACGCTGCGCACTGAAACCCTCTGGTAACTGCACGTTCAGACTTCCCGGCGGATTCACATTGTCATCATCATTGACGGTAACAATCGTAGTACGGTCGATGCCAAATGCGGCACCGCTGACATTGACCAATTCAACCGTAAATGTCTCGGTGCCTTCTGGTGTTCCATCATTGATGATCGGAACAGAAACCACTTGCTGTGTCTCACCTGGAGCGAATTCCAATGTCCCTTCGACAGGTTGGAAATCTCTACCGGGGACAGCAAAGCCACCGGGAACACGAAAGTCAACTCGAGAGGCTTGACTTAAGTCGCCAGTACGTGTGACAACAAGATTTGCGGCGCCAGTGTCTTCTCGAACAATAAAGTTATTTCGTTGAAACTCAATGAAGGTTGAGGTTTGAGGAACCGTCGGCTGGGGCTCGGGAGCCGGGGGTTGAGGCTCAGGAACCGTGGGCTGCGAACCGGAGGCAGCGAACTGAAAGACCCCGCTGGCATGCAATGTTTCGCTCTGTCGGAATCCCTCCACAAGGCCATCTTCGGGTCTCCAAGTTCCCGTTGAAAAGGTACTCGGCGCCTCGGTTTGAAACTCAATGCCATCGATTCTGATCAAGTCAACATTCAAATTTTGATCGTAATTGACTTCTGGTGCGTAGACAGCATTGATAAAGGCAACAGAGATGCGATCAGGACTTAGTATTTGGTCGGACCGAAAGAAATACGACGTTGGCGTGGTCGGAACATCGGTATAAGTCTGAACGACCTGGCCATCGATCAGCAACTGCATCGATTCATCACCCGTATCACCACTGGCAACGACTTCGACTAGCGAACCCGATGAGTACTCGAGGAATCCATTGGCGTGGAGGAACTCGCTCTGCCAAAAACCGGTGGACACTCCATTGCCGGGAGTCCATGTGCCTGTCGACAAAACATTTTGTGCTTCGGATTGAAATATCGTTCCGTCAACCGAGACATAGTCGACTCGCAAGTTGCGATCGAACGTACCGTTGGGGTCTACAAAGTCATTCGCAAATCGAACTCGCACTGAATTTATGTCGATGCCGTCGACATCGTAAGTAAAGTCACGAAACTGTCCTGCATCAGCGTTGGTGCCAGAAGCAATCCAGCTCTGGACGATTTCGCCGTTGATCTCCAACTGCAATTCTTCTTGACCAGACGTGCCGGCTGCTCGGATTGTGATTCCCAGATGGCCCGAGAATCCAGCCAACCGATCAACCGCGAATACGATATTGTGATTGATCTCGCCGACTGACTTTTCCAGGATCCAATCGCCCGTTTGGCTGCCTGTCAAATCATCAGACCCGGCAACGTCGGCTCCCGTTAGATGTGCAATCGCCGCAAGCAACTGGTCGCCAGCTTCGCCGTGTGCGGTCTTGCATCCATACAGCAAAATGTCTGCATCATTGCTAAGTGAATCGCCCCACTGCCGAAGCTGATCATGAAACTGCTGGACGTTTACAGCATTAAGTTCACCGTTGCCAATTCGAATCGAACCTTCGTCGCCGTGAGCCACCAGATGCACCGAAGAAATTCCACGACGGCTCTTCAAGTGAGCAGTGATTTGTGCAATCCCATCTTGAGTCGCGTCAATCAGAACGACTTCGCTGCCCTGTGCGGTTGCCTGCTGCAAAACATCGGTGTCTTGAACAGAACTGTCGATGAACACAATCGAACTGACATCGCTGGTGGCTTGCACGTTCTCAGATACGCAGGCCGCGGAAGATTCGCTGATGGCAGCTTGAACATCACCCGCCAACATCAGACGCGCTTCGAGTGAATTGAAATCCCAGTTCCGTGCTGAATAATTGTGTCGGCGCGCAGATGCCATACCAGAGGCCCAAAAATGTGTGTGAACAAAACTCTACCTACACCGCGCGAGTCTAATTTGACAGTGCAGGCGTTCAAGTATGATTCACACGCCCAGAAATCATCCCCATCTATCGCTAGCTATTTTACGATTATGGCGATTTTGCCGAGTCTGAACCAATGCTCAGGCAGCGCGCCGCAGACGTAGCGGCGAAACGTCCACAGGTGAGTCAGAATCGTTCATTTGGGAAAGTGGTGCCCCCCCGAAAAACGATGCCCACAGAGTAAATGTGCTTGGCGGGCCGATCAGCAAATCGGTTTCCGCCAAACTGTAAAGATCTTCGATGATTTGTCCCGTTCCAAAAATCACATTCAGGCCGCGAAAATCCTGCTGGCTGAATGCGCCGGTTCCACAAACCAGAAAACAAGGATTCAGTGGCGATAGTTCCGCTGATACTTGCCGCATCATTTGGGCATACTGGCGAGTGGTGTAAAAGTACTCGCCGCCTTGGAATGTCGCATAGTCGCCCTGACGAATGTGAACGCCGATCAAGACGTCGCCATTGTTGCGGCGTGCCTGAAGCAACTGGTCGATGCGGCTTTGGTTGGCGGTGTGAATGCGGAAGTGAGCACGCACTTCATCGGCATACTTCCATAGAAGTTCTTCGGACCGAAACAGCCATCCCGACAACAGCAAGTGCTTGGAGTCATTGGCCAGCTTCGCGAACTCTTCGGACGCGAGATCATACGTTTGTCCGTTTTTCAACTTGACGATATTGGCAGGCCATTTTCGCAAACCCACCGTCGCCATCAACTTCGTCGAACTTTCAACAGTCTTGGCCAACCATTTTCGTCGCCGCAAAGTCGGTGGAGTTTCATCGCTGGATTGGACAGGATAACGACACCAAAGATCGGATGCCGTGGACGGAAACAGATGCGCGTATTCCGCAAAACAAGGGTTCGCCACCGACACGCCAAGATGCTTGCCGGCCGCGATCATGTGCGCATACAAAAACAACCGATTGCCAAGCTGTCCGTAGCTTCGTGCATTGATGATCATTCGGTTGTCGTCCCTGAAACCGTGTTCTGGTAGCGTCTGCGATCTACCAACAAGCAACTGTCAGTTAAAAAAGCATCGCCATTGATCCATCAACCCTACTGATTTCATGCCAATAATCACAAGATCGAGTCGCGTGAAACATCAGCTTTCCGGAAATTAAGCCACAAATTACAGTGGCTGGAATCAAAAACTTCTCGGTGACTGATCGGTTTCCTTTGTCCTCGCAGTGTCTGACAGCATTAACGATAAATCTTGTCGCGTTGGTTGCCACCAGACAGCAAGTAAGCGATCAGGTCCTTTAGCTCTTCGGGATTCAGCGTATCGACCAATCCGGCTGGCATTTGCGAAACCTTTGACGGTGCCGCATGCTCCACGTCATCTTCATCCAGAATCTTTGGTGGCGCGTTGGCATCCGTCGAATAGACATGCAATTTGCCTTCCAAGCGAACCACGCGTCCGATCAAGGTTTCACCATCAGTCGTCAAAATCTTTTCAGATCCATACTGATCAGAAATCACCTTGCTCGGTTCGATCAATGCGTCCAACAAATCTGGCAAAGGAAACTTGCGACCTGCGGTGGAAAGATCTGGCCCGATCGCGCCGCCCTCACCGCCCAAGCGGTGGCACTTGGCACACTGTGTGGCATGAAACAATTCGCGACCACGATTGAAATTGCGTTTCTTCAGTCCGGTCACCAATGGCAGCGCCGCGTCACGCGACCACTTTCGCCCAGGGCCTTTGGGTGGGTCAACTTTGGGTGGGGTTTTCAATAGCGAGGCGCTCGCCAATTCCCCAACAGCAATCCGCTCGGCGGGAGTGAACGTCGTGAGAGCGTCGTCACGGAATTGCGAAATGAACTTGGTATAGCTGTTACCGCCAGGGAACTTGGATGCATCAACAAGGAACTGCAAGTACTTTTTTCGGTCTTGAAGAGTCCAGCCGATTTTCTGGTTTCGCAGCACAAACGCAAAATGAATACTGCGCAGCGGCGGCATGTTGTCCAACAATCGTCCAACGGTCCCACCATACCCTTTGTGTCGCTGAACAAGGTATCCCCAATCCGGCACCGGTTCCTGTTCTTTTGACAAACGATCCATCAACGCGATCGTCTTTCGCACCACTTGGTCGGATTCCAAATACACCAAAAGCTGTACCAGTTCCGCATTCAAGTTCGGGTTTTCGGATGGATAGTGCGTTTCCAACTGGTTTCGCAATTCGCGTTTTTTGGCATCGGCAGGCGCGCCCAATCTCGCAAACGCAACCTGCATCGCACGCAAGTACGCCAACTGTTGCGGCACACTTAAAGATTTAAGCTCAAGGCCTTCCAGACGCTTAAGCACCAAATTCAAATCGTCACTGGAACCTTGCCGCGACAGTGCAATCGCAGCGCTGATCACCGCAGTAGGTTCGCTGGCCATGCCCGCTCGGTCTCGCCACAAGTCGACTTTGCGAGCCTCCAAAGCGATTCGCGCGGAGTATCGAATGAACCGGTCACTGTGTCCCAAATTGGCGAAGATCTCATCCAGCGCGGTAGCGTCATCCGCCTGACCTTCACCGTGGAACGACTCCATCTTTTTGCGCAAAGATCGCAACTCGCTGGCCTGGCTGTTTTTCGCATCAACAACCGCCGTCGATTCGTCACCAACGTAGGTCACACGGTACATCTCCGACTGAGTGCCGCGACCGCCAACAGCAAAATACATTGCCCCGTCGGTACCGATTGTCACGTCAGTCACTTGCAGCGGTTGTCCGGTAACAAAGTCCTCGCTTTTGCCAACGTAGCTCGCCCCGTTTGGAGTCAAGTGAACAGCGTAGATCGTGCTGTAAGTCCAATCCAGAATGAACAAAGCCTGTTGGTATTTCGCGGGGAATTTGGCTCCGTAACCGAACGTAATGCCAACCGGCGATCCAGGTCCAATATCAACTGCTGGCGGCAAAGAGTCTTCGTAATAAGTTGGCCACTTTCCAGTTCCACTTCGCCAACCGAACTCGCTACCACTGGTTGCATGAACCACTCGTGTCGGCCGGTACCATGGCGATCCCAAATCCCATTCCATGTCGGCGTCATAGCTAAACAACTCGCCGTCCGCGTTGAACGCGATATCGTATTCATTGCGAAAACCAATGGAGTGAATCGTCCGATTCTTGCCTTCGGGATCAACCTCACAGATCCAACCACCGGGCGCCAGTCGACCCGCCGCGTGACCATTGGCATCCCAGCGTCTTGGCAACAAAAGGTCTTCGCTCCAATTGCGCGGAATCCGGCTGTCCACGATCTCGGGTGGCAAACTCGTGTGGTTCCCTGCGCAAACGTACAACGATTTTTTGTCTGGACTCAGGATCACTGCATGTGGCCCGTGTTCACCACCGCCAGGCATGTCCATCAGGAATTTTGATTCGTCCAACTTGCCATCACCGTCAGAATCCATCAAGCGGTGCAAACCACTTTTGGATGGACCACCATTGACGACCGCGTAGAGCGAATCGAATGCCCACAGCAGTCCTTGTGCGCCGGTCAGCGACACGCCGACCTTTTCGACGCGTGTAGATTGCGTTTCATTGCCGGGCCAAATTCGATACAGTCCCGCGCGGCCTTGGTCACAAGCGTACAGGCTGCCGTCGGGCCGCGAGGCGACAGAGACCCAAGAGCCCATTGAACGCGGTACTCGATAGATCTTTTCAAGTTTGAATCCATCGATGGCTTTCGCATTGGTTGGCACCATGGGTTTGTACGTCAGCCCCTCAGGTTGATCTGCGAACGCGCCGCGAATCGTACGAGCATTCACATTGCCAGTCCAAGGCAACGAACCGTCTCCGACCTTGCCAAGCTCTTTTACTGGCTTCCAACTCGAATCATCAAACTCGCTCGCTTTCCATTTGCCGTTGGCTTTCGTTGTCGATCGCCATGATTTTCCCGTCGTGATCCTCCGCTTCTTTCCCGACTTCGTCACGATATCGCAGACCAACATGAACCCGGCAGGCCCGCCCTGATTGATTGCCCGAACAGCGAACGTATTCTTGCCGACAACCAATTGCTTGCTCACGTCGACCGTTTCGACTCGCTCCCAAGCCGTTCCGGACAGCGATTTTTTGTCATTCACGAACAGTGTGAACCCGTTATCACAAGTCGCTTTGACGCTGACTGACTTGACCGGTTCATTGATCTCAAAAGCATGTCGCATGAAAACCTGATCGGGTGTGCCGTCTGCATGCCAGACCCACTGTCCCAAATCCTGAGCAACACACTGGCTTGCACAACTAGCGATGGCAGCAGCCACATAGGAAAAAAGCAACAAACGCATTTTTGAGATACTCGCTATGGGGAGGGAAATTGCACCAAACTGATGGCAACCTGTGTGACGCTAGCAAAACGCGGCCTTTACTTGGCGGGGGAGAATAGCTTACATCGATCTCGAACCGGGATGTGTAAAACCCAGAATTTGTTACCGGTATCGACTGGCTCTCCCAACCCTTTCACGGATTTATTCGATGAATCGACGCGCAGTGTTTGCTTCAATTGGTTGTTTGACTGCCATTTGTTCTGCGATCGCGTTAGCTCAGGAACCCGCGCCGCAACCGGGCTCTGTGGTTACCGCAGAGGTGATAACTTCCGAAGGGACCTTTGTGCTGGAACTGGACGCGTTGCGAGCGCCAGTTTCCGTTCGCAATTTCGTCGCCTACGCTCAAGCCAAGCACTATGACGGAACCGTTTTCCACCGCGTGATCGACGGATTCATGATTCAAGGTGGCGGTTTGGACCAGGGGCTTCGCAAACGAAAAACAGGGCCGCCAATCAAGAATGAAGCCAACAACGGATTGAACAACGATAAGTACACCATCGCGATGGCACGCGCGCCAGAACCCAACAGCGCGACCTGCCAGTTCTTCATCAACATGGGCAACAACACGTTTCTAAATCACGATAAATCTCCTGATGGACACGGCTATGCTGTGTTCGGCACGGTGATCAAAGGCCAAGAGGTCGTGGAAAAGATCGCTAAGCAAAAAACAGGCGTCGCTCCCGATCCAAACAACGAAGGCAGCAAGCTAGAAAACGTGCCTATGAAACCTATCGTGATTCAGAAAGTCACGGTCAAGTAGCCTGATCGAAAGGCCGTAGCGGAAGTCGTGCATGACTTTCGGCTTTACGTGGATTGCCGAAAGTCTTGAGTGTGTCGCCTTCTTGCAGCGCCGCAATGTATTGCGTTGCCCATCCCAAGTTAAAATCTCGGCACAGCGTTACGGGATCGAGATTTTTACTTCGTTGCCAGATTTAGGCAGCACGACGTCGTACGTTTTTCCACTCACGTCGACTTTGTAGTCGCCTATGAATCCGCGCAGGTTAACCGTTCCTTCGCTGTCGGTCTTTAAAGTTTCATCCGTTGTCCACATCTGCATCAGCTCGTTCCATTGACGGCCCAACTTGGTCAACTTCCACTGCTTGTCAAAGTACGCGGATTTGGGCATCCAGTGTGTCTCCGACCAGAACCCCCACGACACGATCCCTTCAACCGCTTCGTGGCTGAAACAGGAAATGAAGAAGTCGCGTAAGAAATCAGCACGAAGCTGTTCGTCGGGAACAATCACGTCAAACTCGGTAATCATGATTTTCTTTTGAAAGCTGCCCCAGCGATCTAGCTCTTGAAGGATCCGATGGGGCGGCGTCAACAACGAACCGAAGTGGCCTTGGATCCCGATACCATCCAGAGGTGCTCCATTGTCGATCAAATACTTGATCGTTTTTTCGAAGTGGTCTTTATGCGTTGTTGGATGGCCTCCGCGCACAAGTGCTGCGTAGTCGTTGTAGTACAGATTGCAATCGGGCAACACAGCATCAGCTTGCTTGAACCAATCGATCATGGCTTCGTCTCCCAGCCAATCCATCAGTTCATGATTGTCAAAGCCCTCGTTCACCACATCCCAACCCCCAGCGAAGTCTTGGGTCACATATCCCATTTCGCGGATGCGCGATCTCAACGCCGCCTTGAGCGCCTGAGGATTGTCTTTAAGCGACCGCACCCAGCCGGGCAAGTTGCCTTGGCCGGGCCACACCATCACATGGCCACGCACTTTGAAGTTGTTGTCTTTCAGCCAATGCAACGTTTCGATCGTTCTTTTTCGCAACTCAGGTTCCGCATCCCAGAGAGGCCATTTCAACCCATTCTCTACCGCTACCAAATTGAAGTTCTCTTTTAAAACCTGCCGATACTTCTCGCTGTCTTCGTCTTGGCCCGTTATTTTCCACGCGCTGGCGGCGGTGCCAAAACCGAAGGTGTGGCGATCAAGCTTGACTCGCACCTGCTGATTTGCCAGCGGATTTCCATCGCTGTCGATCAGTTTGATCTTGAGATTTGCTTTGCGGATTTTTTCGATTCGATCCAAAGCATCTTTGCGCCACTGAGCTTCTTCGGAACGTCCCACGTAGGAAAGTGGCGTGTGGGGCAATCGGTCCAGAGAACGTTGCCCGAAATTCAAGAACTCGATCTTTGCGATTTCGATTTCTTGCTTGATGTATCCCAGCTGGAACGTCAAGGTAGATCCACCAGCCTCGTAATCCTCAACCGATTTAAACGCGACCCAATATTGTTGCCAACTGCCATCGATGGGCGTTTCGATCAAGTATTGAACACTCTTGGTATAGGGAGCACCCGCTCTTTCAAACACAAACTCCGTTACAGCGCCAGCCTGTCCCGATTTAGCTTTGCCGCGCAGCCAAAAACTCGCGACCAGAGCATCGTTCTTGTTGACCTTGGCTGACGATTTTTGGTGGACGCTGATATCCCATGTGTTTTGTGGCTGGCCTGTGATGTCCACCTTGATGCTTGTAGCACCATCGGCAGTTGCCGATTGCAGAAAAGACTTTGACCCCAGTTCTGCTCGACTGCTATTGAAGTTCAATTTCTGAGGTGAAAGAAATTCCGCTTCGATCACCTGCGTGCCACCAGCAGGCATTTGCTGATCCGCT
>CAYNNP010000078.1:0-24389 GCA_964398215.1 uncultured Pirellulaceae bacterium | reverse complement strand
GGCCGGCTGGCGCCAGTACGCTGGAACCCTCGGCGGTCAGCATCGCGATCGAACCTGCGGTCGGATTGTCTGCTGGAACTGAGATCAACGCGTTGGGCAGGATCTCAAATTCTTCGATTTGCGTCGCGGACGCATCGCCGTCGGAATCGGTAACCGTCAGCATGACGGTGTAGAAACCAGAAAATTGTGGCGTGAATTCAAACTCCACATCGCTGGAGGAAAGAACGGTTTGCCCGTTGTTCGTGATCACTTCCCACAGATAGGTGAAAGTGTCATTGCTGCCAGGGTCAACCACATTTCGAGCATTGAATCGCAGCTCGTCACCAACGCTGCGCAACGTGCGGCCCGCAAAATTCAAATCGGTAATTTTGGGTGCAACATTGCCAACGTCGAACGTCGTCACCGATTCGGCAAATCCACCATCGCCATCATCCGCCGTAACTGTCAACGTGTACTCGCCGTTGTCAACAAATTTTAATGGCTGGTCGATCCCGGACGGAATCGAATTCGTGAATATTGGCGTGCTGACCGGCCGAAACTCTGATTCAATCAGGATCCCTTCGGCAAAATGTACTGCGACATCCGAAGGCGATAACGCAGACGCGAAAACTGCCACTTCATCAATCAAACCTTGGAAGGAGTGAATACCGTTGACTCGCTGTCCTAAGCTAATCGAAACAGGGGAGTTCTGGATGCCAGCCGTACTCGCGCTGGAGACCTCGGATCCATTAACGTAGATCCGCGCCGTCCCTGCTCCAGCATTTGCTTCATTCACTGCGATAACGTGGTACCAAGTATCCGGCGAAACTAAAAAATCAGTGTCGTGAAATCCGGAAATGTCCCCGCCGATCGCTAACCTGCCTAGAGGAGTGATTTGCACAGAGAATTGACTGTCCGAGGGGTCACTCGCCTGGAAAAGCAACTGCGCTGCGCTGCTCGATTCATCAACGTTGAACCAGAACTCCACTGAAAACGAACCGTTGGAATTGGCGATGCCGGTTGGTAACTGTTGTTCTAAGGTGACGACCGCGGGACTGGTGAATTGGATTGCATTTTGAACCTGACCTAAAATGCCTCCACTGACACCACTCGCTGGCAGAACAGCGTCGAAGTCGGAACCGAGCGTCCCCAAGTTTGGACTGGTCGTTTCTGCCGCTGCGCCATCAAAAGGCAAGTACAGAATTGGCTCGTTCCGAAACGATGTGATCGACCCATCTTCGTAGAAGCCAGGGCTTTCAGCCAAAGAAACATCTAACCCAAGCGGACCGCGGTCTGTGGTGATTCTTCCAGCACCTTCATCAAACGGTAGGTAAAGTCGTAATGTCGAGTCGGCGGTGTTCAATTCACCATCGATCAGGTCGGCAATCTCCTGCCCCGAAAGTGCCCGGTCCCAAATCGCAAATTCGTCCAAAGAGGCAACCAGTGACTTGTTCGCTTCAAAATGTCCGCCAACCGCGAGTTGCGTTTGACCCAAAACCAACCTGCCAAGGTCGATCTCCAGTGGCTGTTGACCACTGAGTACTTGCGGAACGCCTTGCGACTGACCGTTGATGAATAGCTCCGCTAGGCCGGTCGCCATATTGCGCGTGATGGCTAGGTGGCGATAAATACCGTCATCCAGGGTTAACCCGGTCCAGGAAACACTGTTCCCGTTTACGGTGATCTGAAGTTCAGTGCCGCTGATAAGCTCGATCAAAAACTCATTGGTTTCGGAATCATTCGCACCGCTCAGAATCGTTTGCGCTCCCGGTTCGGAAGTCTTGAGCCAGAATGCCGTCGTAACATTTGTCGCGCCACTGAGTGCTCGATTTGAAAGCTCAATGGCGTCATCATCAAACTCGAGTGCATGGTGAATTAGGCTCGTCTTGACGCCCAGTGGATCAGTGATCGTTGCGGTTGTGACGATATTGGCAACGTCACTTGAGTTTGCATCGCTGATGTCAACGTTCCCAATGCTACTTCCATCGACCAGGATTGGCAGTTGATAGTCAGTGCCGATCGTCGGCGTACCGACGCTGATGGTTTGACCTTCGTTGATTCCCGTCAGACTCGGCACGCTATCGATGGTCGGTGCGACGTTTTCTTTCCGAATGATCACTGGGAACTGGACATTGTTCTTGCCATCGAAGGCGGTGACCAACGCCGTTCCCTCAGTTGCTGCGTTGAATGAAATCGGGCCGGCAGTCTGGCCGACGTTAACCGCGCCTGAAACACTCCAGTCAAGAGCTGTCGATTGAACAAAGGCTCCGTCAACGAGCGTTGCGTCATATCCGTTGCCTGAGCTGTCTCGCGTCGTCGTAGCGGTTCCGTCCGTGAATCTAAATTCCGCAATCAGGTCTTGCCGAGGAACCGTCCCATTGAATTCATCGAGGACTTCAGAAGCAGATAATACCCGTGAGTAGAAACGAACATCGTCCAGGCTGCCGACAGTTCCATCTGTTGGGTCGTAAGCAGTATTCGGCGCCGTATCATCCTGATCCTGCCCCAGCGCAATGTAGTCAGCGCTGAGCGTACCAGTTTGCGAAGAAGTTACTGTGCCAACTAGCTCGCCGTCAAGGTAGAGCGAAACTTCAGCTTCGGTGGTGTCTCGCGTTACCGCAAAGTGATGATATTGATTGTCGGCAATTGATTCTGGCAGCGCAAAGGATGCTATCGTTGAATTGTTCTCGAAAATGTTCAGCGTGTCATCATTCGGAAAGAGAATTGTGTACCCATTGGTTAGCGATCCATGAGCCGCACTGACGATTCCCTGTGGTCCTGTTTTCGACGTCCTTAGCCAAAACGTGGACGTGATGGAAGACTGTCCATCAAGCACAGCAGTCGGTACCGATGCACGAGGGAACTGCCCGTCGGTTGAAGCGACGATTTCAAGGCTCCCGTTACTAACATCCGTGGAGAATATGGAGCCCTCAACGACCGCTAAATCAGTACCCGCAGGAATCTCGTCGACTGGCAAGGTCAAAGTTTCAAGTGGCAGAAGTCCCAGCGTTTCCAAAGTGACGGGAGACGCAGGTTCGACTTGCGTGCCATCCAAACGAAGTTCACGTAAGTTATTCAGATCCGATAAAGGTGACACATCGGTGAGAAGCTGATTTCCGCTGAGATCCAGGCTCTCTAAGAACGGGAATCGTTGTGATCCGTTTTCAATTTTTGCGATCTCCGACAGATCAGAATTCTCAATTGAGTTCGAGAGAACTAGTCGAGGCCCAGGAGAAGTCTCGCGACTCCAAAATGTAACATCGCCGCCAGCACCAATTGTGTTAACCAGAGCTAACCCATGATTCGAGGACGGATCATCGATCCATTGTTGGATGAGTTCTGCGGGAACTGTAAAACGAATTTTATGCGTGCTAGGGTCCGCTGGATCGAATGTCACCGTTTGCACGTCTAACGCGGGACCGCCAAAATCAGAGGACGTGAGTCCGCCAAGATCGTTCCAGGTTGATGATTCGTTCCAATTCTGCCCGAACGCAAAGAGCTGAATGGGCGAAGGTGAATTGGACTGTGTCGACCTTACGGTCAACTCCAAAGTTGCGTCTTCTACGACACGGTCGACGGAAGGAACGTTAAACCGAATGAGCGGGATTCGCGTAAATGATCCAATTCCGATCGACCATAAAGCTTCATTGTTGCCATTGTCGTCGTTGGATTCCGTGACGGCAACGTACGTGTCTTGCGACGGAAGGACAATTGGATTTGTTGTGGTAGAAGCATCCAGTGTCGTCAACTCGGTAAGTTGACTTTCGGTGATTGCTGGCCAACTGGCGACACGAGAATTTACGATTGAGTTTTCCAGTTGTTGCTGAATCGCTAGCTCCAGGTTCGCGCTCGCGAATTCCACGGTAGGGTCCAGCACGGGCTCCAGATTCTCAAAAGATAACTCGGTCACTGGTGGCAAGTCATTTATCTCGAACGATTGTTGATCACGGATTTCAACCGGTTCGGCCGTGAATTGATCATTTCCGCTGTCGCCGAAGATGCGATCGAGTCCGGTGTTGCCGACAATCACATCATCACCATCGCCTCCGTGAATGACGTCGCGATCGGGATGGGAACTGGTTTCATGCGTTTGGCCGCGAATCGGAGCGTCAAATTCGATGGAGAACGATTCGGGAGTAGCCGAACCTTGCACTCGCAAGAAATACGTCCCCGCTTCTCGCACACGAAGGTCAAGAATCGATTGCGCCGAATCAAGAACAAGGCCATTTTGATCGACCAAGTCCGCCGTTACATCTCCTAAAATACGAATCACATCGCCCGCTTTGCCATCTCCAAGCGTCGTGAACTGGAACCACTCTTCCTCGCCTGCGCCAATTTCATACGGGTCACCACCATCGTTAAAGACTTCCGCGCGTCCCGTTCCGCGATCAACTACAAACGAACCACTGCCAGCAACAGAAAAGTTTTCCAAGATTGTCAGATCATCGGAATCTGTTGGAACGGTTAAAAACTCGCGGGGCTCGTTGCCGTACGCCACATAAACCCTGCCACCGTCGGGCACGGTGTCATTGGTGAGCGTGTTGAATGCAGGTTGTGAACCAATGATCAGATCATCAATGCCATCTAAATTCAGATCCTGTGTTGACACACTTGCCAGTGCCTCGATCGATTCGTTCACTGCTATGTTGTTTGGGCTATCGAAAATCGTGAGCGTCGTTCCATATTGATCGATCTGATGATTGACATTAGAAAAAACTGCAAATTGGACTTTTTCAGCAGCCGCAGAT
This sequence comes from uncultured Pirellulaceae bacterium, assembly GCA_964398215.1. Classification (GTDB taxonomy): domain Bacteria; phylum Planctomycetota; class Planctomycetia; order Pirellulales; family Pirellulaceae; genus CAYNNP01. The sequence continues at coordinate 19,662 of CAYNNP010000078.1, read as the reverse complement.
TGATACTGAATGACCACATCCCCTGAAAAATCACCATCGAAATCTCCTCCGATCGCATCGATGATTTCACCACCCTCGGGCGCAACCAAAGTCGCGTCGGGTATGGTAGGAAATGAGCTATCAAAGGAGGACGAGCCAAAATATATTTCGAGTGATCCGTCTGCGGTCAACACGCCGAGGTCTGTTCGTGAATCGCCGTTGACATCACCAATGGCTCGTACTAACTCTGGATTCGTTGTAGCGGAATTTGCACGCCTTACTCGATACACGACCGATCCATCATTACTTGCGGTCGGTCGAGGTGCAATCAACCCACTGCCAACAATGTCCAGAGAAGCATTCGCTGCATTTGATTGAACATCGCTACCGATCAATGGTTTGGAAACAACCGCTTCGCGATTGAGCCGCAAACTGAAGCCAGTGCCAGCATCATAAATACGAACATGACTGGGCGCGGCACTTCCATTGAATACCTCAGCTTTCACATGGTCTCGCCAAAGGCCTCCAAGCGCATAGATCTGCTGGTTAAGTTGGTCCACCCAGAATGGCTGCCCATCCCCCAAGGTGATCGTAAAAGTTTGAGTGCGATCACTTACGGGTAGATTGCCCGAGATGTTTATCCACTCAAAGTCCAGTTCAACCTGCAATAAGTATCCGTCATCGTCCGAATCTGTTGGGTCAGCAGGGCTAAGTATTTCCGTCACCACAAATGAAGTGCCGCCCCCTAAACCAAAGGGCTCAAGGGTGGTAACCAGCTCAAGCGGCGTATTGATGACTGTTTCGGTGACGCTAAAACTGCCACCTCCATTACTGCTGACACGATTGACGGCTTCGAAGCGAAGTCGATCATCGGGGAGTCGTGTAACAATGATTCTTTCATTGGCGTTGAATTGCTCAACGACCGAATCGAGCCGACTGCTGTTGGTACCTTCGTTGAAAGGTGAAACGAAGTAACTCTCCCCATTGAATGACACTCGGGAACCAATTCCCGGGATCACATCAGCGGGCGAGGTCGTTTCAGCAAAGACGCGCGGTGCATTCAACGTCGTGTCTACGGAATCGCCATTCACCAATATCCGTGGCGCGCCGTTGCCGGTGAGATTATCGACTACAGTAATGCCCGTGCTTCCAGCAGCATCGAATATGATTTCTCCCTGTCTTTCCACCACTGATAGCGGTGTTGAACTGCCATGGCTTGAGATCCTTTCGCCACTGTAGAAAACTCCAGCAATGTAGGAACCATCTGTGTTGCGAAACTGACCAGATTGAGTATCGCGACTGTAGACAAGCACATCCGCGGCACCGGCCGCGCTGGTTTGTGTGAAGAACGGTAGAACGTGTAGACCGATGTTTTCGATTCCGAGACCAGGCGTGCCCGATCCAAGATATAGGTGCTGAAGGTCGATTGTGCGTGTGTTTGTTGAGCTTTGATTCTCCCAAAACTCACCGTTCCACTCTCGAGCGGTGCTTTCACCCGAACCAAGAATCATTCGAATCGTGATGCTATCTGTATCGCTTGACAAGAACGCATAGTCATTGATTCCATCTGCATTAATATCACCAAATCCCTCGGCGGGCCTGCCGAGAGTTTCGTGATCGATCACGATTTCTGCGTAAGTCTCGATGTCTTCTAGTGCGGTCAATGAAACAGGACCAAACAACACGTAGCTGGTCGAGGTGCCTCGAGCAATGAAGTCTTCACGTCCGTCGCCGTTGACATCGCCGTACGACTCAAGTGATTCGATTCTGTCATTCGCCGAGCCTTGCAACCCAAAAGCGTCTTCTTCGACGTTCGCGATATGCGCAACGACACGCTCGGTTGCGGATACCGAGCCATACAGGTCATGGATTTCGGATGCATTCAGCGGTCGATCGTAGATGTAGACTTCATCTAGCATTTCCGCGAATTGTTGGTCGGCAGATACATTTCCAATGAAATGAAAATTACCGTCAGCTTTCGTGTCGGAAGCACCAACAAGAATGCCATCAATATAGAAACGTGTCTCGCTACCTTCACCTACGGCAGCAATGTGACGCCAGTCTTGGTCTGTACCGCCTGGCAGCAAATCGTATCCACTATCGCGGAATGGCGTACTTATAGAAGCGTCCCAAATGCCTAGATCGTTTGATCCAGAATTCACGATAACTTGGTGGTCTTGACCAGCGCCGAACGCTCTGAAAAGTGTGTTGAAATTCGAAGTGTCGATTAGGCCTTTAAACCACGCTGCAGCGGTCCAGTCCGAGCCAGCAACCAGTTGATCGCTTGCGTCTGTCCCAATGGTAAGCACACTGGACTGACCGGCAAAAGTAGCCGCGCCTCCGGAGACGCCACTCGCGTCGTAGGTCACCGACGTGGGATTCGCGTCGGGCCCTCCAGCGATGGAGTTAGCACCAACATTTGCGTTGTCATCAAAAGAGAAATAGGCAATTGGGTTGGCCGGAACATCGATAGGAACCGTAACTAAAGTGGTCTCGTTCAGGTCCACGCCAGGACGCGCGCTTATCTGTTCAACTGTAAAGGGGATCGCCAATTGATCTGGGTTTCGTTCGGATGGCCATTCACCCGACACGAACTGAGAAGGCAAGGATGGCAAATGTGGAAAGCCGGTCAAGGCCGACCCTGCGTTTGGCACGCTACCAAAGATCGTGTCGCTACCAGCACCACCATCAATCTGATCCCCACCCAACTGTCCGACGATGTAATCGTCACCTTCTCCACCCAAAATGGTATCCGTAAGAACTGTTCCAAATGCGTAGTCGTTGCCGTCACCCAAATCAATGGTCAGGGCTGCTTCGCTTGCACGCTGTTCGTAGTCTCCAAGATCGATACCAAAAGCCTCGGAGGCATCATAGGCAAGCACTTCTATCGAATCGTCGACATTGTCTGGACCAAGTTGATGACTAACCACAAGTTCGGTCGACGTCAGCGCGCGGTTGTAGATTCGAAACTCGTTATACGACGCATCTGCTGTGTCGTCGCTACTAGTCGTCGAACGACCAAGCCAATTTTGGCCAGGTACCAGGTCCGACAAGCCTTCAGGAGTTTCAAACGAACCAACTTCAATCCCATTCTGGAACAATGTCAATAATGTCGCGCCGCTGGTGCCTCCGCCCTGGTCCACTGAAAGAGCGAAGTGGATTTCGGTGTCATCGCTGATTGTCAGCGCACCGTCAACGCCTACCTGATTCCGCCAATTGACGCGGTTGTTAGCGCCGTTGGTCCCAATAGACCACGAAGCAAAGAGTGCTTGACCGCTTCCGAACTCAAAGATCCTGCCCCAGTTTTGCACACTTTCTCGCGTCGCCCAAATCTCAAACGTAACGTCCGTCAGTCCGGCAAGAATATCGTCGGGAAGTTGGATGTAGTCTGAATTGGCTCGGTCACCCCCAAACAGACGAACTTCACCGCCGCCCAACTGATGCCCGCCGGCTCCGGACGCAGTGCCAGAACCTGACTCGTCGACTAGCACTGCGTCAGCCCCGCCGATCGAATCAACAAAGACTGTACCGCTGGTTTCGTTAAAGCTGTATCGATTGACCAGCGTTTCTGAGCGATCAGGAAAGCCTGTTAATGTTGGGAACCTGAATTCTGGATCCGCGTGAACAACATCATCGCCCGCACGCGTATCAAATTCCGTTTGCTCAATGTCGCGCGTCTGATAGAACAGGTGTTCTCGCTGATACACGAAGTTGCCATCGGAGTCTTGCTGTGTGACGAATTCTTGCGCACCGATGTCCCAGACTAGGCTAGTGAACTCGTAACGATGAAGCCCCGTGTTGTATCGAATCGCCGCGTTGTCGGGGACAGGATTCCCACGTCGATCAAGGTCTCCACCAAGGAAGAGTACTCGATCTGTTCCGTCGCCACCAATGAACTGATCACTGAATGTCGGTATGTACGTCTGCGTGGCTGGATCAAAATTGGTGTCTGGTTGATTGCCCAACAACGGCAGTGCATCAGGGATGATTTGGAACGTGTCATCGCCGGGGCCGCCGAACAACAGGTCGCTCGCTTGGCGGTCTGTGCCGCCTGTCAGGACGTCGTTGCCTTCGTTTCCAAAGATCCAGTCTTCGCCCGCACCGCCTTGCAGAATGTCGTTGCCCGGGCCACCCAGAATCACGTCCCGGCGCTGGGTGTCTTCGCGAAGTGAAAGGCTGACTTCCGGCAGCGGGGTGGGAGCGATGTCGTTTAGGTTGAAGCGGATGTCGTAAAGCGTCGGTACAACATTTGGGCTACTGATTTTGATCAAGTAGTCCGTGTCGGCCAATAATCCATCCAAACCGTCAATCACTGAATTTGTACCAGTCGACGTGCTCGTGAACAACGCGCTTGCGCCGTCAACAAGATCGCCGGTTTGTGAATCGACATCGGCCACATCAAAGATTTCGACAAGCAATTCGTCGATGGGCGATCCGCTTTCAATTTCGATGCGGCTATCCGCTGTCGGTGCCACTGCAAGCTTGAAAGAAAACCAATCGACATCATTGACGTTGTCGATCGAAAGCCCGCTAAACGTTATTAGTCCGTTGGAAAGCGGCGTGCCATCAAAGGCTGCGTTGCCTCCGCCAACCGTTGGATCCGGCGCGATCAGGTTAAATGCCTGCGCGGGAATGTCGTTTCGGCTGCTAAGTCCATTTGATCCAGCTGAATTTTCGGCCTTGTCGACCAAGATCGGATTGCCGCTGCGAATCACGACGGTATCGTCGCCTTCGCCCGCATCAACCCAAACGGTTTTCTGCACCGTGGGACCGATCGTGATTTCGTCGTTGCCCGCAAGCGCGTCGACCAAGATCACCAAGAAGTCGCCTTCGGGTGGCAACAAGTTATTCACCAGTTGCGTTTGAGCCGTTTCCAGTCCCGCCAACAATTGAACACGGTTGGACGCGTCCGCTGCAGAGGCTTCCACATCTTCGGCCGCCGCAATGAAATTGTTCAAGTCGAGGATGCGATCGTCGGCATCCCAAACAAGATTGCCTTGATCGTCTGTCGCGCTAAAGTCCAATCGGACTTGAGCGGCAAAGCTAAAGTTGCCATTGTTGTTGGTCAGTCGAGTGATCAAGTGGTGGTCAGCCAACAAACCTGGTTCGGTGACAAAGTCGACGTTGATTTGATCCGACGCGTTTGTTGCTCCGACGTACCAAACGTGGTCGGACTCGCGAGCGTATTCTTTCCATTCGTCACCCGCTTGGCCGCCATCAAGGGACTCAAACGTTGTTCCGTCGGCACGGTACAGAGTATCGACGCCGCCATTGCCATACAGGAAGTCGACTGTGGTTCCACCGAACAGCGAGTCATCCGACTCGCCGCCCAACAGGCGATTCAAACCCGTGATTTCTTGAGTGTAAGGTACGCGAACCGGACCGCTACCGACGTCATCGTCCAGGTCCAAGATGCCGTTGTCGTTCAAGTCGCCGTCATTGTCAAATAGCGTCCCATTCGAATCAACGAAAACACCAAACTGTCCGCCAGCCGTAGGGTCTTGGCTCCAAGCGTACAGAGTGTTGGTTCCTTGACCGCCAATCAAATCGTCACTTCCTTGGCCCGCAAACAAGACGTCGTGATCGTTAATGGTTCCACCGCCAGCGTCGCCCCACAAACGATCATCTCCAGCGAATCCGTACAACGTATCGCTACCGATTCCACCATCAAAACGGTCGCGTCCATCGCTGCCAATCAATAGATCGTCGCCACTGTTGCCATCGAATACCGCAACAAAATCTCGCGACCGGTCGGCAAGCGGTGAAAGATCCAAAGGCCCAAAGCTAGCTGGGATCGAAACGCCAGCCAACGCGCCAGAATTCAGTGAATCCTCGGTGATGAATCCAAGCGTGTCGTTTCCGGCTAAGCCAGCGACGCGAAACTGCTCCACCAATGGCGTGCCGTTACCATCAATGATATTGAATGCTTTTTCAATTCCATTGAACAACACATGGCCTTGACCGGCGATCTGCCCCAGCAAGATCGTGTCGTTTCCAGTCGTTCCATCGATGGTCAAGATGTCCGTCGCGTTGTCATCGGGCTCGTCTCCTTCGGCCGCATTGCCAAAATGCCCGTCAATCGTATCTGTGCCCGGATCGATATGACCGTCGCTTCCAAGCGTGGTTGGTAGAACGAACAAATCGATACCGCTACCGCCGTATTGAATGTCACTACCCTGTTGGCCGTCGATGTAGTCCGTTCCCGCACCGCCCCAAATCAAGTCATTGCCGCCACCACCATACAATTGGTCTTCGCCACTACCACCCAGCAACGTGTCGTCAGCACCATGCACGTCAGCTTCGGTGCCGATTGCTGCGATGGAATGTGGTTCGTAACCCGAACCAACAAATTCATCCGCCGCGATGAAGTCATTTCCGGCGCCACCGTCGAAAATTTCCATCCGCGCGTTCCCGTGCAAGAAGTCGCCGCCACTCCCGCCGAACAGCTGATCGCCAACGAGGATCGCCTGTGCATTGAACTCGTTTAAGTCTGCAATCGCTGGCGCGTAGGCAAAAAGGGAGTCGCGACCGTCACCACCAATCAGTCTTTGTCCGGCTTGGTCAGCGCCGTTGCCTTCATCAGCAAACAGGTCATCGTCGCCATCGTCGCCAAGCACATGATCGATTCCTTGGTCACCATGCACCAGGTCGTTACCGGAACCGCCGCGAACTACATCATCACCCGCGCCGCCCTGGACTACTCGGTCATCGCCTACTCCGGCATCCAAGTAATCGGTGCCGCTTCCGCCGTACAATTCATCGACACCGGATCCACCGACGATGATGTCGTTACCACTTTGGCCCGACAGGATATCGCGTCCGTCGTTTGCAATTCCGTCAACGGACTGTCCGCCAAAAATCGCAGGTGTGATATTGATCGCCGGTAGGTATCCCGTCGGGAAAGCGGCCTCTAACGATTCAAATTCAGGTGGCAAGACAAAGTCGCTGGTGCCAAGCTGGAAATCTTCTCGCGTCCCAACTGGCGTTCCACCAAACATTACGTCATCGCCTGCCCCGCCATCAATCACATCATCGCCACGATTGCCAACAAGCCAGTCGTCGCCCGCTTCGCCGTGCAACGCGTCGATCCTGTCGCCGCCGATCACATCGTCATTGCCCGCGCCAGCATGAACGATGTTATCACCGTTGCCAGTAAAGATGATATCGCGTCCGCTCCCCGTCGTGATCGTTTCGTGGCCGTCATTGACCGTTGGCGTCAACGTGGAACTGGCCGTCAGACCGTCGGCGAAGGCAATGGATCCGTCATCGCCAAGGATGTAGTTGTCACCGTCACCAGCGGTGATCGTATCGCTTTGTCCACCAGCAATGATCACATCGATCCCATCACCAGTGGTGATCGTGTCCAATCCGGCTGCGCTGGTCGATTCACTTGTCGCCAACGATGTCAGCGATCCAAGTTGATCGATCGCACCTCGATCACCCAGGATAACGTTAGCACCAGTTGTACCAGTCGAACCGACATCAATCGTGTCATCGCCATCGCCGCCAATGACTAGGTTGTTTCCGCCACCCAGTGTGATCGTGTCGTTCCCGGCATCGACAATGATATGGGAACTTTCCATATCGACGACGAGGCTGCCGGACAGCGTTACGATGCCGTGGTCGCCGAACACTCGGTTGTCGCCGCTGCCAGCGGTAACGGAATCGCTACCGGATCCCGCCAGGATGATATTGTCGCCATCGCCAGCAGAAATCACATCATTGCCATCGCCATCTGATTCGATGGTTTGAATCGAAGCGACCGTGATCGTCGCGTCGTCACCAATCAGAACATTGTCGCCACCTTTGCCATCGATCGTGTCAGCACCGTCACGGCCAATGATCTGATTGCCCGTTGCGTTGCCGGTTAGTTCATCGCCAGCCGATCCGCCAGTGATGTTTTCAATTCTGGCAACGCTTCCTATCTGATTGACGCCAGAGTCCAAGTTGACAGTGACTTTGGTACTCCACAACGAGTAATCCAGGTGATCCGCGTCACCGCCGCCGCCATCAGTCGTGCCGGTTAGTCCCGCTAGAGTATGGTACAAGAATCGATCGTTTGCTGATCCACCCGTCACGCTTTCGATGCGATCAAACTCGGGAACAACACCGGCGATGTTGCCACGGTCAATGCCCTCAATATTGATGTCCAACCCGCTTGACTTGGCCGATAGATCGATTTGGTCGGCGTCAATCTGGTTCAAGGTCGTGGTGCCGCGAAGTGTGCCGCTGATTGCCCCCGCCGATGAGACAACAAAATGGTCGGCGCTGTCACCGCCCGTCAGATTCTCAAAACTTCGGAATGCGAAGTTACCATTGATATCACCTTGGTTCGCAGCCGTGATGTTCCATGTTGCCGCCGCATTGGCCCCAATCAACTGATCGCCTGATTCACCACTCGCCGAACTGCCAATCACCGAATCGATTCCGGCGTACGTTCCCAGCGACGTGGCGGTCGATGTTTGCCGGTTGACTACGACGGCCGCGGGTGCCGACGCATAGTTCAGCGTATCGGTGCCAGCAGCACCGTCGATGGTGCCTACGATGCTGCCATTGCCGGAGAAGGCAAACACGTCGTCTTGCGGACCGGCAATCAAGTTTTCAAAACGCAGGAAGCTGAATTCACTATCGATGTTGCCGCCGCCGATAGAATTGATCGTCCACAACCGCGTTGTTCCAGCAGCTTCGCTTAGATTCAAGGTGTCATTGCCCACGCCACCGACGATCGACTCGATGCCTTCGACCAATTCACCATCCGGATTAAAGACGGTGTTGGAAGAGGTTCCGTCAGAGACGCTGATGCTGCCCAAGGTCACATTCAAGTCCACGGTGACAGCACTGAAATCGAAGCGATCATTGTCGCCAGCTGCATCGGAGATCGTATCCTGTCCCCAACCGTTCTCGAACAAAAACGCGTCATTGCCTCGACCAGCTGTGATGGTGTCGTTGCCTTCACCACCGACGAATACGTTTTCACCATCGTGCCCAACCAGCGTGTCGTTACCGGCACCACCGATCAGGGTGACCGGGATGCTGGCGCTAAGGCTTGGATCAACGACAAGTACGTCGTTTCCGGCACCTCCGCTGAAGTAGATTGACTCGACATCGGCAGCGTCATACTGGCGCGTGACCGTAAGCGTCTCGTCCCCGAATGCGAGGTCATAATCGACTTCGATGGTGTTGCCAACTTGGCGAACAGCAAAGACTTCGTCGTCATCAACACTAGATCCGGGATCGCGTCGGCCAGCAAACGGACCTGCGTTGATTACCAGAGTTCCATCATCAAACTCTGGGTCGTTCTCGGTCAGTGTTGCCGCATTGACCGAGACGTCACAGGAATGGTTGAAGTCAAAAATTGTCGTTGAAATAAGCGGAATCTCGCCGCTTGCAATGAGGGCGGACCACTCGATAAGCAATTCGGCTGATAACGCACCGTGCGCGTCAAACACACATGCCCCGGGGATTTCCGACTCGCTTGGCAAAGCCGCCAACGCAGCAAGTTCATCAAAATACAGTCGCCCATCACCGTCAATGTCGTTCCAGTTGAATCCGAGATTCGCATTCACGCGGCCAACTAAAAAGACACTGGCAATCAAGACGTCGATACCGCCACCAGCAAAAACGCTGAGGGTGAATTCGACCTCGTCGATATCGTCGCCAGTGGTAACGTCTTCTAGGTCACCAAAGTACAGCCCATCCAGGAAGTTGCCTGTGTCGGAAATGCCTCGTGTGTCAAAACCGAGTGAGAAATCGAACTTGGCTCCGACATTTCCACCGATTTTGACCGCGACCGGTGCGGGAGCAACATGGAAACTGGCTTCAAAAGGCAGACTAAAATCTAAAGCGGGGATATCCCACTGCAACAAATCAACTGTCTCGCCAGTCAATAATTTGAAGGCATTGCTCGGGTCGGAAAGAATTGGAATACTGAGCCCGTGTCCGCCGCTGGTGGCGGAGCGACCAAGTCTCCTTAACGTCGATGTTGTTCTGGCTTGGTTGCCGCTAGAGCTACTAGACGAATTGATTTGATTGAAGACGTCTCCAGATATTTCTCCGTTCGTACCGGACAGCGTCGACGTGGTGGAACCGGCATCAACGCTGACCTGTGTCGTGGCGTCGGTAACGTCGATCTTACCGGTCGTGAACTGATAGTTGACGGTGATTGCGCCAATTTGATCCTTCAAGAATTTGATGGATGTGGTGGGCGTGTTTCCGTTGATGGAATGGATGACGGTGTAGTCCGTTGCGCCTAGTGTGACACCACCTGCCCTGACCGAGACCGAACCAGCGCTGGCGGCGTTGGCAAGCGATAGCGTTGTGCCCTCGCTGGGATTCGATCCGATCGATTCATTCGTCACACCCGTTTTGGTGCCACCTGAGACAACAAAGTCGCCAAAGTTGATGATGATGCCATCGGCGTCGGCAAAGCCTTTGATCTCATCCACCGCATCCAAAATTCCATCGATGATGTCCAAGGCTTGTCTTGCGTCGTTGATCTGATCGGCGTATTGCGGGGCAGCATAGGCACCCAGGTCTAGGAACGTGATGGTTGGATTCCCAGACCTTCTAGACGCGTCGCTGAGTCCCGGTACTTCACTTCGCAAAAAGTCGATCACCGGGCGAGCCGGTTCGATGTACTGCTCAAACAGCTCGAAGGCGGGCCCTGCAATGGATTCAAAGAAGCTACCCAGGTCCAGCGAGACATCGTGAAAAGCAACTTCAGGTGTTCCACTAACGAATCCTTCGCTGGTGCTGTAGCTGAGTCCCCAGTCGACGGTTAGGTCTGTGGTCAGTTTCGGCAAGCTGCTGCCCGCGTCGGTGTCTGCCGATAATGCCAGATCGACAAAGGCTTCGGTACGGATACCAGCGGTGAATAACGGTTCGCTGCCGCGTAGTTCACCAAACGTCAATCGATTGCTGGCGTCATTGTCAGGGTTGTTCACATCGATAAAGATGTCACCGCTCAGACCGGTGCCGCGCGACAGACGTCCATCGCCGTTAAGGTCTGATTCAGACAGCACGTCATTCATGTCGCCGTCGCGGTTGTAATCGATCCCGTCAGCGGCTTCACTCAGATTGGTGTCAACGACTCCGTTGGCGTTGTAGTCTTCGATCGGATTGCTTTCGGCAACCAAGTTCAAGAAAAACAATTCACCGTTCAGCGACGTGCCTGGTTTCAAGTTGACTTGAGCGCCCAAGCTGATTTCTGGCGAGCCACCGGTTCCGTCGTCGAATCCGGTAGCGTCAAAATTTGTATTTTCATTGAGTTGAAAGAAGAATCCGTCTCTTAGGTTGATGCCAAAACCGAAATTGAAGTCGTAATCCCACGACAGTTCTATTCCACCTGCTGTCTCGAACTCAAAGACGACGGCGTCCAGCCCCAGATCGAAATCGGCGTCGATCACATCTCGACCAGCCAATTGCAAATTGATAAGGAACTCAATGTCGGCCGGCGCGGTTGTGGCGAAGTCCGACAGCGAGACTTCAACATCGCGCGAATCGGCAACTTCGCTTGCATTGGATTGGGCTGCGTCGTCGTGAAACAGCGGATTGAGTTTCAGTATATTGGCGCCCGTCGGGCCGAGAGCGTCAAAGATCAGCGTTTGGATGTCACCGATCAGTGCGTCGACACTGTCGTCGGTAGAATTGACCAGCGTTTCAAACTCATCCACCAACGACTGCAATTCACCGACGAAGCTGGAGCTGGTATCAAGTCCGTCACCAATCAAAGGTAGATTGCCAAGCAAGTCCGATGTCAGACCTGATTCGATGGTCGTCAACACCGCCCGCGTGCCCGAAATCAATTGATCCAAACTCACACTGCTAAGGTCAGTCAGGCTACTCAGATAGTTGTTGACACCCGTTGTCAAGTTGTCGTAGTTGATCGTCGGGGCGCTGCCAGCAATCGTATAGTCCACCAGAATCGCATCTGAAATTTCGGGAATGCCAGGGAGCGTTGCGTCAAAGTCCGCGTCGATCACGCCGTCGATTGTGAAATCAAATGTGTTGGCCAGTCCGCCGGTGAAAAACTGACCGATAGGAATGGCGCCAATCGTATTGGCGTCCGATGGAGTGATCGCTGGATCAATCGAGACGCCGATACTGGCGGGCGCATCGCCTGCCGCATTCGTTAAAGCTGCAGTTCCGTTCAACCCAGCTTCGAAACCGCCAATCCCAGCGGTGACTTCCAATGTCGAATCAATTCCTGCGGTGATCGCAAAACTGGTGCTGTCGAACACATAGGGTGTCAGTGTGGCGAAGTTGAATCCAAAGTCCAAATTGATGTTCCCGCCAAGTGTCACATCCAGGTTACCCGCTGAACCAACTGACAAGGGTCCAAAGTCATCCAGCGCCAAATCGAAACCAACGTTTCGCGTCACAGACGGATTGATGTCCAACTCCAGCTTGATCGTGTTTTGATTGCCGGATTGAGCCGCGTCAGCATCAATGAACGAAACGGCAACGGCGACCGGCAGCCCCAGTTCGGATTGCAACAATTCGGTCAGAATGTCGCTTAGATTAGCTGTCGAGATGACTCTGCCAGACATCTGATCGGCGATCGCTGTCATTGCAGAAACATCTACACCCGCCGCTTCCAAATCGTCCAAGACAGATTGCAGGTGATTCAGTGACGTGGACAAGCCCGCCGTGGTGACCAGTTCCGCACTGATCACCGCGTCTGTCGTCCCAATCGCTCCCTCAGTCGTTGTTTCAAACTGAACTGTCAGCCCACTAGCGCTGGAAGCAAACAAGGAGACGTCACCGAGCGACTGGTCAAACGTGAATGTCAGTTGGCCACCGCGTTGGCCCGCGACGGTCACCAATCCAGGCGTTCCGATTGCGGTATCAATGGCTTCCTGGATATCTATCGTCGTCGCATTTTCAAAAAGCGTATCTGTTTGATAGACGCTCCCCGTGCCATCGGTGATTTCCAGTGTGTAGGTATGTACCGAATCAATGGCTTGGCTCACCTGACTTACTGCGCCAGAGAGTTCGCTCAATTGCTCCGTCGACCCTGCGGCAAAGACAACTTGCTGGTCAAGTTGGTCACGCAGGTCGCGAAGTGCCTCGATATCCGGCGGTGCCAACAGCCTATCGGCAACGTCCAATATGGAATCGGTAAAGTCCAATAAGTCGTTCGGTGATTGATTGATGACCGGGATTTGAGAATTCAGACCATCGATGTCGCTATCACGCAGCAGGTCCACGACTTCGCGCAGCATGCCAGCGATGTCAGAGAGAGATAGGTTCTTGAAATCGCCGATCAGATCATTGACGTTTGGCGCATCGATGGCAAAGTCGGGGCGCAGCAGATCATCCGGATCGGATTGTAATGTCAGCGTGATGCTCGGTGATTCACCGGGCAGCAGCGGGATGCTAAGCGGAAACTCAGCGGTCCCGCCGTAGGTGAATGTTGGATCTGTATTGGCAAGCGCGTTGCGAAGCCCGTCGGCGCCGAAATCGCTTAACCGCAAGACTCCATCTCCGTCACCGTTGTCGGGCAGTTGCAAACCTGCAGCGATTGAAAACCCAGTCGCATTCGGGTTTGCTTCGCCCAGCAAATCGGTGTCTCCGAAGTGACCGTCGACAACGCCTAATTCCAGCAGGCCTACCGACGCGGTTAGATCGATGTCGGCGGCATCAATCGTCGCATTGGCGTAAATCGAACTGTTGGTTGTGTCGATGAAGAACTGATCGGCCAGTGCACCTAGCATCAGATGGTCGCCCAACAAGGTCGTCCGTTCATTAAAGTCTGCCGTTTCCAAACTGTCTTCATCGCTGGTGGATCCAAGTATCTTTAGACTTGCCCCCGCGAGGCTTGTTCCGAACGAATCCGAAGCAGGCGTGATCACTAGGCGTCCATCATCGGAAGCGACAGAAAGATCATCGATTTGAATTTGGTCGTTGACAAACGTGACCAAAATGTTCGCGCCACCCACCGTTGCCTCAACGATTGTTTTCACATCACCCAGGGTTTCTGCACCGTCCAGTACGATAGAATGCGTGGATCCGTCAGCAAGTGTGATATCCAAATCAGCTTGGTTGCTTTCGTCGGAGACTGTGAAACCGAAGGCGGCGCCATTGATGGAAAGCCTGTTGATGGTCGGATCGTTAGCGATCAACACCAACTTGTCGTCTTCGCCAACGTTGGCGCGGATCAAGACACCTTGTGCTTCCAATGCATCGTTAATGTCAAATATCAGGTCTTGCGTGGTGACGTTGTCACTGACCGACGCTGCATCCAGTGTTACGCTGACGTTTTCCTCAGCGATACCAAACTTCTTGACACCGATTGATAACGTTCCGGGGGTGGAATTGCCCGAGTTGGTTGATGTCACGCCCACCTTGAGTGCAATGCCGTCACGCAGGCTTGGTAATGTTGTCGCGGCGTCGACGGTGCCACCTGAACCTTGGCGAATCAGATCGACCCCTAATGCCAGATTGATCCCAGCAGTTGCTTGGAAGATTGCGTCAGCTCCGCCAGCCAAATTCAAGTCAGCGAAACCCAGATCAATGGCTTCAGAGAAGTCCAGGTCGATTGACTGATCATACGTCCTTTCCAAATTCAGATTGAATGTGACGCGATGATTGACCTCGTCATACGCGAGTGTTGTCTCAACCGGCATGATCGTGTTGAGCAGTTCGACGAGGTCGGGGATTCCCGTGATCGCTAGTTCCGCCCTATCCGCCTGCGAAACACCCAAGCCCAGAACACTGTCGGCCAAGTTTTGATCGGAGGATTGAAGGCCATCCAACCCAAGTGCTTGGCCACCACCAATGGAAATGGATTCAGCGTTGCTGTTCACTGCGGCGATTCGCACGGTGTCGCCAACAGCAGTCGCAATGAATAGGTCACTCAGCAATGTGCCATTACCGATATCAACCCCCATCGCCGCGTTGATGTCGCGTACCAGGTCTGCCAGACGTGTGTTGGAGTCAGTGGATTCCCTGGACACAGTCACGTCAATTTCGACGGGCCCATCAAAACCGCTCGTTGTTATTTCAAACTGCAAGTTGACGTCTTCGCCCAATCGTCCGCTGCTAGGCGCGGGAGCATTCCCAGTGACTTGTAGCGTGCTGACACTGATGCTGGTGGCCTGAGATGGATCCACCGTACGAATGCTTAGCCTTTCGGAATCATCGCCGACCAAACGCTCGGCAACCAATCGTTCGCTCAGTCCCGCAGTCCCAAGGGCCGCATTGATGTCTGCATAGAGATCGTCAATGGATGTGTTGTCGGCTGTTTCACTCGCCAAGATCGTCACGGTGACGGGATCTTCGTCGTTGAGTCGGATTTGAAAATTGACATTTTCAGTCAGAACGCCATCGGCCAGACTGATGTCAGACTCCCCCGTGATCTGCGCATTGGTGTACAAGAGCCTGGCAAGGGCATCGGTTTGTTCGGAGAAGCTGGCTACCGTGGAAATGGCTTCGTCAACCAGCGGTATCCCGCCTGGTACATCCAAATTGGCGCTAAGCGTCTCGAGCGAGCTTCCAAGCTGAACAAAGAACGTCGAAATATCATCCGCGGTCAAAGTCAACTCTTCAAAAAGAGCCTGATAATCGATGATTCCAAGTTCCAAAGCCCGCTGTACCGATTCCGTCCTGCTGAGTTTGAAGCCGGTTTCAATCGCTCCAGGTGTTGCACCGATGGCAGCTAGAATTTCAGTCTGAGCAAACTCGTCAACGACCAAGTCTTGATGAGAAACCGGCTCGCCGCTGGTTGCGTTCGCGGCAGTGATCTGGACCAATTCAAGCGTGGTTCCGATTCTAGAATCGCCCAAAAACGGATCGATCGACGAAGCATTGGGGACAGTTCCGTCGCCACCAGCTTCGGTTTTCAGGTCTTGGTACCAGACTTCATTTGCATCCGGTACTCGGCCGATGAAGTCGGTAAAAGGAAGGATTTCATTTGTCGGAAAAAGTGTACCGTTTGGCCCCGTTTGCTGGACGATCCGATCGCTGCTCTCGATTTCGCTGCTGTAGATGACCGAAGTTTGGACAGCACTGTCCAAGTAGGCGTTGGCTGGTCCTGCGTTCAGATCGACCAACAAATCATTGTACAAGTTGGTTTCAGGTGTGTTCGCAGCCGTCAGAGCATCAAGAGAACCGTCGTCGTTCAGATCGATGACCGGATACTCAGGCAAAAGATGCCGCAGGGCTCCGACGTACTGCTGAACAAATTCTTGCTTGTCGATCGCGGTGTTAGTGATGTCGTCCGCTGTTGAATTTGGATCAGGGCCTTCGATTCCATTGGGATAGTTGGCCGTGTCTTGCAGCCGATCATACGCGTTATCAATCAGCCGCGCCGCGCCGCGAGTTGCCGCCGAGCCCGCCCAATCATCTAGCGACAAATTCCAAGTATCCGACGTGCCGCGATTGGGAACGCCTGCCAAAACCAGATTGCCAACCGGCAGCAAGTCATTTTGTCCGTAAGCCGCGCTTTGCAAGTAGCTGCGAGCGACCAGCCCTCCGGTACTGTGAGTGACCAAGTCGACATGGGTCGCTGCGGGATTAGCAGCTTTGACGGCTTGCAGTGTATGTGCTAAGTAATCCAAGCCAGTGTCGAATGTGGGATCCGCAATGTCTGCGTAGGTTGCGGCCAACGCCCCATCATTGACCCCATCCACCGGAGCAACCGGCAAACGCCAGTCCCAGGTAGTGACAAACAACGTCGAACCCGGCACATAACCAGCGTTCTCCAGCGTTTCGACAATGTTCTGGTACACCTGTGCGCCAGGCTCAAGCGCCAACTCGTCGGGATGCAATCCTCGGTTGGTGTACCACTCGTCAATTTTTTCGGACCGCTCCGGCTCGGCGATCAAATCGTTATTGGAATCAAGGACGTCGGCAAACGTTCCTGCAAAGCCGGGGATAAAAACAACCGGGTTGATTCCGGCAGCCAATAACTGACGCTGCTCTAGACTTTCAAACAACTGTCGCCGTTTTTTGCCGGCAGAGGCTTTGCGTTTGCGTTTTTTTGTGCCCGAAAGAAGTCCTGGAAGGTTGACCACGGGGAAGCTCTAGATGGAAGGGTGCATTTTGTATAGGTGCATCGAAGTCGAGGTGAAAAAGCAAAGTGTCAAATATTCCTCAGAGATCAATGCATCGCACTAACTCACCTAACTAGGACTGTCCCCCTCAGAGAATTTTCAAAGAAGTCTGGTTGGCACTGAGCCGCTGTTAATAGTGCTTTGTCTGGCCTTCATTTTGGCATAGCCCGATTCGACAGAATTCAGGCCGGTTGATGAAAAGCGAAGCTTGGCGACGCCGGCTACCGCCCGAACCACACTTCTAAATCTGGCTAAAGCACTAGTAGTCAAAAAGCCACTGCATTGCGATGAAGCAAACGACTAGGATTTGTACATGCCTGCGAACGCACACGGCATGATACAGGTGCTCACGCATTTCCAATAATGAACTACAACATTGACTATGCCAGAAAACCAAGACACGGTGAGCGACTGGATCGCAAACTTAAAAAGCGGCGATGATGACGCGATGGCGCCGATCTGGAATCGTTACTTTGAACGTTTGTGCGAGTACGCTGGTAAAAAACTTGGTAATGCGCGAACGACGGTGGTTGACCGCAACGATCTGGCTGCCAGTTCGCTGAATGCTCTTTGGATGGGCGCCAAGCACGGACGTTTCAAGAAGCTGGAAAGCCGCCAGGACTTGTGGCAACTATTGGTGGTCATTGCTTCCAGGAAAGCAGCCAACGTTCATCGGAAGGAACGAATTAGGGGCGAACGTGGTGAGTCGGTTTTGGGCAAAGACCAGTCCAGCGCTGTCTTGTTAGCAGACATTTTGAAGGCACCACACTCTGAGACGATTCTCGATCAGATTCCGCTTTCGTGCGAAGAATTGTTGGATTTGCTGGACGAAAAACATCGCGAAGTCGCCCTGATGCGGTTGGCTGGTCACTCGAATCAGGAAATAGCAGACCACCGGGATTGCAGCGTCAAATCAGTCGAACGGTACATGAAACTGATCCGATCGATCTGGACGTTGCGGATTTCTCAGGAATAAGCACAAGAATCCGAAAGTGTTCAGCCTCTTTTTCTGAGGGGCTGTAGTGGGTACGAGTGAGATAGACAGTGAAAGATTTGGTGTTGGAGCGAATACAGTCGCTGATCAGTGATTCATCGCGTTTCGCCATCTGATTTTTTCTAATTGTCCTTCGTCCCAAATAGAACAGAACGTTGATCAACGCGAAAGTTGGATTTGAAATGGTCACACAAAACGAAATCGAGCTCCTCCAGCAGATCGACGAGCAAGCCGAAAAATTTGAAGCGGAGCTAAGAGCCAATCGCCAGACAGACCTTAGCAGCTACTTAGAACCGTTTGACGGAGAAGCGCGTTCGGCTTGTTTTGAGTCCTTGTTTGCCATCGATTTCGATTACCAAACACGTAACGGCGCATCTCCAAACCGAGAACAGTTGTTAAAGCAGTTTCCTGAATTTTCTGAGATCATCAATCAAGTATTTGCTTTAGCCGAATCCCAAAGGCCTCAGCGGATTGGTCCGTACGAACTGCGTGAAAAACTGGGCGAAGGCGGGATGGGCGCCGTTTACAAAGCCTGGCATTCACGACTTCGGCGATACGTGGCGATTAAGTTGTTGCCACCTGAAACCGCGGATAACCCAGAACTGCTGGCGAGATTTGATCGCGAGATGCAGGCCGTTGGAAAACTCTCTCACCCCAATGTTGTGACAGCGAGTGACGCTGACTGTCGTGATGGCGTCCATTTTTTGGCAATGGAATACTGCGATGGGATGGACGTTGGACAGGTCATCAAGTTGCTTGGTCCAATCGAAGTCGCTGATGCCTGCGAAATCATTTGCCAAGCAGCGGATGGTTTGCAACATGCACACGAGCACGGTTTGGTCCACCGGGACATCAAGCCGTCGAACCTGATGCTTAGCCGTGATGGTACGGTTCGAGTTTTGGACATGGGACTTGCCCGACTGTCTGCCAATGATCAGCGCGAGTTGACGACTACTGGTCAAATCATGGGCACCTTTGACTACATGGCGCCAGAACAAGCATCCGGTTCTGCGGAAATCGATATTCGGTCTGACGTCTACAGCCTTGGCACGACGCTATTCAAGCTGCTGACCGGCACGGTTCCGTTTACAGAACCTAAGTACGACACAACGATCAAGAAACTGATCGCACGAACAACGACACCAGCCGATAGCATCGCGACCCACCGTGATGACTTGCCGCAAGGCGTTATTGATGCAACCGACAGAATGCTGCAGACAAGCCCTGAACTCCGTTTCGATCAACCGAAAGACATACGTTCGGCATTGGAAGTCTTTTGCGACGGGTCAGGATTGGTAGAGTTGATTGCGACCGCAACGCAGGTAAGTCCGCTGGCTCCTCCAGAAAAGCACGACCCAGAAGCCTCGACGGTTGCGAAATCTCCTGCCGCCGAAATCGATACGGTTTCACAGCACAGCACGGATCTTAGTTTTGAATCGAAACCGCAACTAGAAGTAACTGCGGTATCGACACAGCAGGCAGCCAAAACGTCGAAAACGGTTCCCGATGCAGTTAAGCCAGAACCGCTTGCGAGCACCGACTCGCAATCCAAACCACCGTGGGCAATTGCAGCAATTGCCAGCCTCTTGTTCTTTGGTTTTGTTGGGCTGTACGCCGCCGGTGTCTTTTCTTTCA
>CAYNNP010000077.1:0-24409 GCA_964398215.1 uncultured Pirellulaceae bacterium | reverse complement strand
GACCTTGGAGGACATTGAGAATCGAGACGGCAAATCCGGTACGGGGCTGTTTCTGGAGTTTCCAAATTCGGATATTCATTGGGCTGAACCGCGAGACCTCACTCTGGCGGAAGCGATCAAAGTTATCAAGAATTCTCCAGCGCCGGATGGGACGGTGGTATCGATGGCTGATGGACGCGCGATTGTCGTTCCAAAGAGTGCTACAGATGACGACATTACGAAATTGTTCTTGCTTGACAATGGTAGCCCGGCAGCCGATTGGGCGACGCCGAAGCGGTAGTTGACTGCAGACCGAGAATGTCTGTCGTTTTGCATTGGTTGAAACGGGCGTGCTCTTCCGTTTACGATCTTCGTTTGCTTCGATCACATTTTGATGGAAATGGATCCTCATGCCTGAGCCACGCAAGATTGCCTAGCGATCGAGACCAATTTTGGTCAATCGGTCTCACTGCAGTGTTGCTTTTGCTTGAAAAGGCATCTCTCTCGGGTCATGATCGACATCATTGCTGAAACTACTTGCTGCACTCCGAGTCTCCGAATGTCAACAAACCGTTTTTTATCGCTACTATTGCACTGCACCCTCGGTGTTTTCCTGCCCGCCAGTTTGTCGATCGCTCAGCAACCAGGGTCGAAACACACCATGCGGATGGTAGATAATCCGAGTGTTTCGCCAGACGGTTCGCAGATTGCGTTTGCGTGGATCGGAGAGATTTGGACTGCTGGAATCGACGGCTCCAATATCCAGCGTTTGACAAACAATCAGGCGAGCGAAAACCAGCCTCTGTTTTCGCCCGATGGAAAGAGAATCGCTTTCGTAAGCAATCGCACTGGGTCCAATCAAATCTTTGTCATGGATGTTGACGGCAGCAACGCAAAGCAGGTCACGTTTCATTCGGCCGGGTTTGAACTCTGCGATTGGTTCCCTAACGGAAGTCATGTCTTGGCCTTGGGAAGCCGCGATCATTTTCACCGTGACTACAGCCGGCTGTTGAAAGTCAATGTTAAGAAACGCAGTAAAGAAATCGTGCTTGCTGACGCGATGGCGGAAGACGCTCGATTGTCACCCGATGGCCGCAAGGTATTGTTCACGCGCGAAGGTGAACGCTGGTGGCGAAAAGGCTACCAGGGTGCTCGGTCGGCTCAGATTTGGATGCTGGATCTGAAAACGCGAAAGTTCACTCAGTTGGTCAAAGAAAACGTGGAGTGCATGTGGCCGACATGGATGGCTGACAGCAAAGGGTTTTACTTCACCAAAGGAACACTGCATGGCTTCGATCTTTGGCGTTACCGATTCGTAAAGTCCGGTTCGAAACCTGGCAAGCAAAAGAAGATCCATGGATTCGATGACGACTCCGTGGTTTATCCTGCCGCCTCGCGAGACGGCGAGACGGTTATCTTTCGGCATCTATTCGACTTGTATTCGCTAAAAGTTGACGAGGACGCGCAGCCACAACAAATCCAACTGGTTCTTGACGACGATATTGATTTGCCAGCAGATGAACTGCGGCGTGAACTATCCAGCGCAAGCGATGTCGCCTTTACCAAAGACGGTTTGGAAATCGCAATGATCGCGGGTGGCGACATTTGGGTCATGGATTCTGTCTTGCGTGAACCAAAGCAAGTCACCGCTACCAACGGCTACGAAGACGATCTGTTGTTTTCCGACAACGGTGAAGAACTCTGGTTCATCGGCACAAAAGATGGCCAAGCGGATATTTGGAAAGCAACCCGCAAGGACAATGAAAAATACTGGTGGCAAAATGATGAGTTTGAGCTGGAGCAAATCACCAATGACGCACACGTAGAAAGTGATCTTCGGTTTACCAAAGATGGAAAACAGATCGTTATGCAGCAAGGACGTGGTGATCTTGTTGTGATGGATTTGAAGTCCAAGAAAAAGTCGAAGCTGGTTTCCAGTTTTAGCGGTATCGATTACGACATTTCACCAGATGGAAACTGGATCACTTACTCCAAGCAAGACAATGACTTCAACCGAGAGATTTGGATCACGAAGTTGGATGGTAGTTTGGAGCCCGTCAATGTTTCCCGGCACCCCGACAACGAGAGTAACCCTAGGTTTTCTGCCGATGGAAAGCTGCTGGCGTTCACGGGCCGCCGTGTCGATAGGGAAGTCGATATCTACTATGTCTATCTGAACCTGAAAGACGATGATGAAACGTCAAGGCAACGAAAGATCGACGAAGCCATCGACTTGATGAAGAAGAAACGCAAGGCGAAGCCGTCGGCCAAGAAACCAGAAGCGAAAAAACCGGAAGACGAGAAAGACAAAGAGGAAAAGAAGGCCCCGGAAGCGAAACCCAAGAAGGAATCCGGCGATAAAGACGAGAAGGAATCGGACAAGAAGGACGATGCGAACAAGGACGAGAAAAAATCCGATGAAGATACCGCACCCGAATACGACCTTGTTGACATTCACAACCGTGTCCGCAGGATCTCGATTCCTAACAGCTTTGAATCCTCGCTACTCTTTGCACCCACAGGCCAAAAGTTGGCTTTTAGTGCATCGATCGATGGAAAGTCTGGTTGGTATACCGTCGAATTTCCCGACCAACTGAATCCAAAATTGCTGACGGCATCGACTGGTTCAGGGGCGGTTTGGAGCAAAGAGGCCGACGCCATTTTGTTCTTACGAAGCGGATCGCCCGCTAAAGTCGACAAGACTGGCAAGCTAACGACATATTCGTTCGAGGTCGCGCAAGTCACGTCTCGTTCGGGCTGGTTGAAAGCTGGCTTTGAACGGGCTTGGTTGGTGATGCGTGAGTCTTGGTATGACGAGCGATTTGCAAACCACAATTGGAATCAGATTCGCCGCAAGTATGCCGAGGCCAGCGGACAGATGCATGACACCAGTGGGCTGGGCCAAGTCGTTCAGTTGATGCTGGGCGAACTCAACGGATCCCACCTTGGCTTTACTCCATTCGGCGTGCGTCGCCCCAGCGGTGTGGAAGGCTGGAGAGACGAAACGGCGCATCTGGGTGTGCGATTCAAAGATGATTTTAAAGGCCCAGGGCTTTTGGTCCGCGACGTGATGAAAGACGGACCGGCGGATCGAGTCGAAAGTCGCTTGCTGCCCGACGACGTGATTCTGTCGATCGATGGAACCGCCGTCGACCCAGCCATGGACTTGACCACGGTGCTGAACGGTCGTTTGGATCGCGACATCGTATTGAAAGTGAAACGCGAATCTGAAACAGACAAGAAAGATGAAGAAAGCGAAGACGGTGAATTGGAGATTACCATTCGCCCAACTTCTTATCCGCGTGCTCGATCGTTGCTTTATGAGCACTGGTTAGAACACAACCGTAAATTGGTCGACGAAGGCAGCGATGGAAAGCTTGGCTATTTGCATATTCGCGGCATGAACATGTCCAGCTTTTATGAGTTCGAGCGTCAGTTGTACAATGTCGGTTATGGACGTGATGGGTTGGTCATCGATGTGCGAGACAATGGTGGCGGGTCCACTACTGACTTGTTGTTGACCGCATTGACTCAGCCGCGTCACGCGATCACTCAACCACGAGGCGGCGGCCAAGGCTATCCGCACGATCGAGCGGTATTCGCAGCTTGGACCAAACCGATCATCGTTCTGTGTAACCAAAACAGTTACAGCAACGCAGAGATTTTTTCGCATGCGATCAAGACTTTGGGTCGCGGCAAAGTGGTTGGCGTTCCGACAGCGGGCGGCGTGGTGAGCACTGGAGCCAGTAGTGTCAACGACGTGGGCAGAATCCGAGTTCCGTTTCGAGGCTGGTTCCTGTTGAACGATGGCGAAGACATGGAACGCAACGGGTGCAAGCCGCACGAAATCGTTTGGCCAAAACCGGGCGAGTTGCCCAAGGGTATCGATCGGCAACTAGAACGAGCCGTTGAAATGTTGGTCGAAGAAGTCGGCGACGGCGAACCAGAAAAGAAGCTGAGGTACGCAGCCGAGCGCGACAAGGAAGCCAACTGAGTTTCCGAGCGCGGAGTACGCAGTAGTCACCGCAAAAACACCCTAAACTGCGTGTTTCACCACAGGCGTTCAGCTGATTGACTTGACTGACGCGCTACCATACTTTTAGATGTTCTGGGACCGAAAATATGTGCAATGAACAAACTCGCATGGGTTTGTAAGGAAGTTTGGCCTTGAGCGTCTAAGCTGTTGCACCGTACCGGTCTGCGCCGCATAGCAGGAGTCATCCCATTGAAACGCATCGTCGATCTATTTAAGTCACCCCTTGGCACAAAAGCTGTAGTAGCGGTGACGGGGATTGTGATGTTGGGATTTTTGGTGGGCCACGTTGTTGGCAACCTGAAAATCTTTTTGCCGGATTTCGAAGGGCAACCGGACATTGATCGCTACGCGCAGTTCTTGCGTACCATGGGCGAACCCATGTTGCCCAACAGCGGGGTTCTTTGGCTGGCAAGAATTGTGTTGCTCGCGTCGATTGTTCTGCATGTTGTTTTCGTGATTCGGTTGGCATCCATCAACCGTGCGGCTCGTCCACAGGCTTATGCCAAAACCAAGTATTCCAGCGCAACGCGACCAGCACGCTGGATGATGTTCACTGGATTTGGAATTCTGGCATTCGTCATTCTGCACTTATTGCACCTGACCGTCGGCGCGATCGATCCTGAGAAGTTTGTCGAGGGAAAGGTGTACGCGAATCTGCACGCTGCATTCCAGCAGTGGCCATTCGTTTTGATCTACGTCCTAGCGATGGCGGCGATCATGGTTCACTTGTGCCACGGCGTTTGGAGCATGTTTCAGACGCTGGGGCTGGATAACCCCGATCGAAATCGTGGGCTGCGAATGTTTGCGGTCGCGATCAGCTTCGCTTTATTCATTGGTTTTTCAGCTGTGCCAGTCTCGCTCTTTTCTGGGTTGCTGGCGGCTCCCCAGAAATCCGTCACTGATACTTCCCAAGCGGAATCAACCGCAGTTGTTCCGTCCGAACCCACAGAAGGTCAATAGATGTTATTGGATGCCAAGATTCCTGGCGGTCCTGTCGAACAAGCCTGGGAGACTCACCGCGAACACCTTCGCTTGGTCGGCCCCCGCAATCGACATTTGCATCGCGTGATCGTTGTCGGTTCAGGACTGGCCGGTGCTGCAGCTGCTGCTTCGATGGGAGCGATGGGCTACGACGTCGATTGCTTTTGTTTTCAAGACTCGCCCAGACGCGCGCACAGCATCGCGGCTCAGGGTGGCATCAATGCATCGAAAAACTATCGCAACGACGGAGACTCGACTTACCGGTTGTTTTCCGACACGCAAAAAGGCGGCGACTTTCGTGCTCGCGAAGCTAATGTTTGGCGTTTAGCAGAACTTAGCACCGCGATTATCGATCAAGCCGTTGCCCAAGGCGTGCCGTTTGCACGCGAGTACGGCGGCATGCTGGCCAATCGATCCTTTGGCGGCGTGTTGGTAGAAAGAACTTTTTATTGTCGTGGTGAGACTGGTCAGCAATTGCTGCTGGGAGCGTGTTCGTCGCTGGCCCAGCAGATTCATGCCGGCACTGTGAAAATGCACAATCGCACCGAGCTGCTGGATGTGGTGATGGTCGACGGTCATGCACGCGGGATCGTCGTGCGCGATCTGGTGACGGGAAAGATCAGTTCGCAATCCGCTCATGCGGTCGTGTTGGCCACGGGCGGCTACTCTAATGTTTACGATCTTTCAACGAACGCGAAAAACTGTAATGTGACGGCGATTTGGCGTGCCTACAAACGCGGTGCGGGTCTTGCCAATCCCTGCTTCAATCAGATTCACCCAACTTGCATTCCAGCGGCTGGCGAGCAGCAATCGAAGCTGACGTTGATGAGCGAATCGTTGCGGAATGACGGGCGAATCTGGGTTCCCCGCAGTGAAAACGAAACCCGAGCGCCCAGTGACATTCCAGAAGACGAACGTTACTACTACTTGGAAGAACGGTACCCGCGTTTTGGAAACCTGGTTCCGCGCGACGTTGCCTCGCGAAATGCAAAAGATGTCTGCGACAAAAACTTGGGCGTTGGACCGACCGGGCAAGGCGTGTACTTGGATTTCCGCGATGCCATTAAGAATGATGGTCACGATGTCGTGGAAGCCAAGTACGGCAACCTGTTTGAAATGTACGAACGGATCACCAACGAATCGCCTTGGAATACACCGATGCGCATCTATCCTGCGCCTCACTACACGATGGGTGGGCTATGGGTAGATTACAACTTGATGACGACGATTCCTGGCTTGTACGCTATCGGCGAAGCGAACTTTTCCGACCACGGCGCGAATCGACTGGGCGCTAGTTCGATGATGCAGTGTCTTGCGGACGGCTACTTCATTTTGCCAATCACGATTGGCGATTATCTCAGTCGGCATCCGACGGACGACGTCAGTGATCACCCCGCCTTTGCAGAAACCGAGAAACAAGTTCGGCAAGGCGTCGAATCTCTGCTAAGCATCAATGGAACCCGATCGGCTGCTTCGTTCCAACGCGAACTCGGCCGTATCATGTGGGATAATTGCGGAATCTCGCGAAACGCAACCAACCTAGAGAAAGCCCTGGAACTTATCCCGAACTTGCGTGAACAGTTCTGGGCAGACTTGAAGATCGTCGGTTCCGGCGATTCGCTGAACCAATCGCTTGAACAGGCGGGCCGCGTGGCGGACTTTTTGGAGTTTGGCGAATTGATGTGCCGTGACGCGCTCCATCGATCCGAGTCCTGTGGTTGTCACTTCCGCGAAGAGTCTCAGACCGAAGAGGGCGAAGCGTTGCGCAAAGACGACGAGTTCTCCAACGTATCGGTTTGGGAGTGGGAAGGCGCCGATAAACCAGCGACACTCCACCAAGAGGCGCTTCATTTTGAAGCCTTGCCACTGGCCCAGCGAAACTACAAAACTTAGTGACTGCTTCGTACATGTATGAACTGACACCAACACAATATTACATGAGCCGCAACGCGCTGCGGTTAGTTCGCGATCAATCAGCGGATAGCGCCCTGCCGCTCACCATTTAAATCGGACGAGTCATCATTTCATGAAATTCACAATCAAAGTTTGGCGTCAACTGAATCACGATGCGGCTGGTGATTTCGCCAGCTACACGATCGATGGCATTAGTCCTGACACCTCGTTCCTGGAGATGATGGACGCTCTGAATGAACAGTTGACAACCGAAGGTGTCGATCCGGTCGCATTTGATTCGGACTGCCGTGAAGGTGTTTGTGGCATGTGTTCGATGGTCATTGATGGCAATGCGCACGGCCCGAACAAAGGTTCCACCACTTGCCAGTTGTACATGCGTGACTTTGACGATGGAGCGGAGATCACGATTGAGCCTTGGCGTGCCAAGGCGTTCCCGGTTGTTCGTGACTTGATTGTCGACCGTTCGGCATTCGACCGAATCATGCAAGCTGGTGGGTACATCTCAGTTCACTCTGGGCCAAAGCCCGAACCGAATTCGATTCCGATTGCACCGGAAGTTGCCGAAGACGCACTGGATGCGGCGACATGCATTGGATGTGGCGCTTGTGTGGCGGCGTGCCCGAACGCGGCGGCGATGCTGTACACCGCTGCAAAGGTTTCGCACTTGGGGATGCTGCCGCAAGGGCAACCGGAACGATACGAGCGTGTTACGAACATGGTCGAACAAATGGAAAAGGAAGAGTTTGGATCCTGCCGAAACTACGCCGAGTGCGAAGCGCAGTGCCCGAAAGAAATCAGCATTAAACATATCGCTCAGATGAACCGCGACTACCTACAAGCAACGTTGCTCGAACCGATCGAGCGACGGGGGAAGATGGAATCACAATGACCGAACTACGAACGCTGTCCGCACAAGCCATACCTGACGCGATTGAACGAGCCAAGCACTATCGGTTGCTTAACGAACCGGATCAGGCGGAAAGTATCTGTCACGATATCCTTGCCGTTGACGGTGACCACCAAGAGGTTTTGGTGATCCTGTTGCTTTCGTTGACTGATCAGTTTGCGACCGGCGGTGCCAGTGCCGTTTCTCAGGCCAAGAGTGTGTGTGCACGTTTCACAGATGAATATCAAAAGACCTATTATTCGGGTCTGATCAACGAACGCGATGCGAAAGCGATGCTTGGAAAACGCGGTCAGCAGTTTCGGTTTGTGGCCTACGATCGGATTCAAGCGGCGCTCGAGCACTATGGCAAAGCGATCGAGATCCATCCGCCAAATAACGATGATGCGATTCTGCGCTGGAACGCCTGCTTGCGGATGATCGAGCGAAACCAGCTAACCGCGCCAGACCAATCCGAGCGTGACGCAATGGAGCTCGAGTAAACAACTGGACGTTCAACGATCGCTGGCTTTGCTCTGCCCGGAAAACAACATCAGCAATCCACGGATCGTCCATTCAATTGGCTTGAGCAACATGTACACAATGTCCGCTTGCCAACGAAAGCGAATGCGTCTCGCAACGGACGGGCCGATGTGGTTGTAGATCTGACGTATGAAACGCTGAAAATTGGGAAAGCGATTGGTCAGCAATTCCTCGAATTGCCAAAAACACAGCAACTGTTGATTCACAACACGTTGTAGCTTCATGTCGAAACTTGCTCCCACAATTCTGCGATGCCCTCGGCACGCGGCGGTAACAATGAAGCAGCTATCGGGAGGTTCGTTCGGCAAGGTGGCGTAGTAGTGCATCGCAAGGGGGACCTTCGCAACCAGCGCCGCACCAAAACTGGCCAACCATATCCATGCCCATTGCCAAGGCGACTTGGACGCTGTTGGAAACTCTCGCCGTAGTAACGCAACCAACATCAGTCCGTACGCAATGGCTGGAATTCCAGGCGCCAACAAGTGCCAGCATAGCTGTCTGTGCCCAGCAAATTGCATCGCCCAGACATAAAAAACATACGTTAGCGATACCAGAACGTTAGTCGCCAGCATGAAATACAAAACTGGCCGCTTCGATGCCTGCTTTGGGAACGCTGCCGCGTAAATAAAGGCCCAGGCACCACAGGCGTAGAACGGTAGCAACAGCGCACCGGCAAGCCCATCGTTTACATAGAAAATCCAACCCATTCCTTTGCTACCCTTCCAGTCGGGAGCAAAAGCCATCGTCGAAACGAACAAACAGAAACACGAATTCAACGAAATAAATAGAATCTGAATCGAGAGCAACAAGCTGCCAAATTCCATCGGCATCTTGCGGTCGATCGCGCGTTCAAGCAATGATGGAATTGCCAGTAGCGGAACAACAAAGAAAATCCCAATTCCGATTGGTAACGCACCTGGATCAGGATTCGTTTGAAACAGCGCAGCCACGCCGATTGCAATCACCGTTGTGTAAGCAAACAGAGCGGATAAACGGAATTGCATGGTGCTGAAAGAGGTTAGTGACCCTACCGCGTCCGTTGGGCAAGACGCTTGAACAGGCTTAAGGGATCACAGCTGTTCCCGCCGGCGGAGCGAGAGACTTGATGAACCAATTGATCTTGACCCCTTTTTGTTTCTTGACCATCAAATCAAAAAGTGCGTTGGTTGCGTCACGTCTCAATTGCGCCTGATTCGTCATGTCCTCGAATTTCATCTTTTTGACTTCGTGCTGGTGGACCAGAACTAAATGCAAACCAAGCGGACTTTTGACTGGGCCAGCCAACTGTCCCGGCTTGGTCGTGCGGACCAGATTCATGACCGTCCTGGGCAAATCGGCGGTGCCTTCGACCCAACCCACACGCCCACCACTGTCCGATGAACCCGATTCACTATGTTCCTTGGCCGCAGCAGCAAAGGCCTCAGGCAGCGAACTCGCAGATTTCAGATCACTGGTGATCGACTCCATGCGATCGTTTGCAATTCCAGCCGAGTTTGGATTCTTGGAATCGATCGCCAGAAAAATCTGAGATACATCCCAGCGACCGCCTGCGTAAGTTTCCATTTCGCGAGCAAAGTAGCTCCGCAGAGTGTTTTCGTTCAACTTGCTCTTTAAGAATTGTCCCCAAGCGATTTGCCAGGCCAAGCTTGCTCGCAGCGAGCGTTCATCCGCGTTTCGGCTTTTGGCATGCGCTTTCATCGAAGAACCACGCTGCTTCAGCGCTTTCACGTACTTTTCCGTTTGGGTTTCGATCAATCCTGTTAGCAGTTCGCCTCCCTGTGCTTGCATCGACCGCAGCGCCAGGCGACGCCGCACCAGCATCAACGCGGCCGCCTGTTTCACTTCGGGTTTGGCATTATCGGGGTCACGAATCCCTAACTGATCACGAAGCAGCAAGTGCAATTCGCCCAGCAGGATCGCTTCGCCACCGATCGAAGCCATGGGGTCGATCGGTCGATAGTCATCTTTCTGTGCGAGACAAACATCGGCATGCACCAACACGCCTAAGAACACAGCGGCAATGATTGGTGTGCGAAATCTTAGAAAGATCATGGCAACTGGATGTCCTTGATAATGAAATCGACTTCGTTGTTGATCACAGAAGTCGGAGACTCATAAATAACCTTCGCTGTGCCAACCGAATCACCAAGATCAAACAGGTAACTTACACCCGCGCCCGTTTGGCTTTGCCGGTAGACTTCGAATCCAAGATGGTCTGCTCGCGTTCCGTCACCACGCTGAACATGAACTGGGTTTTCAAAGATCCAGTGGCGATGACTTTCAAGCGATTTCTCTGCGTCCTCCAAATCAATTTTTAGCCGGACTTGGAATAACGCTCCATTCTTACGCACTTGATCGATCGATACGGTCATCGCGTCGATTTTCTTCGAGGCGCTTGGGTCGGCCAAAGGCAATTCAAATTTTTCCTTCTTGCCAGGCAGCATCGCGCGAATCGTACCACTGAACGTATCGATTTTCGTCGCCTTGGAATCAGGAAGGTCCATTGGCAAGAAAAGCTCGCTGGAGGCAAGATCACTGGATGTTGCAACATCGATCGACTCGGCCGAGGCCTGTGGTGCGAGTTTGGTCCCAATATCCAATTTTCCGGAAAGCTCTTTGACTGGAATCGTCAAGCCAATTGGTGTCAGGCGTGGTTCCCAAGCAATCTCTAGCCGAATATTCAAACCGTTTTGTGACGGTTGATTCAAGACACGATTGGCCATCACTGCGGTTGGTTCGATTCGATATACACCTGCGTACGCGGCCGAGTCGACTCGCGAGGGTCGTTCTTCGCTCCGCGGTTCGAGTGCCAACACGCCTTGGTCACCACCATAAAAGTTCACATCCAATTCGGATTGATCAAGAACCAAATCCAGTGCGTGCCAAAACGATAGCGGTGTTGCAACCGAATCAATCTTGATTGATTCATCCGCATCGTGCTCAAACTCAATGCCGCTATCACGACTGATCGCCTCCAAGGCTTCGCCAAGATTCGTGACCTTGTTCAATCGAATTGAAACCGCAGCAGCTTGCTTCTCCGTACGCATGCCTTGCAGAGTCGTGCGGACACGTTGCAATCGTTCGTTTGCTTCGACCGAAAAACCCAACTTCGACTTTGGCAGAAAATCTAGTACGATGACTCCACCTTGAATCAGTGCCTTTTCTGCCGCTCGGCGCTTGGCAAGCTTTGCCGAATCCAGTTCGTCGACCCATTCCAGCACATCCTCCTTGGAGACTTCGCTAGCTTCGGCGGCGGAACCATCAGTGGACTCAGCGTCTTGAGCAAAGCCGTTGACAGCCATGCTGCTGACCAA
The DNA here is from genome assembly GCA_964398215.1 of uncultured Pirellulaceae bacterium. Taxonomy (GTDB): domain Bacteria; phylum Planctomycetota; class Planctomycetia; order Pirellulales; family Pirellulaceae; genus CAYNNP01. The sequence goes on along the minus strand of CAYNNP010000077.1, from coordinate 12,759 downwards.
CGCGCCCAGCAACATTGCTGCCCTTGCCGTGTTGGCCAATTTCAGTATTTGTCGCTTCATTCGTTATTTTCCTTACAAGACATCGCGATATGCAGGGGAACGAGCCCAACGTGACCTCAGCCGTGCCCTAGCTGATTCTAAACGAGTTTCTGACGTAGATTTCAGCAATGACGCCAGAACCTCACTTCTAGTTTAACGTAACGCAATCTGGCGCGTGCAAAACATGATTCTCGCACCAAGATTTTCAACATGATCAAGCGTTTGGCTCCTGCAATGGCATTGGCGATTGCTTTTACCGCTGTCAGCAGTGTCCAAGCCCAAGTTCCGGGGCTGGTCGAATTTTCTCTGGCAGGAAAGCGCAAGCAAGGCTTGGCACTTGCCGAACTGAGTAGCGAAGTCGTGATTCTGGGCCGTGACGGTTGGCTGCATTCGATGGACCCACGTTCAGGGCGGAACAAGATCTTGCATATTGACGGAAAGTACAAACCAATTTCAGCGACAGAACTGCGCAACGAACTGCGGCGCGAATTTGCTGCTGATTTTGAAGTTGTTGCGACCAACAATTTTCTAGTGGTCCAGCCAAAAGGCAGGGGTAACCGCTGGCCAACGATGTTCGAGCAGTCGCATCGTGGGTTTGTTTCTTACATGAACAAGCGTGGAATCACTGTTCGCAAAGGACGATTTCCAATGGTGGCGATCGTATACCCAGACGAATCAGCAATGTACCGCGAGTTTCGCAGACAGAAGATCGATGTTTCGCGTGTCGCGGGTCTATACAGCAACTCGAGCAATCGTGTGATGACTCACGACGGGGGACACATTCAGACTATCGCTGCAACCGTCCGCCACGAAGCAGCCCATCAGTCCGCATTCAATTCAGGTGTACACTCGCGAGTTGCCGACACACCGAAATGGATCACCGAAGGAATCGGACAGATGTTCGAACCAGCGGCGATGACGAACTCGCGCCTAGGCACCGGTGTTCGCGACCGAATGAATCGTGAAAGCATCAATTACATTCTGAACCGTTACCCAGCGCGGAGTGACGAGCGTTTTAGCCAAGACGTCGTGAGCTTGCTGGGCGACGATGAGATGTTCAATGACCCCAAAACCGTGGGGCGCGCATACGCAACCGCTTGGGCCATGATGTTCTACTTAGCTGAAAGACAACCCCAGGCATTTGCGGGCATCCTAAAGCACACTTCGCGACGAGCTTCGTTCGCGCTGTATAAACGCGCGGACCGAATCAAGGACATGCAGCGAATCACAGGCCTGAACGCCTATGACCTTGGAAACAAAGTCAACTGGTATGTCCATTCGTTGAAGTAGCAAACGTTGCCCACGGCTGCAAAGCAGCGACCATGTTCTTTCGAGAACTCGATCATTCGGGCTCGGGCACGAATCGGTAGCCAGCGTCTCGAATTGTCAGCAAGTGTGCTGGGTTTGCGGGATCCAATTCGATGATCTTGCGGAGTCGCGCAATGAATTGATCAACCGCCCGGGTCTGCAAGTTTCCAGTCTTCTCCCAGACCTCCGCCAACAACTCGTTACGTGTGATGACGCGTTCGGGGCACTCGACAAAATACTTCAGCAGACGCAATTCTTTCGGCGTCATTCTGGCAGACTCTTCGCCAACAGAAACCTCGTGAGTTTCAAAGTTGACATGCACGTTCCCAAAACGAGTTTCCGAAATCGATTCACGAGCTCTTTTTGGTACGGTCTGTTGTTCGCTGCCACTGATTTGCAGCAAGTTCTTGACGCGGGAAATCAATTCGTCCAAGTCGAACGGCTTGCTCATGTATTGATTTGCGCCGACATCGAATCCACGAGCCCGGTCCTCTGCTAAAGTGCGGGCAGACAACATCAAGATTGGCACATTCATACCTGCATCGCGAATCGTTTCGCAGACGGCATAGCCGCTCATTCCTGGCAGCATCAAATCCAAGATCAGCAAGTTGATCGAATCGGGACCATGGTCGACCAGCTTCAACGCAGTGGCGCCGTCTTCAACCAACGTCACACGATAACCTTCGGCCTCCAAGTTATACTTGACGCCAAATCCAATGTGTTGCTCATCTTCAACAACCAAAATATGTGGTCGCATTCTTGCACTCGTACTAGTCGATCAAACAATATCGCCTTGTGATTCTGATTCTTTCATCAAAGTCACTTGGCCCTTCAGCGAGACAACAAACTCGGTTCCCTTTACCTCTCCGCCCGACTGATCGCCGCGATCGTAAACGCGAACGGAACCGCCAATCGCTCTTACAACGTTACGCACAAGGTACAACCCAAGTCCAGTACCCGGCCGGCTCCTTTCCAGTTCGTTCCCCAATCGGACGAAACGCCCAAACACCTTGCGGCGTTGATTGACGGGAATTCCGCGGCCGTTGTCAACAATCGAAATATCAACTTGCTGATGGCCAACAGGACTGACTTTGACCGTCACACTGGGAGGAGAGCCGCCGTATTTCACGGCATTGTCAATCAAGTTTCGAAACAGAATTTCTAGCTGAACAAGCTGGCTTTCAATCTTCAGCGGCGGCGAATCTAGCGATACCGTTTCTTCGCTCAGGCGGTATCGCACCACTGCGGCGGTCGCACATTGCTGCAGCAGTTCATCCAGCCGAATTGGTCTGTCTTCGGCCGGTTCGACGCCACGCTCAACATGGGCAGCGTCCAGCAGGTGGTTGATCAGCGAATCAAGTCGTTCAACATCATCCATCATGATCCGATGAAAATCTTCTTGCTGTTGTTGGTCGACAGTTCGCCGTGACATCGTTTGCAAGTAGAGCTTCAACGAAGCAATCGGACTTTTCAGTTCGTGAGTCACCGAATCGATGAAGTTAGATTGACGCTGGTTCAGGCGGAATGCACGCACTGTCATCGTCAAATAAGCGATCACTCCCGCCAAAACGCCTGCCAACAAAACGATCCCGAGCACCAGCATGGCTGTAAAAGCGGACTTGCTGGTACCAGTCGCGACAATCCAGTTTCCAACCACCCACAACACAACCAACACAACGATCAATACGATCAGGATTACCCCGAGCGTGATTGGTGTGCGAACTGAACGTTTTTCAAACATCTAGCTTTTCTGACGGTTGGGCTTCTTCCGATGGTGGCGACATTTCGCCATCCACTTCTAGCACCCCCTCAGGATAGGTATGAGAGCGATAAGATGGGGGAAGTTGAAGCAAGTAAAAACGGAAGTGTGTGGAATTCAAGTAGAATTGGAGGTGACGGTTGGCCGCATACCGGCAATAATACGGCAATGGAGGAATGAATCCCGTAATTCTGATTTTAGGAGATAGTCAGATGGGCGCAGACACCAGAACTCGGCGCTTTTCCGAAAACACCATCAAGCAAGTTCGACAGGACTGTACGCGCGCAATGATTCGCGCTCACTTTTGTCCTGATCGCAGCGAAATCGTTCAGCTACGCTGTATCGACGATCGCCCTGAACAAGAGAATGCTTACGGTAATCAACTTTGGTACTTCGAAGGCTTGGGAGTCGATGATTTAGATCATCGTCACACAATCTTTGGAGTCGTTGAGTACTCTGTTCAGTACGGTTTGCACGAATTAGTAGAAGATGGTGTCTTCGACTCTGAGTACCAACGCGAGAGATTTCGTCATCTATACGAGCGCGAAGTCGTGCGGCCGTCGTGGCGCGAACCAGCACATCGCTGGCTTGCTGCTGGCTGTATCGCAGTAACATCAGTCTGGGTGGCCTACTTGTTGATGCGGACTTTGGCAGCATAATTGCGCCTTCAACATTGCATCACACACACCACTTGAGGGCTCGGTGAATAAGACCATCGTTGAAGTCCGCGACATGCGGAAAGTTTACAACGCGTGGTCGCTGAGCGGTCGCCGGCGTGTGTCCGCACTCAACGGAGTATCACTTTCTGCCGATGGCGGAGAAGTATTCGGTTTGTTGGGGCCCAACGGCGCTGGCAAAACCACCTTGATCAAAATCTTGCTGGGCGTGATCAAACCGTCTGGCGGCGAGGGAACCTTGTTTGATCAACCACTCGGCAGCACGAGTGCTCGATCACGCGTCGGTTACTTGCCCGAGTCTCTGCGTGTTGACCGACACCATACCGCTCGCAGCGCACTGAAATTCTATGGCCGCATGAGCCGAATGTCAGGAGCCGAGATCACACGCCGAAGCGATGAATTGCTGGAGCTGGTTGATCTACGAAATCGTGACAAGGAATCGGTGCGCCAATTTAGCAAAGGAATGTATCAACGCTTGGGTCTCGCTCAAGCTCTTTTGCATGACCCCGATCTTTTGGTTCTAGACGAGCCGACCGATGGACTGGATCCAGTGGGACGTTCAAGCGTACGACAGATCATCGAACGTTTAAGAGACCAAGGCAAGACGATTTTCCTAAATAGCCATATCTTGCAAGAAGTTGAATTGGTCTGCTCTCGCGTTGCGATCATGTCACGTGGTGTTGTTCGTGGAATCGGGACCATCGACGAATTGTCTGGTTCAACAGATGCCCAGCAAGTTGACATGCTGGTCAGTTTGCCAACACAAGAGAATCAAGATTCCGTTGATGTGATCGCAAAAGTCACGCAATGTGTTTCAAGTGTTTTTGAATCGCCTGAGGTTTCGATGTACGACTCGGCTGCGGAAAACCCTGGCCTTGCCCGATTGCGAATGAACACCAAAGACCAAAGTGAAGTCGATCGCGCAATCGATTTGCTGCGAGAGAATTCCTTTTCAATTCACGGTTTGCAAGTCAAGCGACCGACACTTGAAGACACGTTCATTCGCTTGGTCAACCAGGCTGAAGCAGAAGCCAACATGACGGCGCAGATGCAGAACAATCAACTGCAGGAGGCCGTGTGATGAGCCCTTACCTTGCGATCATTCGTGACTCATTCCGTGCCGCACTGTCGTCGCGTGTGTTGTGGATTGCATTTGTTGCGATCTGGCTATTTTTGGCACTGCTGGCGCCGATCGGCTACCACGAAGACTACACGTCAACGATCAGTTGGAGCGATTTTGACAACGGCACGCAACTCAAAGCGATGCTCGCTCGTGGGCTGGTCGATCCAACCGAAGCAGAAAATCCGATCGGTCGATTAGCCGCGGCAATGCCCAATAGCTTGAAGCGTCAATTGGAAAACGTCGGCAAAGGTGACCAACGCATTTTCTCTCGAGACCTAGCCGAAGGATTGAATACGGCAATTGAGGACGAAAGCTGGTACGACGCGGAAGCTTGGAGCAAGACTGCGCGGCTCAAGGAACTGCGCGACTTAGATGAATTGAATCAGGACGAAATCGCCGATTCGCTTCGCAAGCGACGGGCAAGACTGCGAATCGAGGCCGCATTTCCAGGCGTTTTCGTGGCCCGCCCGGCACGTTCGATCACGCTTTCCTACGCGGGCTACGACTTCCCAGCGTTTTTCTCACTCGGCAAAGAACAGTTCGTTCTCGTTGCCAACCAATTCGTGATGCCGATTCTGATGGACTGGCTACTCGGCTTCGTGCTGATCTTTCTAGGCATCCTGGTGACTTCCGCGATCGTACCGGACATGCTGCAACCGGGCTCGTTGCACTTATTGCTCAGCAAACCTGTCTCGCGAACGCTATTGTTGATCAGCAAATTCGTTGGCGGCTGTGCGTTTGTCTTCTTGTGTGTCTGTCAGCTAGTCATCGGGTTATGGTTGATCGCAGGATTGCGACTGGACATTTGGAACATCCGACTCCTGTGGTGCATTCCCGTCGCGGTGTTCCTGTTTTCTGTCTTCTTCAGTGTCAGCGTTTTTGCAGGTCTGCGATGGCGATCACCGATTTTGGCTATCGGCGTTACTTGCATCTTCGGCGCCTTTCTTCTGATTTTTGGGATCGTCGGATCGTACTTCGATGATTTTGTTCGTCGCCCTGCGACCATTCGTAATTTGATCGTCGCCGACGGCAAGACGATTGCGATCACCAAAGACAATGAACTTGTCGAATTCGATGAAAGCGAAAATACATGGACAAAGTTGATCAAGACTGATGCATCGCGAAGCAACGATTTGCTGCTACCACTGGTCGCCTACGGCAAGGACCACGTCCTGACGGCTCGAGTGCGCGGTGGTCGATTCAATCCCTACGGTATCGGACCGCCTGATTTGTTGATGCTGAATAAAGACAATGACTGGAAACCCGAACCGAGTTTGCGGTTGCCTCCAGCTACTCGCAAGATTCTTGTCAGCGAGGGATCTTTGTTGGCGATGAATTCAAGTGGGTTGATGATGGCCGACGGCGATATTTTGACGCCTCAAGAAGCAGAAGAATCCCCCGGGCTTCTTGACCAAATCGCCAGCTTGATCAAAATCCAAGGCCAAGCGGTGGATGGTTTTCGATCGATCCTTCCCAGGGACGTCTCGGTGATCAAACCAGCAAGATCATTGGTACTGAATGATGGAAAAGCAATTGTGATCTATTCGCGCGGTCGAATATTTCTCTTGCAGCCCGATGAAGATGCAACAAAGCCGTGGAAGGTTACTAAACGCCGAGACTTGGATGGCGATCCGTCCAAGCCAGTGAAGATCGCCGCCAGCGGATCCGTTCTGCTAGTCGTTCGCAATGAATTGCCGATCCTGCTATTGGATAGCGAGACTTTGCAAACCAAATGTGAAATCGAAGACCCGCCCGAATACTCAATCGTGTCGGCAATTGGGATTGGCGATCAAGAAAAGTTTGTTTTGGTTTCCGCGGAAGGAAGCTGTGAACTGATCGACATGACGTCGCGACAAACCGACTGGCTTGGGCTGGACGAAGTCGAAACGGTTCACTGGGATGCGGCATCGGATCAAATATTGATCGCCCACAATGTTGATCGGATCAGCTTTCTGGATTCCAAATCGTACGAACAAGTTCGAGAGCAAGTTCCAGCTGCCACAGGTTGGCGGGCGGTTGACCGCTACGGACTTACACCGCTACGAGCCATCATTCCGCAAACAGGTGAACTTGGCGAAACCGTCGCTACGTTGGTCAGCGGTAAATCTGCGGTCGCAATCGCACAAGGTAACACAAGTGGCGGAGAAGTCATTCGGCGTAACGTTCTGCGCCCAGTGCTAAGCTGCGCTATCTTCATCTGCTTTGCAATGTTCGTCTCATGCGTTTACTTCTCACGCAAAGATTTTTAGAGCGAGTAGTGTTTCGCAGGTGTGGCCTAACCAATGCGGTCTCGCCACGCGGCAAAGCAGTCAAGCGTTTGTTGGCTGACATGGTGCTCGATTCCTTCAGCGTCAATTGCGGCCACCTCGGGTGAAACTCCCAATGCCAACAAGAATGCATAGACGACTTCATGACGCTCGCGGCTCTTCTTGGCCAGACGCTTGCCCTTTGCTGTAAGCTTGATTGGCTTGTACGGCTCAGTCAGTAATAAACCCTCATCTTGCAGACGCAATACGATTCGGTGAACGGTGACATGGCTGACCGCAAAGTGCCTGGCTAGATCCGATGCCCGGCAGACTCCGTCGCGTTGCCCCAGGATTTCAGCGATCGCTTCCACATAGTCTTCAGCCGTTTCGTTGGCATGATCGTTGCGAGTGCGACGGAAAGCGTTCTTGGGTTTCTTTGCCGACATTATTATAGGTTCTGCCGCTATTCTCGGATCAACGATATCAATCTTGCCCCATCCAACACGCGCAAGAGTACGTGTGAGCAGTCTGGAATTGTAGCTCTTGGCAAAAGTGTAGCAACAGCTACAATTGTGAAAAATGTAGCCGATGCTAAACATCAGCCATTTCAAAACTAACCTTCCAATGCTCGAACACTGTCATGTTGAACCGTATTGCTGTTTGCTTATCCGTTTTGTTGTTGGCGACGACTGGCTGCACGCGCAGCGGCACAGACGCACCCAATCCCGGAAATTCCACGTATAGCGGTGAGTATCCGATTGACGCTGTTGCCACGATCGGCATGGTTGGCGACATCGTGCGTAATGTGGGTGGCGAGCATGTCAAACTGAATCAAATCTGTGGATCAGGTGTGGACCCTCACTTGTACAAACCCACCCGCGATGATGTGAAAGCGATTTTGGATTCCAACATCGTGTTTTACAGTGGACTGTTACTAGAAGGAAAAATGGGTGACACACTGGTCAAGGTCGCTAGGAAAAAACCGGTCTTCGCTGTTACAGAGAACATTGACGAGTCCAAACTGCTTCAGCCAGAAGAGTTCGAGGGGCATTTTGATCCGCATGTTTGGAACGATGTTTCAGCCTGGCGTGACTGTGTTTCAGTGGTGGAAAATGCACTGGTCGAATTTGATCCAAAGCATGCCGAGCAATACAAAGCGAATTCAGCGGCTTATCAAAAAAAGCTGTCAGAGCTGCATGAGTATGGCAAGCAGGTGCTCGGCACAATTCCAGAGGGTAGACGCGTCTTGATGACGTCCCATGACGCATTCAATTACTTTGGTCGCGCTTACGGTTTGCAAGTTGAAGGCGTCCAAGGATTGTCGACCGAATCAGAAGCCGGAATTCGTCGCATCAACGAGTTGGTTGATATGCTGGTTAAACAGAATGTGAAAGCCGTTTTCGTCGAATCAAGTGTCTCCAAGAAGAACATCGAAGCGCTTGTCGAAGGAGCAAAATCACGCGGGCACGACGTCGTCGTGGGCGGTGAATTGTTCAGTGATGCGATGGGCAAGGGTGGCACTTACGAAGGAACCTACATTGGCATGCTCGATCACAATATCACGCTGGTGGCGACCGCCTTGGGTGGTGATGCCAAAGAAAAGGGACTCAATGGAAAGCTGAGCGACCATTCCGAGTAGACGGCGACCAATGAGAATGCTTTGTGATGTAGTTTGCGACCTCAATTCGAATGCGTGAGAAAACGCATGCCGATGATGTTTCGGTAACCAAAAGAAAATTCGATGAATGACAATTCCGGTGACAACAGCACTGTACCGCTTTCGGTATACGACCTGACGGTTGCGTATCATCGCAAGCCAGTCATTTGGGATGTCGAGTTTGATTTGCCTCGTGGTCAACTGATTGGCATCGTTGGTCCTAACGGAGCTGGCAAGAGCACGCTGCTAAAAGCGGTGATGGATCTGATCCCGCGTGCTTCGGGACGAGTCCAGGTTTTTGGTGACGAGTACCGCAACAGTCGTCACCGCGTTGGATATGTTCCGCAACGGGAAAGCGTCGATTGGCAGTTTCCTGTCAATGCGTTGGACGTTGTGACAATGGGACTGTACGACCAGATTGGATGGTGTCGGCCGGTGCGAAAGAAGCATCGCCAACTCGCGATGGATGCACTGGAGCGCGTTGGGATTGCAGAACTTGCAAAGCGTCAGATCAGCCATCTGTCTGGCGGTCAACAGCAAAGAACTTTTTTGGCAAGGGCATTGGTTCAGGACGCTGATTTGTACTTGATGGATGAACCGTTCGCAGCTGTTGATGCTGCCACCGAATTGGCCATCGTTGATATTTTGCGTGAACTCAAGAAACGCGAGAAGACGGCGGTCGTGATCCACCACGACTTGCAATCAGTACCCGATTACTTCGACTATGTGATCCTGTTGAACATGCGAATCGTGGCTCATGGGCCCGTCGCCGAAACATTCACGCCTGAGAATTTGCAGAAGACCTATGGCGGCCGGCTGACGCTCTTGGAAGAAGTCACCGAAGCCATGCGCCGCAGGGAGCAATCCCTATGAACGGCCGACGGTTGGTGATGTTTGCTTGTTGCGCTCTCGCGTGCTCAGCACTTTCCGCCAGCGAAATTCATCCAGGCAGGTCGCTGTCTGGAAGTTCTTTTCAGTGGCCAGAATGGGAAGACTGGATTCGCGTGATTTCGATGCGTGACTACAACACGCGAATCGTCGTCCTTGGCGTCGGTGTGCTTGGTGCCGCTGCCGGTTTGATCGGCAGTTTTACTTTGCTGCGCAAGCGAGCGTTGATGGGCGATGCACTTAGCCACGCCAGTTTGCCAGGCATTGCCATTGCATTTATCGTCGCTACCAAGCTGGGCTTTGACGGAAAGACACTGCCGATTCTGTACACAGGCGCAACCCTGAGCGGCTTGCTGGGGGTTGGAACGATTCTTTGGATCCGAAACAAAACACGGCTCAAAGAAGATGCTGCGCTTGGCATTGTGCTCAGTGTTTTCTTTGGCGTTGGGGCGGCGCTGCTAGGTGTGATCCAGCACATGGAGCGGGCGTCACAAGCGGGGTTGGAAGAATTCATCTACGGTAAAACGGCATCGATGGGTCGCACCGATGTGCAGATGATCATATTGGCGTCGGCAATATCGATCTCAATTTGCCTTTTGCTGCTCAAAGAATTGAAGCTTCTTTGTTTTGACGAAGGGTTCGCTAGCTCGCGAGGTTTCCCGGTCGTACTGCTGGACATTGGGCTGATGACCGCAGTGGTCCTGATCACAATCGTTGGGCTGCGAGCGGTCGGTTTGATTTTGATGATTGCTTTGATGGTGATTCCCGCAGCGGCGGCCCGCTTTTGGACCGACCGAATGTCGCTGATGATCCTTTACTCTGTGGCGTTAGGCGGAGTCAGCAGTGTCTTTGGTGCGATCATCAGCGCTGTCTTTCCAAAGCTGCCTTCAGGTGCGATGATCGTCTTGGTTTGTGCATTCTTTTTCTTCTTGAGCATGGTTTTTGGACCATCACGTGGAGTCTTGATTCGGTTTTTGCGGCGCCGGCGATTGAACCGACGAATCGAACGTCAGCATCTGTTGCGTGCCATTTATGAAATCATTGAACCGGAAAAAAAAGGCCATGCGATCGACACCAATACGATGGTTTCATTCGATCAGTTGCTTTCACTCAGAAGCTGGAATCGAGGGCGTTTGAACAAGGTCGTTGGCAGCGCTGAAGACGAACATCTGGTTCGAGTCCGTGGCAGCGATACTCATTTGACACGTGCAGGATTTATCGAAGCCGCGCGATTAACACGCCAACATCGGATGTGGGAAATGTACTTGATAACGTATGCGGAAATTGCGACTGCCAAGGTTGATCGTGACGCGGATGCTATCGAGCATGTCTTGGAACCCGAGGTGATCGATCAACTAGAAGATTTACTAGAAGAACAAAAACTATCCATTCCTGTGCCAGCAAGTCCTCATCAACTGGAAGGCGGTGGCGCATGATCGTGGCAATGTCATGGGGGCCTATCGACACCGCTGTTGTGGCCGTTGGAGTCCTGTGTGCCGTGTCGGCTGCGCTGCTGGGGAATTTCCTGGTGCTGCGAAAAATGAGCATGCTGGGTGACGCTGTCACGCACGCTGTTTTGCCAGGCATCGCGGTAGCGTTTTTAGTGAGCCACAGCCGAAGTAGCCTGCCGATGTTCATCGGCGCCGTCATCGTTGGAATCTTGACAGCAGTTTTCACCGAGTGGATTCGGCGTGTCGGCAAAGTGGACGAGGGTGCGTCGATGGGTGTCGTATTCACATCGCTGTTTGCTCTTGGATTGGTGATCATTGTCCAAGCCGCAGATAAAGTTCACTTGGATCCAGGCTGCGTTCTTTATGGCAAGATCGAACTTGTGCATTTGGATGAAATGGAGTTCGCGGGATGGATATTTCCTCGCGCGCTGGCCGTTCTGTTGCCCGTTGCGATTATCAACTTGCTGTTCGTGATCTTATTTTTCAAAGAACTGAAGATCAGTTCGTTCGATCCAGCACTGGCCACCACGATGGGTTTTTCGGCAAAGCTCATGCATTATCTGTTGATGGTGTTGGTCTCGGTAACCGCCGTGGCAAGTTTCGAGAGTGTCGGCAGTATCCTAGTGGTTGCCATGTTCGTCGTTCCGCCAGCCGCAGCGTACATGCTGACGGATCGCTTGGGCATCATGATTTTTTTGAGTGCTGTGATCGCATCGGTATCCGCGGTATCTGGACACGTCTCGGCAACTGTGATTCCGAATTGGTTCGACTTGAAGAGCACGACCACAGCCAGCATGATGTCTGTGATGGCGGGACTGATCTTTGTTTTGGCAGCGTTCCTTGGCCCCAAGCACGGAGTCGCGGTCAAGTTCGTGCGGCGTCAGCTTCTTTCGCTACGAATTCTGTCGGATGATATCGTTGCATTCTTGTATCGCTGCGAAGAACGTTCAAGCGAATCGACGAAAGCCAATATGAAACAAACCTTGTTTGCGGGTGGCTGGACGCTGAGTGCAACTCTCCGTGGACTTTTAAAGCGTGGTGAAATTTCGCTTGATGGTGCAACGTATTCATTGACCGACAAGGGACGGGATCGAGCAAAACAATTGGTTCGCTCACATCGGCTTTGGGAAAAGTATCTGTTCAGCGAGACACAGACTCAAGCCAACCGGATTCACGCCAAAGCAGAACGGTTTGAGCACTTTACAGACCGGCACCTACGAGACGAACTGGATCGCGCGACCGATGAAACTGACATCGATCCGCATGGCCGACCGATTCCAAAAGAATGATCTCGTTTTGGAGTTGCCATTTTTTCCTCACGCTCCTACGCAGCGGGAGGGTCGGGTTCTCAGGCCCGGGGAGGTGGCGCCACAAACGAGTGTCTGTTTAGAAACTGATGTTGCATCACCTTTCCCCAGCCACGAAGTGGCGACAGCATATAGCCTTGGGCATTAGCCCAAGGTTGCGGCCGGCCTCCTATCGGTTTCGTTTTTTCCGTCCTTCATCGCCGCCGCCGGCGGCGATGAAGGACGGAAAAAACGAGCGTTGGTGGTGCAATGCGTCGAACCCCATGCTAACGCACTTGTCTTTACCCACAATTTTGACCGCAAC
>CAYNNP010000076.1:0-24453 GCA_964398215.1 uncultured Pirellulaceae bacterium | reverse complement strand
TTGACCGGAGTCCTCGAAAGTCTTCTTCGAATGGTTACGACGGAGAGTGTTTTGGGAGAAGTCGTCGGCGAGATGGCGGTTCGAACGATCGAGACAAAACAAGCATCAGAGTTCCATTTTCATGAGCGATTCACCAAATCAACATGCATCCAATCGCAGGTGGCTCAGGCACGGTCTGGTCGTGATTGTCTTTTTGGCTGTGGTTGGCTTTTCAATGCTGGTCCACTATCAGACCACCTCTCCAAGTTTTAGAAGTTGGGACCCAATTACAACCACCAGTCACTTTGGATTTCCTTTCGAGCATTTGGAGCTCGAAGACGTTGATTTGAATGGATTTGCCGATCACCCGGCTCTCAAGAAGGCGTCCATCACCGGCTACATGAAATACAATTGGCACTGGGAAAACGTGGCGATAAACCTGCTCGTCAGTCTTTTAGTCGTGTGGGCGGTAGCTGTTCAGGTTTATCGATATCCGAAATTACGTTTTGGTATTCGATCAATGTTGATTGCCACAGTGCTGGTCGCAATTCCACTTTCAGACGTTTTTATTCGCTATCGACGCTCATGGGATCTTGAGGACACGATTTCTCAATCAGTTAGCGTGTATGAGTACGTTGACGATAAACCGCATTACCTAACACAAGTGTTACGTGCCACAGGATCGCCTGAGCTCTACTTCTGGCAACCCAAAGATCTTAATGTTGATTCGACCGACGGACTAATGCAGGTCGCGCAGCAACAGCATCAATTGACGTGTGCAACGATACTAGATGTCGATATCCCTTCGCTTGAATCACAATCGCTCCGGGAAGCTCTCAGCGATCAGTTCCTTTCCCGACTTGAGTATCTATCTCTAAATGGTTGTGAAAAGATCGACGACGGCTTCTTTCTTTGCAAACCGAAGTTTACGAATTTGAAGTCTTTGTACCTTTGTGATACCAGTATCACCAAAGCCACCATTGACAGCTTGGTCGACCTGCCGAATTTAGAAACCTTGTGGATCTCTCTAGACTTGAGGGCTGGCGAGGCAATGCGAAGACTACGCCAACGAAAACCCGATTTGGATGTCACCTTCGGCACCCATAGCGACCCCTTCGTGGACAAGCCTTGATTGACAACTACAAGAATTTGCCCTGACTCCGACAAGACGGTTGGCCTCGATCTGGCGAAACAAATGGTTGACGACCAGTGCTATGTGAGAACACGGCGCACAACAAAAGCAAATCCTAGTACCGACAGCACAATTGCAAGTGAGAAATAGATTCCATTTAGACGGGTTTGTGTTTGTAACTCTTTGACAGAAGGCTTGCTTTCTTTCTGTCCGGCGCTGTCGCGCGTCTCAGCTCCCTGTGGAATTTCGACCGGTTCTCCAATCGCTGACTCGTCAGCGATCAAGAGGTCGGTTTCGCCAACAGCTTCTTTCCAATTCGTTGACAACAACAAGTCCATTCCGGGGCTCAATGCTTTGACGGAACAAGTACATTCGCCAACCAAGTAACGGCAAGCTCCCAAGACCATTTCCTTTTGGACCCGATCCGCTGACAGTGGCTGGAGCATCCTTCCGCGTCCAAAGATTGGAACAACAAACGGCGCCTGTTGCTCATTCTCCCAGTTCTGAATCATCGCGCGCAAGGCAGTTTCGTCGTCATTATCAACTGCCAAGCGATGAACCGAGTATTCGATCTTCAATGGAATATCGCTACGCAATACATCATCCATCGAAGCCTCTGGATTTTCCATCAGCACTTGTGTCGCTTCCTCTCGCCCAATCACGCCTTCGGGAATCGTGATCTGTTGCTGGGCAAGATCCAGCGAACCTCGCAGTTCACCAAATAGGCGTTCGTTTTGGGCAGCATCATCGCCTTCGACTAGCAGCCAGACCGCAGAAACACCTGCCTGGATATCGTTGGCAATCTGTGTTCGTAGCGGCGACGATCTCCATGTTTTTGCGTTCGCAATAGTCAGATCCATTGCCGAACATAGTTGCCGCTTGCCATCACGTTCTGGGTAAAACACCTGAAGCAGCGGAACCGAATCTTCGGATTCAAACTCTTCCAGTTCCCACAGTTCAGCTTCACTCAAGCGGTCCAGTCGTATCACGTCGACTTCCGCATTCCAACCACTGGCCGCAGAGTCCTCCAGGTACTTGATCGCTGCCTGCGTTTCAGAATTTGTCTTGGTTGAATCGACCACGGCAACGATGCGATAGGTATCCGCTGGCCAACGTTCTAACGCGTAGCGGAACACTGGCACTTTACAAGCTGCAGCCAAAGAAACGGCGATCAGAGTAACACCAATTGCCAGCGTGATTGCGAATCGATTGCAAGATAAAAATCGGCTCATGGGGCAAACGCGTAAATGTGTCCAAGACCCGTCGAAACAAACAGCCGCCCATTGGCAACAGCTAATCCATAAACCACTCCATCAACCTTGGTTGACCAAGCCAGTTTCCCAGTGCTCGCATTGAACACACGAACTTCGTCTGACAGTCCAACCATTACCATGTTACCGGCTTTGATAAACCCAGACGGATTGGGGCATGAAACTGACCACCTCCAAGCGTTGGCTTTTGCCTTTTTGGCGGCGTCAATCTTCCGCTTGGCTTCGGCGGCTTCGATCTTCTTGGCCTTCAACAGTTCTGATGTTTGAGCGATCATCGTATCGGCCGCGACATACGCAGTTCGGTCCAGTGCTCGAAGTTGATCATTTGCGGGCACCCACGCCTGCTTGCCTTGCACCAATACCCGATTTGCGCCCGCGAAAGTTGCTACGCGTTTACGATTGGTTGCATCAGCGACGCGGATCTGGTCCGTCGGTGACTTCTGGTCTTGCGGACCGGCGAGCAACATTTCGTCTTCGGTCAGCACACAGAATACACCGCCAGCTTCGCCGATCGCGCCAACGAATTTTCCATCTGTGACACCGAATGCCAGCGGCGCCGCGCGACCTTGGGGAATGTACAGTCGTTTGGTAGACGACAACATCGCGCCCTGCAATGTGACTCCATCAACCGATTTCTGGAAACAACCGTTCGTGTCGTCGCGGCCTGTTTCTGCATCGATTTTCCATAGATAAGATTTCTCCCAAGGAACCAGCGATCCAGCAAAGATGACTTTGTCGCCGTCCAAAAGAACACCAGTCCGCACGGGCCATAGCGACATGATTTTTCGGTTGCTGGTGATCCGATGGTCTTGTTGGAATGCGGCACGCTTCCACGCCAATTCTCCTGACCGCTGGTCGCAACAATAAACGAACCCGTCGTCGGATCCGAACCAAGCATTGCCGTTGGCTAGTGTGGGTGGAAAGCGAACAGCCGATCCAGTGAAATGGACCCAGTTCTCTTTTCCGGTCCCAGCATCCAAGGCATGGACCGCGTCGTCGATCGACGAACCAAAAAACACTTGGTTGCCCGTTGCTGTAACAAAAAAGCAAGGATCAAAATTTCGCATCGATTGCAAACCAGCGTTGCCTGCCCAAGCGTCCCATTTGGCGGGGCCGGTCCAAGCCGTTTGCGGTGCAGTTGGCGAACGGCGAACCCAAGCCTGTTTTAACGGAAAGCGAAGACGTTCATCGCTCACGCCGCTCCGTCGTTGGTCATGCCGATACGTTGGCCAGTCATCTCCGGCGGCTGGCTTTGGCGAAAGTAAAAATACGCCAACAGCAAATGCGAACGCGAATTGAAAAACAGCAGAGTGTCGCTTGTTCATTTTTTGCCTCCAGGGAGAACCGGAGCAAAACCGATTGACGTTTCCATCCAACCACCACAAGAACACCCGCCTCCACCTTCGGGTGAAAACAACATTCCTTGAGCTGGAATCGTACTGAGCCAACAACTCGGCCGGAGTCTCGTAAACTCGGATTTGTCGTTATCCTTCAATGACCATAGCGATAGCGGCCCAGACCCACCCCGATAGATAATTGATTCGCCTGCGCCGATTGGCGTCGCACAACCACGGCGTTTTCCGAGCGTTCCAGACTTGAGCACATCTCCCGTTTTCGCGTCGATGATATGCGGCTGAACGTAAATTCGTTCGTTCATCATGACCGCGTGTTGCATGTGCGCACCGTGATGATCTGCTGACCACTTCACGCTTCGGTTCCAGCGCTGCTCGCCTGTCTTTGCATCAAACGACGAAAAGTGAAATTGGTTTTTGCCGGAAGTCTGAAGTACGAACTGTTCGTCGTCCGCAACACCAAAACTGATGACCACTTCGTGTTCTTGTGAAGGCGATTTTCGCTTCCACAGTTCTTTGCCTGTGCTGCGGTCAAGGCATACGACGTGAGCGGATTTCCAGATGCGCGAGTTCTGCAGTTTGCCAGTCTCGCTTGCTTTAAGAGAATTATCTTCCACTGATACAAAGTAGACATGGTTGTCATCGATCGTAATCGTGGAATGCAAAATCGCATCGGAATCATACTGCCATGAAACGTTGCCGTATTGTTTTTCAAAACAGACAAGACTGCGACCGCATACCTTCGCCGTTGCTTTGTCGTCTTTGTTGTCGTACCAAGAAGACTTGCTCCAAAAATCGTTGTAGCCTCCCGACGGGATCGACGCTGTGCCAAACAACTGGCTACCGCTGACCGCAACGAATCCCCATTGGTGATCTGATCGTAAACTCTCCGGCAGGATAATGGTACTTTTCATCGTGCCGCTGGCAGCATCGATGACCCACAAACGGTCTTTCACGGCAGCGTAGACATGCGATTCGTCTGAACACCAGTTGGAGCAGTCACGAGGAATATTGACACGGCGAAGATCAGGGATCTCTAGCGACCAGAGCACGGCGCCGTTGAACGCATCCAAAGCAATCATTCGATTCATGCCTTGATGAAAAAGCCGACCACCTGTGGCAAGCGGCGCCGGCATTCTTGGGTTGCGATCAATTCCGAAATCTGCACCCGGCCGACCAAGCCAACGAATTTCCAGATCGGCCGTATCGTCAATACCACCAAGTCGTTCGCCAGAATACGAAGCGTTGGTGGTGCCACCGTATTGATGTCCCCAATCAGCCAGTTTTTCCATCCCGCTGGGCGGCCGAATCCACACACCGTCGCTCACCGGTTGCCAGCGAGCACCACTAGGCCGCTGCTGGCCAACGATGACCAGAGAACCGCTTGGTGACAGGTACTTTTCAGCTTCGGCTGCATCGACCGCGGACGGATCGACAACCACCAGGTTCGCGATTTTGGTCGGCAGATTCTTGATGGGCTGTGCGGTCAAGCGAATCCCATATCTGTTCTCGCGGTACCATTTTTGCCGAACGGCTTGTAGTTGATTGGGGTCATCCTCTCCCATGGCAACGGTCAGGTCACTGGCCGACGCCAATGATTCGGCCCAGTTCGCTGACAGCCCAAGCGAGACCGCATAGCCACCCTTTTGCTCCAGTCGTGCAACGATCTGTTGGGCCTTGGGAAGTGGGTTGGTCATGGCGATCGTTGGCGCCGTGTAGTTCATGCCGCCTTCGAGTTGGTAGAACGGACTGAACTCGCGCTTGCCATTCACGACGGAAGCAAACCGATACCAATAGTTTTTTCCTGGGACCAAATCTTTTGCGACAACACGATGGCTGACACCCACAGATTTTGACTGCAAGACCTGGCTGGGTTTTCGAGTGAGACCAATGCCCAAGAACGCTCCGCCAGGAACCGTCGTTTCCCAACGCACTTCAGCTGTTGTTGGTGTCAAGAATCGGACGCCCGGTCGAACCGAGAACTTGAGCGGTTTGTCCGGCAACCTGTCTTGCCATTGGACGTGGGCAGTGACTGTATCCGCTGATAAAACGCCATCATAAAGACGAACTTCTCGCAGCGCGCCCACAAGCGGAAATAGCTCATCGCGATCTTTGTACGCTCCGATCACCAACTCTGTGCCATCTGATGGCGCTGGATAATTGGCACCGCCACCCACGAACGCAATCTGACGCTGAAGTTTTCCATTGACGTACAATCGCAACTGCTGACTGCTGGTATCGCAAACGCCGACCACATGATGCCAAACCGCTAGGTCAAACGGTTGGTCTGCGGTTGCATTGACAAGCTTTGTGTTGGCGACACGAAACTCGAATTGGTTGTCGTTGTAACCCAACGACCATCCACGTTCGTAGCTGCCATTGTCTTGTTGAAAGCCAAACAAACAGCCCCAGCGTGTCGGCTGATCAACTCGCACCCAAGCTTCCACCGAAAAACTCTTCCGTGGCAGGCCTCTCGCCGTCTGGCGCCGTACGATCGCATACTGCTGACCATTAAACTTGACGAGCCCGTTTTCATCCAATTCGGATGGCCGAGCGAACATCGCGAGCTTTGATGGTTTTCCCATCGAACTCAATTGATTACCGCGCATCGACGACTGGTGTACGCGCCACTGCTGTAGCAGTTTCGGAGAGTCCGCAAAAGCACTGAATCCCTGGTACGAACACGCTGCTAAACTAGCGATCAAGGCAGGAATGAAAAATCGGTTCTGCATAAAAAATCCTTAGTTCCGGCAACTCCTTCGAAGGAATGCTCAGCTACAGACTAGCAGCCACCAATCTTCAGGTCTACTTTTGATACGTGGTTGCAGCCATCGTGTTCGAATAAGGCTTGTTTTAGGTCGCGCCGAAAGTGGAAACCGCAGGGTATCGCCAGACAAACCAGTCCCTACACTCTGGGCCTGAACAAAATCCGTTCCCACGCAAACCATTCTCTGCAAAGTCTGCTTGATGCATTTCGACAGCGAACCGACCGCCAGCGATAGCAACTGGTGGAACCGTCCGGGGGGGCCTGGGCCGCTGCTCGCGATCGCACTTCCGCTGATGATCTCGTCTGGTTTTGTGGCCATCACATTGTTCATCGATCGCACACTGCTGTATTGGTACTCGGAAGTCTCTGCGTCCGCGGCCATGAGTGGCGGCAGCGTCTACTGGACAGCGATTTGTTTTCCAATGGGGCTTTTGGGTTACGTTTCTACGTTCGTTGCACAGTATCGCGGGGCAGGTGAAAGCCTGCAGATTGGAGTCACGTACCGGCACGCAATGCGATTGGCGTGGATGCTGTTACCGATTTTGTGTCTGCTGACTTGGTTTGCGCCGACCCTGTTCGGCAGCGTAGGACACGATCGTGAACTTGCGGATTTAGAAACCCGTTACTTGCAAATATTACTGATCGGCGGCGTGAGTGTTCTGTTCTACAGTGTGCAAAGCGGTTTACTGACTGGGCACGCACGCACAGGTACGGTTCTGGCCATCGACGGAATCGCTACCGTTATTAACTTGATCCTAGACGTTGTTCTGATATTTGGATTTGGTCCGATTCCGGCCATGGGCGTTTACGGTGCTGCCCTGGCAACTGCGATTTCTTTCTGGATCAAAGTCCCCATCGCGCAGTGGGTGATCAACAAAGACGTCCAGCTCGTTGACGTTTACCAAGTCACAGTTCACCACAAATGGAACCGTGCCGTCATCGCGCGTCTGCTTCGCTTTGGCGGCCCAGCGGGTTTACAACTGCTAGCAGAGTCCGCTTGTTTTACAGTGGTCTTACTGCAAGTAGGCCGACTTGGCGAACTGGAAATGGCCGCCACGACTTTAGCACTTGGTGTGAACGTTTTGGCGTTTGTACCGATGGTCGGTCTGGGAATTGGCGTCGGCGTGTTGGTTGGCCAGCGCGTTACCGAAGGCCGCGCAGACATCGCTCAGCGATCCGTCCGCTCGGCGCTATTAGTGTCGTTGTGTTACACGACCGTGTTTGCGGTTCTGTTGGGGTTGGTTCCCGAATGGATGGTTTGGATTTATCAGCAAGGCACGCCGCAAGAGCGTTTCGACAAGATTGAACCGATCTTGATTTCATTGCTCCGATTCATCGCGATCTATTGCATGCTAGACGGAATGCAAGTCGTCTTTGTGGGAGCCATCAAGGGTGCGGGCGACACCTTGTTTGTCTTGCTGACGACGATTGCGATTTCAACAGCAGCAGTCTCAGGCGGGATCTTGGTTCAGTCGTGGACAGGCCCCAGCCTCTACTTGTGGTGGTGGGTCATCACTGGCTGGATCCTCGCGATGCTGGTTGCATTTAGCGCCAGATATCTGAGCGGCGTATGGAAAAGCAAACGCGTCATTGAATAGCGAAAAAGCTGGTGAGCGTTTTGGTGTCAATCAGCTTTGGTGGTGATCATTTTTTCTGTTCGGAATCCGACGCAACTTTGACACAACGTTCTGCAAACCGTTTTAGTTGACGTGTTAAAACTGCATCGACAGGTTTGGCGATTTTGTCCAATGCCTGAAGCGAAGAGCCCGACACATTGTAAGAAACGAGAACCTCGCAACCCTGATCCGTTTTTTGAAACTCAAACGTCAACGCGCCGCTGACACCCTTTGGCTGCAGTGGGCCCAACCCTCCGCTCAGCCTTAGCATTTTGTCGGGCTGATAAAACACGATTTCCATGTGCCGGACAAAGCCGTTGTTCGGAAGTTTCTCGAACATCGCCATCCGCTTGAGGTCCAGCGACATGCTGGCTGGATTTCGTGAATAAGAGTGGCTGGGATCCCACCATTTGCCGAAGTCTTCAACAAAAATCCTGAAACATTCAGCTGGCTCGGCGATAGTCGCCTGCTTGATCTCGATCAGAAAGCCATCCTTTTCAGACTTCAAGACCTCGGCTGCTACGTGTTGGTGGCAAACCAAAACAAGTATTCCAAACACAACAGTGCGCATTACAAAACATCTCTAGGCAAAAATCACGGAGGCAAAAACGTGCTCTCGCGATTATGCCATAAATCATCAGGCGGATTGAAGCTCACATTCGCGAATTACGTGGGGCTATTGCCACGAACTCTTGCGTTCCCAGCATACCTTTCCTGTGCCAGTCTCATATATCGCAGGCACAATCTGCAAAGTTGGGTGCTCCAACATCACTTCGGGAGATTGAGCTTTCAACTGTCTAGCGACACTTCGGGCATTGTACCGCGAAGCATCATATTCAATTTTCAGCTTTTCCTTCTTGGTGGCTTTGGCCCAATCGTCTCCATATTCTCTTGCAACAGGCGTAAGATGACCCAGCAACTGATTCAAACTGTGTGTGCTAGAAATGCGTTTTAGCGAGGCTGCAACTGCACCACAATTCTCGTGGCCAAGCACGACAATCAGGTCAGTGGGAAGATTCGCGATCGCATATTCAATGCTGGCGATTGAACACGCGTTGGCAATGTTCCCAGCTACACGTACGACGAACAAGTCACCAATTCCCGCATCAAACACAAGTTCAGGTGAAACCCGACTGTCCGCACAGGTCAAAACAACTGCCCAAGGTCTCTGAGTATCATGAAACATCTTGCGACGTTCCTCGTTGCATCGACCTTGCTCTTGTTTCGAAACATATCGTTTGTTTCCATCCTTCAAGAGTTTCAACGCGTCTTCCGCGCAAACGTGTTCTTCGAATTCAGGACACTCCGTTTGTTTGAGTGTTGACGATTTTGCTTTTGATTTTCTTGTAGCCATCTTTCTTCTACTCCCCATTAGAATTACATAAGCCAGTGCATATTCTACGCTCGGTCCATGTACCTGTTGACAATATTTTCCATCAATTCTTGGCGGCCGCTTGTGTTCGGAGCCGCGTCGCCTTTCTGCATGATATATGACTCAAGTTCTGCGAAAGACGTACTGCCACTTTCAATCTTCTGACCCAACTCGCCATCAAAACTGCTGTAGCGGTCTTTGACCATGTTATCAATCGCACCATCTTCGATGATCTTTGCAGCGACTTTCAAACCACGGGCGAAAGCATCCATGCTTCCAATATGAGCGTGGAACAGATCAATCGGCTCGAAGCTCTCGCGGCGAACTTTCGCATCAAAGTTCACGCCCCCCGATCCGAGTCCATACTTCAAGAGCACCAACATGATCTGCGTCGTCAAATAATAGTTGGTTGCAAACTGGTCAGTGTCCCAGCCCAGCAGCAGGTCACCTGTGTTGGCATCGATTGAACCCAGCGCGTCTTGCATTCCCGAGTATTCCAACTCGTGCATCATTTCGTGACCAGCAAGTGTCGCGTGGTTGGTTTCAATGTTCAATTTGAAATGGTCAACCAAGTCATAGCAGCGCAGGAAATTCAAGCATGCAGCAGCGTCTGAATCGTACTGGTGCTTGGTTGGCTCCTTGGGCTTGGGTTCAATCAAAAATTGTCCTGTGAATCCGATTTCTTTCGCGTAGTCGACAGCCATGTGAAAGAACTGACCCAAGTGATCTAGTTCACGTTTCATGTCCGTGTTGTACAAACACTGATAGCCTTCGCGACCACCCCAGAACACATAGTTTTCGCCCCCAAGTTCTTTGGTGACTTCCAACGCCTTCTTGACCTGCGCCGCCGCGAAAGCGTACACGTCCACGTTGCATGTCGTCGCAGCACCATGCATGAAACGAGGATTGCTGAACATGTTGGCGGTGCCCCACAACAGTTTGACGCCCGAGCGGTCCTGTTCCTCGCGGAGAACTTTGGCGACCGCATCCAAGTTTGCATTGGATTCCGAAACCGTCGCACCCTCGGGAGCAACGTCGCGATCATGAAACGCATAAAACGGCGCATCCAGCTTCTCGAAAAACTCGAACGCTGCTCGCGCTCGATTGCAAGCGTTTTCGACCGACTCCGTGCCATCGTCCCAGGGCCGAAGCATCGTAGCCGCGCCAAATGGGTCGCTTCCCGTACCACGGAATGTATGCCAGTAGACAACCGTAAACCGCAAATGGTCCTTCATCGTTTTGCCCGCGACCATCTCCTCTGGGTTGTACCAGCGAAAGGCAAGCGGATTGTCAGAATCGGGACCTTCGTACTTAATCTTGTCTGCGACTTCGGGAAATGCAGTCATCGTGTTTCTTTCCAGGAAGATTGTGTGATTCACGTTCAAAACCCCCGGCCCTTTGGACCGTGAATTGTTCTTATCGTTGCAAATGCCTGCTGGCTTTCAAGTAGAAATGGCGCATACTGTCATAGATATTTCACATGCCTGGTTTCGCAAATTGCAGTCCAAATCTATCGCGTTATTGATCGAAACATCCAACGGTTATTGCCGTGGATTGCTGGACGGCGTGATCGAATACATCAAAGAGAAACCGAATTGGTCCGTCCAGTTGACCGAGCAAGAACGCGGGGCTCGGCCACCATCGTGGTTACGGACTTGGGATGGCGACGGGATCATTGCCCGCATCGAAACCGACGCCATTGGTAGGCGTTTGAAGCAGTTCGGATTGCCAGTCGTGGACCTGAGCGCGGCGAGACATGTCACTGGTATCCCCTGGGCTGACACTGACGATCGAGCGATTGCAAAACTAGCGTACGAACATTTTGTCGAAAGAGGATTTCGGCACTTGGGGTTCTGTGGCGATGCCGGGTTCAATTGGTCAAAGAAACGTTTGGCTAGCTTGAAAGAATTTGCAACCAAGAGCGAAATTGGATTCCACGCGCATGAGTCTGGGGCTCGCTACGATTCGGCATTCAATCCGTCAACCGAAATGCGGCGCATATCACGGTGGCTGACGAAACTACCAAAGCCGATTGGAATCATGGCTTGTTATGACTACAAGGCGCAGCAAGTGCTGGACGCGTGCCGACATGCCAAATTGAAAGTGCCTGAGGAGGTCGCCGTTCTAGGTGTCGATAACGACCGCTTGATCTGCGAACTCAGCCAGCCACCGCTATCCAGTATCATTCCCGACACGCGGCGCACTGGCTACGAAGCCGCCGCCTTGCTAGACAAACTGATGTCGGGAAAACGAATTTCAACCGACTCGCCGCTGGTCACAACACCGCTTGGTATCAAAGTCCGTGAATCAACCGACACACTTGCAGTTGAGGACGAAGAGGTTGCCAAGGCGCTGCATTACATCAGACGCCACGTGACCGCAGACGTGCGCGTGGCCGACGTTCTACGTGAAGTATCTCTTTCGCGGCGGTCACTAGAGCACCGTTTCAAAAAGATCGTTGGCCGCACACCACATGCTGAAATCCAACTCACACGGATGAACCGAATCAAGGAACTGTTGCGCGAAACACGGCTCAGCGTCCAAGCGATCGCGGAAAAAACTGGTTACGAATACGGCGAATACATGGCGGCCGCATTCAAACGCGAAATCGGCATGACTCCCAGCGAGTATCGGCAATCGTAACTTATTTATGTATGCTACGATCGACGCTACTGGGTACAATGAAACCATGCGATATACCTTCGTAATCTTGATGTCTTTCGCCGCATCGCTGTCTAGCACAACGACACTGGTCGCGGATGCGCCAGCTAAAGCCATCGACACGATCGAAACGGTAAAGAAATCTTTGCCGTATCTTGAGCGTGAGGGTGTCGCTTGGATGGACAAGCGTGGCTGCGTTTCTTGTCACCAAATCCCATTCATGCTGTGGAGTCTTTCTGCAGCCGATGAAGCTGGCTTTGATGTTGATGCGGACAAGTTAAAGCGGTGGCGAGAGTGGTCAACCGACGTCGTCAACTTCGTCAAGCCTGAGCAGAAAAAAGATGTTGATCGCAAGGACGCGATGTCCGCGAACATCGATACGATGAGCGCTATTCTGTTGGCGGTCGACGACAAACCGACGACGCAGTGGCGATTGTCGTTCGCGGACAGCTTGGTCGAAAACCAAAAGAAAAATGGCTCTTGGAAGTCGTGCGGTCAACTGCCCGCGCAGAAACGTCCCACTGAAGAAACGACTTCGGTGACAGCGGCTTGGACTGCGTTGGCTTTGCATTCACAAGACAACGACAAGTTTGATTTTGACGCTGCGATAGCCGCAGTCGACGCGACTTCAAAAGCCAAGTCAACCGAATGGTGGGCGTCGCGTTTATTGTTGTCTTCGCAGGTCAACGATGGTCGGTTGGCGGAGCTACGGGCTTACCTATTGGAAAGTCAAAACGATGATGGTGGCTGGGGTTGGACGATTGGCGAAAAAAGCGATGCGATCGGGACCGGCATGGCACTCTACTCGTTGCGCGTCACCGCAAACGATTCAGCATCCAATGCAAAACTGACCCGCGCCACCAAATTCTTGATCGAGACCCAGCATGAAAATGGGTCATGGAAAGTCCCTGGGACAAAGAAAAGCACGCGAAAGAGAAACACGCCTACATCCAACTACTGGGGAACAGCATGGGCGGTGATCGGTCTGTTAGCAAAAACTCCTGAGCCATCAAGCGACGATTGATGAGTCACTTAACGGGATTCCCATCGCAAGTTTTGGAACTTGGGTGGATCACCGATCCAGTCTTTTCCAATAACCCTGGGCTTCTTGTCGCCGCCCTGAGGCGGTTTTAATCTGGTTGTTTGCGTTAGCGTCAGCTCTTTCGCTTGGCTCCAATCCGGCAATGACTCACCAGCAAAATTGCGCAAGTCAGATGGCGTCAGTGTGATCGTTTGCCAATGATCTCCGCCTGAGACTTTCTTTGCGACCGCATACTGATCGATCACCACGACGATTTCATTTGTACTTTCGGTCATCACGTCTAGCATCAATGAAGCATTGGCTGGAGCCGTCCAGGCGTCGTCAAAAAGTTTGTGAGTGGAGCGAGCCCACTGGTCGGGTTTGTAGGTGAACCACTCCTTTTGCCAATCACCCTCAAAATTTTCGATCAGTTTCGATGGTTCCCGTGTTGCCTTTGACGCCTTCAATTGCTCGGGCGTCGCGATGGATAACAAGGACGAAACGTTCACGTTGTCAGCGTTGTAAGTGCCGTAGTAATATCCAGCGCCTGTGACGGTCTGCGGCAGCTTGTATGAAACGTTTGCGTAGACCCACAGTTGCTTGTCGATCCTGGTAAGTGGCAACGGCGCGGTCCATCGACCGTCAGACTCAGTCGAGTCGGCGTGATGCCAATGACGGTTCTTAGTGACGTCGCGATCTTGTGGCGTTTCGTTTGCCAAGCCAGCTTGTGTGTAAAAAATATCGACCGACTCAATCGGCATCGATCGATCTGGCGAAACGGTAAAGCGTGGCACGCCATCGGCATTGTCCAATTTCAAGTTTGTCGTCGGCGTGTTGGGGAAAGAAAACGATCCTTTTAAGTAGTGATCGAACCAAAGCTGAGTTGCCACTTCATACTGCGGCGAATCCTGATGGCTGTGATGAGGCGAACACGTCACCCGCCACTGTTCGCTAGCGATTTCATTGATTGCCGATGGTAGATCACCAATCCGCCCGTGAAAATCATTCGCAGGACTTAGAAAGATAATCGGACACGAGATTTGTTTTAGGCTGACATCGTCGCCAAGCGTCTGACGAAAAAGCTGACTACTGTTGTCGCGGTCGCTAATGCCACCGCACGACGGCGCCGCTACTTTCACGCGCGGGTCAACAGATGCCATCACCGTCAATTTGCCACCCATCGAATGCCCATAAACCCCCAGCCGCTCTGCGTCCACTTCTGATTGTTGCTCTAAGAATGTCAACGCGCGCCGCGCAGCCAAGGCGCAAAGAAACCAGCCGCTGTTTCGCGGCGACTCGACGGAATCCAGTGTCCAAGCCGCTGGCATCGCTGAAGGGAAAGCGTTTTTAGGATTTCTACCGGGGGCGTGGTAGCCATCAACCGCGCCCCAATCGGTGGTCAATCGATACGCAGGGTCATCCGTCTTATCGGCCCAAAACAGTTTTACTTCGGCAGGCGAGACGCGGTAGTTTGGCGCACTGATTCGTCCGGCCCAGGCGATTGAAACGGTTGCGTAACCGCGCCGCGCATTTGTCAAGCAGGCTCTGTAGTCGGCGTACTGACCACCCCCATGAATCTGCACCAACCCAGGAACCTTCTTTCCTGTTTCCACCGCGTTCTTGGGGTATCCATAGACAGCCGCCAACGTCGCTTTTTTACCTTTGAACACACCGATTCGAAAGCGCACAACACGCATGACCACATCGTCTTGTTCCCATTCCAAAAGCGTCTGGATCTCCAGTGGCTCATCTCGTGGATCAAAACCAGCCCACATCTCGGCAAAGTTCGCTGGCGCTTTTCCACCAGCCAACGCGGGAACCGTATCGCCTGCGTAAACAGACGCGAAAGAGGATAAAACAATGCTCAATACAAAAAGAAGAGACAGTGGCTTCATGAATGAGGCTTTGTGATTGAATGTAGCAGTTGTTGCGAGGACTTATTGTAGTAGACCGAGACCACACAAATGTCCGTGCAAGGGCCATCCGGCGAAACCTGACGTTGAGAGCCGGATTGTGTGCTACTTGTCGTCTGATTTCGTCTTTCGATTGGTTTTGCCTGAATCATCGGTGCTTGGCAATCTGCCAGCGTCTGCTAGGCATTTGCGTAGAAGATATTCGATTTGCCCATTGGTGCTACGCATCTCGTCGTCGGACCAGCGCCGCAGGGCATCCAGCACGCGCGGATCAATGCGGATTAGAAACGAGTCTCTTTTCGCCATCGCTTGACTGTTTGTTTGGGATATGCGCGCAGAAAAATGCCAGCCCGATTGTTAGGTCGGGCTGGCGATCTCTGTTTGAACTTCTAGTAAAGCGATCCAGTATTCACAACCGGTTGCGTGTGCCGATCGCTACATAGGACCACAAGTAAATTGGAAACCATCGACGCTCTGCGTTCGTCGTCCAATTCGACGATGTTGTCCTTTGCCAGTTGGTCCAAAGCCATTTCGACCATGCCCACAGCACCTTCAACGATCTTTGTTCGAGCCGCAACTACAGCCTGAGCCTGTTGCCGTTGCAACATTGCCGCAGCAATCTCAGAAGCGTACGCCAAGTGACTGATGCGTGCCTCGGTAACTTTGACGCCAGCATCATTCAATCGTTCTTGGATGTCGGATTGCAACTGCATGGATACCTCTTCAGTACTGCCACGCAACGAGATCTCGCTGTCTTCGCTATCGTCGTAGGGATGTCGTGACGCAAGGTTTCGCAGAGCAGCCTCGCTTTGGACTTCTACGAAGTGTTCAAAGTCTTCAACCTCAAACATTGCTTCAGCGGTATCAACAACCTTCCAAACAACGACGGCCGAAATCTCGATCGGATTCCCGTCCCGATCATTGACTTTTGAAGGCCGCGATTGCGTACGCGTCTTAGGTGTAACTACTTGCCCAGCCTGGTTCTTTTGTTCGGGCATTGAGGAAGTGCCTGTTTCAAAGTTACGAATCCGTAGTGAGATCTTTTTCTTGGAGTAAAACGGATTCACCCAATAGAACCCAGACTCCACCACGCTTCCCTTGTACTCACCGAATAGCAACAAGACCCGGGCTTGATTGGGCGCGATCGCCATCAGTCCACATGTTCCCAGGATGCCGAGGATTGCTACTGCGACTCCGCTGACAGCCAGCATGCCCGTGATCGCATCGCCGTTTACGTCTGAATAGACCGCCGACACAATCACCAATCCAATGCCCCCACAAAAAAGTAGAGAGCTGACGAAGAGCGGCATCCATCCCAGCTGTGGTTTAATCGTTTTTTCTTGATTCATTTTTCGGACCCTTCATGCGGCGTCGTTGGACGCAAACTCGATTTTGATCGATACCAATGTGATATCACATTGCTATTGGGCCTTGGGGAGCGAATTCTAGGGCGCGAATTGCCATTTTTTTCAAAAGACATCGGAAACCACAATCTGGCAGGGCGAGAAACTCGCGGCTCCGCTCGGGTAAAAACGAGTCATTGCGTGGGAAAGCGCCAGCGAGAGCCACTGTTTAGATCGTACTTAGCGGTCAAAAATGCTGGTTTGGCGACTAATCTGATGAATGGCTCTGTGGATCCAGATTCCCTATGAAATGCAGACCAAAATGCGAGAAATCGATACCGTTGGCGCTGGCTCGATTTGGCTTGGGTGAGATGTGATCGGGTGATCCAGTAACCCATTTCAAGGTGGCAAACTCGTCAGTACCTCGCAGAGCGGGCAATAATCAGCGACAATAAAAAAATGTTCACTGCCGATTATCTGAGTTGTTTCCCAGCATGAGTGCATTGCCGCGATTGGAATATGAAGTCCATGGATCGGGACCGCCAATGTTGATGGTGCATGGATTCGCAAGTAGCCGGTTCACCTGGCGCAATCTTGTCGAAGCCTATGAACACGACTACACCGTTATTACAGTCGACTTGTTGGGGCATGGGGCATCGCCAAAACCGCGTAGCGCAGACTATTCGATTTCTTATCAGGCGCGGTTGCTGCACGAATTGATTCGAGAAAAAGAGCTGTCTGACTTGACGCTGCTAGGCCACTCCTACGGTGGAGCAGTCGCGTTAAAGCTATGCTTGGACTTGTTGGACGAAAGTTCTGATTGTCTGCGCCGGCTCGTGTTGATCGGAGGAGCAGCCTATCAACAGCCTTTCCCTCCATTCATTGGAATTCTGCGGCGACCAATTCTGGGCCGAATCATTCCATTGTTCGCTCCTCCCATGTTCTCTGCGAAGCGCGCGTTACAGCTTGCTATCCACGATCAATCTCGTGTGACGCCAGAGCAACTTGAAGGCTGGGCAGCACCAAATCGTGAGCCGGGAATCAAGAATTCGCTGCGTCAAACCGCGCTCCAGATTTTGCCGGACAACTTAGCTTCGTTGACGTCTCGGTACTCTGAAATTGAAGTACCAACGTTGCTAATGTGGGGAAGCGAAGACAGGGTCGTTCCCTTGTCGATTGGTCAGCGTTTGAGCAAAGAGATACCGAAGGCAGAACTGCATATCGTGGACGACTGCGGTCACATTCCACACGAGGAATTGCCAGAAGACACCCTCGATATCCTGGATCCGTTTTTGGAACGATCATGATCGTCCCAAAAACGGTTGGCTTGAACACAACCAATTTTCATGGTGTGTTTAGACGAGAGTGAAATCCACCTCACACTTAGTCTTCGTCTTCGCCTGACTCAACTTCCAAATCGACGCGTGGAATGTTGGCTTCGATGACCGCTTTTTCAAACGAATTGAATTCTCGGGTCACCAGCTTCTTGAGTTTGGATTCGATCGCCTCGAATTGCTTTTGGCCGATTTCAAATTGCTTCAACGCATCCTTTGTTGGGCCATTGGTCCCAGAAAGGGCGCTGAACATCGAACGGCTCATGCGCTGGACGATTCCTGGCTTTGTCTTTGTCCAACGATCGTCTTTCAACTCGTTTCCATTCAATTGTTGAACATAATCCTGCATTTGCTGCCGCATTTTCTGAGCTTGGTCCAGCAATTTGGTGGTGCCCTTGGGGTTGGCTTTAATACGAGCGATCATGCTCGTTACATCGTCCAAACGTTCATTTAAATCACGATTGAGCGACTGGGCACGGTTGGCGACCAATCCCATTTTCGCAAAACGCTCCAGGGTTTTCGAGCGATTCGGCAACGGAATCGTGGGCGTCACAATGCTCTCGAGCTCAAATTCAACTTGGTTGCCGATGGCGGTGGCCTCTGCTCCTTCGCTTCGGAAAGCTTGAGCTGTGTAGGTTCCGGGTGCGACCAACGGCCCACCGCCGCGGCCAACCAGCCCCTCGTATCGCATGGACCAAGTGATTTTGTGGATACCCTTGCTGTTAGAAAGATCAAGCCGCGCGACAACGGTTCCGGCTGCGTCAGCAATGTCCAAATATTGCCAAGGCGCAATTTCATCGCGTTCCTTTTGCAGGTCTTCAAAGCTAGCTGTGGGCACGTCCCCACCAGCCTTGCGGATTTTGGCTTCGGACTCCTTGCGTTTCGCGGCTAATGATTTCCATCCGTCTTTCACGTGATAGCGAATGACAGCGCCGTAGTCAGGATTCTCTGCGTTGAACAAGCTGTCGCCTTGGTAACCCTTCTTGCCGCCCAGGTTATTGTTTTGCACGTACCAGAAAGCGCGCCGAACAGGGAACAAGTGCACGTCGTCTGCCAACGCTTCCTTGGTTGCGTTTCGCAGCAAGCTGTAATCGTCCAGCACATAGAAACTGCGTCCAAATGATGCGGCGACCAAGTCATTTTCGCGTGTCTGAATTTCCAGGTCACGAAAAGAAATCGTGGGCAAACCGTTTCCTAGTTTGAACCAATTATCGCCCCCGTTAACGGTCGCGAAGATGCCAAATTCGGTTGCCAAAAAGAATAGGTCTTTCTTTACATGGTCTTGCACAATACGCCAGCAGATATGCTTTTTGGGAAGATTGCCGACCATCGGTTTCCAGGTGCGACCTCGATCGGTGCTCTTAACGACGTACGGGCTGTAGTCACCAGTTTTGTGGTCATCAATGCAAGCGTATACGGTGTCGGGGTCGTGCAAATCCGCTTTGATGTCGTTGACAAAAAAGAACTCGGGAATGTCAAAGATACGTTTGGTTTTTCGCCAGGTCTTTCCACCGTCTTCACTGGCCTGTATCAAACCATCATCAGTGCCGACATACAACAAGCCTTCGACAAGTGGCGACTCAGCAATCGACGTGATGTTGCTATGTTGGCTCATCGCATACAGATCATACGCCGCATCAACACTGTGAACTCGCCCCATGGTTGGCAGTTCATAGCGACTGCGATTTCGAGACAGATCCGGTGATACTTTCTTCCAGCTATCGCCACGATCGTCGCTACGATGCAAAAACTGGGACGCGAAATACAACCGTTTGTTGTTGTGCGGGCTGATCAAAATTGGCGAGTCCCAATTGAAGCGAAAAGACTCTTCGTCAGCACCAGGCTGCGGCTGAATCATCACGCTTTCGCCCGTCTTGCGGTCAAACCGCCGCAAAAATCCCTGTTGCGACTCTGCGTAAATAATATTTGGGTCTTTGGGATCGATCGCAGTGTCGTGCCCATCACCGCCAACGGTGATTCGCCAATCGCTGTTGCGAATTCCTTGCGTATTACGCGTTCGCGAAGGACCATACTGCGAGTTGTTGTCTTGGGTACCGCCAGCGACGTTGTAAAACGGATAGTCGTAATCAACAGCGACTTTGTAAAACTGAGTCAGTGGCAAGTTCGGGCAGAACAGCCAAGTCTTGCAAAAATCGTAGGTGCGATAAACGCCGCCGTCGCAACCGACTAGCAGAAAGTCTTTGTCGGTTGGATGAAAAGCGACCGCGTGATTGTCAACATGCTTGTACCTGCCTTCGATGTTGACCCAAGTGTCACCATTGTCTTCGCTGCGCGTAAAGTAGTTGTTGGCTTGGTACAGCACACCATAGCGATGCGGATCCGCCCAGAGTTCTTGATAGTAGTGCGGACCAGTTCCACCGGAGACAAAGTCATTGGTTTTTTTCCAACTAGCACCGTGGTCTTCGCTGCGCCAAAAACCACCTTTCCGACCGGGAAGTTCAATCGTTGCATAGACGACGTTGTTTTTCTGAGGCGACACTTGCAGCGAGATCTTTCCTTTGTCGCCACCAGGGAGTCCGCCTTTCAGTTCCTTCCATGATTCACCACCGTCAGTCGATTTGTAGATGCCACTCTCAGGACCGCAGTTGATGATGGCCCACACGTTTCGGTGTCGTTGATGCGAGGCCGCATACAAGACATTCGGGTTTTTTGGATCAAAGACAACATCGGTTACTCCGGTATAGGAGTCCGCACTTGTGTCATCAGAGCCAGAGTCTTTGTTGTCATCGGTTTTCGGTTTCTCTTTGCTGCCGTATTGATCGGGACCGAGAACCAACTTCCAAGATTTTCCACCGTCGATCGATTTGAACAGACCTCGCTCTCCTCCCGGTGACCACAGAGGACCTTGGGAAGCCGCGAAGACAACATCGCTGTTACGAGGATCAACAAGGATCTTGCTGACGTGTTCCGATTTCTTCAGGCCCTTGTGTTGCCACGACTTGCCGGAATCATGGCTCACATAAACTCCATCCCCAAAACCGATATGCCTACCGCCATTGTTTTCTCCGGTGCCCAGCCAGATCGTCGTATGCACGGAAGGGTCAATCGTCACGCAACCCATGCTGTAAGATGGCTTGTTATCAAAGATCGGCTTGAACGTGGTGCCAGCGTTAGTGGTCTTCCAGAGTCCACCCGATGCAGCGGCGACATACCAAGTATTTGGCTGAACTGGATCGATCGCAACATCACCGATACGTCCTGACATGAAGGCCGGACCAATGCTGCGAAACTTCAGTGCCCCGGCAAGCAATTTTGCGTTGGCGTTCTGTTCCGCTTCAGCTTTCTTGGCCGCCGCAGATTTCTCTTTGTCTTCAGGTTTGTCTTTCGGTTTTTCCTGGGCAAAGGCAGTGGTTGTCAGAAGGCAAAACGCTAGCAGAGCACGAAGCATGACAGAATCTCGTTGGTATTGTTTATTTGGACGCTAATAGCTTGATTTTCGGGCCACTTTCAGACAACCAAAAACTGTGCAGAATGCAAATTTTGTCGATTGAATCGACGGCATTTGCTGAGCATGGCATGACTTTGGCGACTCTTTGCACGCAAGATCGACCGATAAGGATTTCCAGAGTACGGTAAGGGACGCTTTCCAGTCATGTGCAAGTCCGTCGCACCGGATCATCACACAGCCCAGATCTCATCTATCTATCCGAATCATTCGTATGAAACCATCCCGCTTGAATCGAATCGTGCATCGCTGGGGATCCATTGCCATCGCCTTGCCAACGCTTGTCTTGCTGGTTTCCGGAGTCTTGTTGCAGCTGAAAAAGAAGTCTTCCTGGATTCAGCCGAAGACGCAAGTGGGTACCGTTGATAACCCGCAGGTTTCTTTTGCAAAGATACTTGCTGTGGCCCAATCATTGCCCGAAGCTGAAGTGGAATCGTGGAAGGATATCGACCGACTGGATGTGCGACCAAACAAAGGCACAATCAAGGTCCGCTGCAAGAATCGGTGGGAAGTTCAGTTGGATGCTGTGACAGGCGATGTCTTGCAAGTGGCCTATCGGCGATCGGACTTGATCGAGAGCATTCACGATGGCAGTTTTTTCAGTGGCTTCGTCAAACTCTGGGTATTCTTGCCGACGGCGATCGTGCTGATCGTGCTTTGGGGAACCGGCATGTACCTTTTTTTCTTGCCGCATCTTGCCAAGCGAAAGAAGCGAAAAGCACAACGTTCGGCGGCGCGTTCAACTTCGTAGTTCTTCATCTCCAACCATTCCGTACAGGGCAAATCACTTCTTCAAAGTAGGTTGGGCATTCCTGCCCGACTGAATTTAAAAACGCTTTGAATTGGGCAAGAATGCCCAATCGACGAACGACCCAGATTGAAAAAGTGATTCACCCTGCCATTCCGTGTGAGACATCGCCGTAGAGGCACTCGGTGTGTTATACTCTCGCGGTCCACAGGGCACTCTTTTCTTCGTATCGCTATCGTTCCATTGCCGTCACTGTTTTTTATGAAGGCCGGATGGAACACCGTTTTGTAAAACAAATTGTCAGACTCACAAAACAAACCTGCACCAACTGGCAACTGGTCGGCACAAATTCAAGACCGATATCAGTGTCGGATTTCACAGCAGCTATGCGATTGGTTCGACAGTGGAACATGGCAATCCGAAGGTCTTGGCGAATACAACCAGCCTGTGCATCCCAAGGAATTGCTTGAGGATGCACCTGGAGTCATTTGGCCTGCATTGATGCCATGTTGGTGCTTGCCGCTGATCGGTTCGGCAGGCGGCGACTGGCTGTGTCTGATGATCACTGACCAAGGCAACAGTGCCCAGATTATTCAGTGGTATCACGGTGGCGGCGATTGGATTCCTTGGGGCAACGATCTTGCCGAAGCCATCATCTACGACGTGATCCGGCATCGTTTGCCTGGCCCCAAACGTAGCCATGCGATCGCGGCGGTCAATCATTCACCCACCGACGACTTTGACCTCTGCCCACTGTATCAATGGGCAAAAAAGTTCATGCCGCAACCTGTTGTCCTGGCAATTGAATCCGATGCCAGCGCAGACGAACTTGCCATTGTCTTGCTGGAACACAAGATCGCCGAAGTTGCTGTGCGATGTGATCAAGTCCAGGCGGCTCTGGATCATCCGCTGGCAAATGCGTTGACACCGGAAGTCGCCAATAATTTGCAGATTAGCTGGAACGATGCGAACGAGTGGATCTTTGATGCAGCGCGAATGCCAGGTGAGATCGCAGAACGGATTTCGCTAACGCACGCTTTCCAGCATTCCCCATTGCAACAAGACTGGGATTGCGTCTTGGCAGATTGTGAACACATTTCAAAACTGGCACCAGAGTTGGCTTGGCCCTGGGACATCATGGGGTACGCACATGAACGGGCGGGCGAACTCGCTGCAGCCATCGACGCCTACCGGCAGGGCGTGGAAGCCTCCGTTTACACTGATCAATCCGTACGTCTACGGACCCACTGGATGCTAAACGAGGCCCCCAAGTTTTCTGCTGCTAGATTGAAGCGATTGTCGCCTGAAACGATCGCGGCATCCGATTATCTAACGCATTTGTGTTCGACCAAAGCTCGGCAATCGCGCGAAGAACTGACGCAATACTGGCTTGGCGAAGCTCAGTTGGCATCCGCAAGGGGAGATGCATTGCATCAGCAAAAATGCCTGCTTAACGCTGGATGGGACTTGGGGGCAGAACCGATGGGGCGTTACGCCAGCATCATGGAACAGATCACCCAATGCGCTGAAAAGTCGGGAAGCGCCGCGCTAGCCTCGATTGTATCAACCCACCGCGTTTGCCTTCAGAATCGATATCGAATCTAGTCCAATCTACTCGCACGACTTCAGGGCTAGGATCGCATAGGCAGTTCCCGTGTTGGCGATGTAGTGCGGGCCGTCGTGGTTAAGCGAGTGCGTGAACCAGCGGCCCGACTCGCGTTGATTCGCCTTCAGCCAGCCGACCCCGCGCTGGATGGGCTTCTCGGTAGCCGCCACCCCAGCTTGTCGCAGGACGTAGACCACTAGGCCGGTCGCGTAGCCATCACTGGGCGCGTCCTTGTCCTGCGGGTTGCCGTCGTGCCGCTTCCAAGTGCCGAGCGACGGGAGGTTCCAGCCGCCGTCGGCGCGCTGCTTGGACAGCAGGGTTTTGACGGTGCGCTCACGCTCGGCCTTGTCCATCAGGCCGTCGAATCCCAGCGACGCCCACAACAGGTAGGTCTTGTGGTGTAAGTCTGGGACCGGCGTCTTTGCAAAGTAACGTCGCAGTCGGGCGACCCCTTCGCGAGCACCCTCGCTCTGGGCGTAGCCTTCCGGGGCCTGCCCAACGCCCAACGCTGCGTACACGGCCCCGTAATAGTCATCGTATTCCAGCGGCGCGAGTTCCTCTTTATTCCAAGTCCATGAGCCGTCGGGCTGCTGAAGCTCCCACATCCGGGCCAGCGCGGTCCGCGTGGCCGGGTGGAGTTTGCCGGTGCTCTGGCGGTCGTGCATGGCCAGCGTCGCGGCAATGGCAACCACCTCCGTGATGCCTTCGGTGAACTCGATAATCCCTTCCGCCTTGAGATAACCCTTGCCCTTACCGCCCTTGTCCCAGGCCACAACCCGATCCTCTAGGAACTTCCGCGCTTCCAAAAGGTCGGCCGCTTTGGGATCGCCGACGCTCGTTCGGGCAAGCAAGTACGGGTAGCCGGTGTGGCA
>CAYNNP010000075.1:0-24549 GCA_964398215.1 uncultured Pirellulaceae bacterium | reverse complement strand
CAGTCTCTGGAGTAATCATGTCGCATTTCAAATCAGTATTCTTCTTGCTTTTGATCACCCTTTCGTGCGTGAATGCTCAAGCCAAACAACCAAACGTCTTGGTCATCATTACAGACGAACATAACTTCCGCACATTGGGTTGCTACCGGGACCTGCTAAGCAAAGATCAAGCAGAAATGTGGGGACCAGGCGCAGTAGTTGAAACCCCGCATCTAGATCGGCTCGCAAAAGAAGGCGTCATCTGTACGCGTGCCTATGCGACAGCACCTGTCTGCACCCCAAGCCGCGCCGCAATGGTTACCGGCTTGTATCCCCATAGTGCTGGTGCTCCCGCCAACAATCTGAAACTTCGCGATGACGTGCCAACCATCGCCAAAATCATGAATGAGAACGGGTACCGAACCGGTTTCATTGGCAAGTGGCATCTGGGCGGAAACGGCAAACCCGAATGGAAGCCAAAAGTTGATGGTGGATTTCAAGTTACCGATACGATGTTCAATCGTGGTCACTGGAAGAAGTTTCAGATGACCGAAAATGGTCCCCGTGTTGCCGCCAGAGAAAAGGACAAACCAAACTACAACGTTGATGATGCTGACGCAAAATCATTTGCAACCGATTTCTTGACCGACCGAGCAATCAAGTTCATCGACTCACAAATTGATCAACCGTTCTTGGCCTTCATCAGCTATCCAGATCCGCACGGCCCAAACACCGTCCGAAAGCCCTACGATCACATGTACGATCAGCTACGTTTCTTGCCACCGCGCACTTACGGCAGAAAGGATCTCGCCAAACCTGGTTGGCTGGCTGGAAAATCAAAGAAACACCCACAGTTTCGTGGTGAGCAAATGAGCAGGTACTTTGGGATGGTGAAGTGCATTGACGATAATTTGGGACGCTTGTTCAAGCACCTTCAAGATTCCAAACGGCTCGATGACACAATCATCATGATGACATCCGACCACGGTGATTTGTGCTACGAGCACGATCGGTTAAACAAAGGCAACCCGTACGAAGGATCCGCTCGCGTGCCGATGCTAATTCGATTCCCGAGCAAGATTCCAGCCGGCAGTGTTTATCGGCAACCCGTGGGCACCGTTGACCTCACGCCCACCGTACTTTCGCTGGCAAATGTCGCCACGAATGCGAAATTCCAAGGTCGTGACCTCAGCCAACAACTCGCTAGCAAAAAAGAGCCTGCCAACAACGAGATCACATTTTTGCGTAACGCTGGCACATCCGTTTCCTGGCTGTCAGCCGTTGATCAGCGATACAAATTGGTTCTTTCCGTTAACGACAAACCATGGCTGCTCGATAGCGAGCAAGATCCAGATGAATTGCTGAACTTCTTTGGACGTCCGGGCAGCAAAGAAGTGTGCAAGCGTCTTGCCAGCGCATTGAACCGTTACCTAAGTGAAACCAACGACCCCTACGGCGACCACCAGAAAATTCAACAATCGCTTCGCCAGATCCAAGACCTCAAGTAGTTGACACTTGTACCAGTCGAGAATCCGATTGATTTAAAAACTAGCGATACCGGACCTGCACAAGTGAAGACAAACGCTATATTGTGAGCCTCAGTTAAAGCCAGCGTTTCAATTCCAGCAGTGAAGGATCCAGATGAAGTTTTGGGG
The DNA here is from genome assembly GCA_964398215.1 of uncultured Pirellulaceae bacterium. Lineage (GTDB taxonomy): Bacteria > Planctomycetota > Planctomycetia > Pirellulales > Pirellulaceae > CAYNNP01. The sequence continues at coordinate 22,915 of CAYNNP010000075.1, read as the reverse complement.
GCGCACCGACCAGCGACAGAAGTCGGTCGAAGAGCCAATCTCACCGCCAAAGGTGCGGCTACGCGAATCCATGATGGATCCAAAGCTGGCGAAGCTTTATGCGGCTCTCACCGAAGCAACGCGAGGCGATGCCAATGTGCTGCCTGGAATTCGACTCTCGCACTTTCTAAAAGTCGCACCACAAGACATTGGCGATGCGATTTTGATGGATCGCAAATGTGTTGATTTCTTGGTGTGTGAACCAATAACCATGCGTCCGCTAGCCGTTGTTCAATTTCTGGGCAAAGACCAAGAGGCCACAGATCGGTTCATATCGCATGCACTGGTCGCCGCAGGTATCCTCGTTTTGCAAATACGCGAACGTGAAGATTACCTGGTTGCCAACCTGCGCGAACAACTGATTCCGCGACTACTAGCAACCGAATCGCAGGGCAGGGCAGGGCGGCAAATAAAAAATCATGACCTCCATCGGCAAACGGCGATACCTCGCTAACGCCCAATGCCATCCACTTTGCGAGCGGCACAAATCGCAGGGCGAGCTGACGATTCATCCTGAATTCGCATCGACTGATCATTGATCCCGTGATGTGAAACAGTATGAAACTCAATCCAGTCGTCTGGCACGCCTTCAGGCTGGTCTAGAAAACAGACCCAACAATTCGGTACCTTCCGCGCCTACCAACCACATGATGCGCATACGAAGGAAATCCGCAGGTGCAAGCATTGCTGCGATACCGTGACTTGATCCTGCCAATTGCGATCATCGCATGCTTGCTGGTGATCATTGTGCCACTTCCACCTGCGTGGATGGATGTTTTGTTGGCCTGCAACATCACGATTAGCGTGATCGTTTTGCTTACGACAATCCAAGTCAAAACACCGCTGGAATTCAGCGTTTTCCCAGCATTACTTCTGGCCACCACACTGGGTCGACTGGTCTTAAACATTGCGACCACACGTTTGATCCTAACAGGCGCGGACCAACAAGGCATGTCTGCCGCGGGTGGTGTCATCCAAGCATTCGGTGAGTTCGTTGCCGGTGATCAGATCGCTGTTGGACTGATCATTTTTGCGATCATCATGCTGGTGCAGTTTGTGGTTATCACCAAAGGATCGGCGCGAATCAGTGAAGTCGCCGCGCGATTTGCGCTGGACGGACTTCCGGGACGCCAAATGGCGATTGACGCTGACCTAAACGCTGGCTTAATCGATGAAAAAGAAGCCCAATCGCGTCGCGCCGATGTTCGCGCCCAAGCAGACTTTTATGGTGCGATGGACGGAGCTAGCAAATATGTTCGTGGCGACGCGATCGCCGGAATTGCAATCACCGCGGTCAACATCATTGGTGGGCTTTATATCGGTGTCGTTCAGTCGGGCATGCCTGTCGGCGAAGCAGCGAATGTGTTCACAAAACTGACTGTTGGAGACGGACTCGCTAGCCAAGTCCCAGCATTGTTGATCTCACTATCCGTCGGCTTGCTGGTCACACGCAGTTCGGAAAAGACAAATCTGCCGACACAGTTTCTACAACAGCTTTTCGGTGATTCACGTGCACTGATCATCGCGGGATGTTTCCTGTTGTTACTGATCGGGACCGATTTGCCGACGATTCCCTTGGCTGTCCTTGGGATTGGCTGCATTGGATTGTCGATTTCATTGAACAAACAGGAAGCTCACAAAGAAAAAACACGTCTGGAAACTGAACAGGCGAACCAAGATGCTCCGACCGTTCGCCGCGTTGAAGACTTCCTATTGGTTGACCCAATGGAGCTTTCCATCGGTTTAGGCTTGTTGGGGCTTGCAGATCCCGAACGCGGTGGTCACTTGATGCAACGGATCGCAGACACTCGCAACTCGTTGGCTGCTGACATCGGAATCGTTCTGCCCAAAGTCCGTGTGCACGACGACGTGAAACTTGGACCACTCGAATACGAGATTCGCCTTTCAGGCAATCGGATTGCTAAAGCCATCGTTCGCCCGGACCAAATTTTGGCAGTCGATGCAGGACGTACAACAGGAACCATTTCAGGGTCACCAGCGGGCGACACTCCCTACGGGCTACCAGCGTATTGGATTGCCCAAGACGCTGCGGAACAAGCCGCCATATTCGGCTACCAAATCTACTCACCCGTTGATGTCGTGATTTCGCAGCTCGAGGAAGTTTCACGTCGCCATGCCGACGAACTATTGACTCAAGACGCGACCAAACACTTGGTGGACGAATTGAGCGCAACAACGCCTGTGATCGTCGACGCACTGATCCCAGAAATCATGTCCTTGAATCACCTGCGCAGCGTTCTCCAGCAACTACTACGCGAAGACATCCCAATCCGTCAGTTAGCAGCAATCATGGAAACGCTGACTGACGTTGCATCACACACCAACAATTCGGCGGAGCGTTGTGAACTCGTTCGACAGAAACTCGCGCGGACCATTTCATCGCGTTTTCGTGACGAGGCAGGGGTTTTACACGTGCTAACGCTGGATCCGGCGATCGAGCAAAACCTATCGGCAAACGTGGAACACGCTGAAACAAATCTTATCAGCCAATTCAATCCAGAATGGCGAGACAGCACTTGCAAACGAATTCAAGAAGCAGCTAAGAAACTCGTGGCGGAAGGATATCCTCCCGTCGTGTTGGTAAGTGCCGGCCTACGAAGTGTCGTTAGGCAGATGACTGAACCAACAATGCCTTGGCTAAAGATTCTTTCCTATCGAGAGGTAACTCGAGATACAAAGATCCAAGCTCATGGTGTTGTACAGACAGTCGAATACCAACCCGCAATGTCCGCATAGCGGTAACGAAATCAAGGATCGCATTTTTTCCCACCACTGAAATAGATGCCCACCCAAAAATTCCGAGCCGATAATTTGCAAGCCGCGTTGGAGGAAATCCGGCGGACGATGGGCAGTGATGCCTCCGTGTTGCAAACCCGCCAAGTCCGAGATGGCTGGATGGGATGGCTTGGCAGGACATCTGTCGAAGTCACGGCACGGGTCAACGACGCAGGCAATGAAAACGAAGCAATCGTTTTGCAATTCGCTGATGGTATCGATGGCAACGACAATGCCACTTCCGGTGACGCATCAAGAGTGGTGCCAAAAAACCGAGTCGCTGAACTAGAACCAGCGCTCGAACCGTTCCGCCGCGCCTTGCTAGCGCAGGGTGCAACCCCAACGTCAGTTTCAAGATGGCTGCAAGCGACTGCTAGCTTTGCCGCCAGCGTCGACACCATGACAGAACCACGATGGTCCGACCATTTGCAGCGTTCAGTTGCTCGCGAAATTCAAATCGCAGGGCCCATTCGTACACAGCCTGGTGACCGCCAGATAGTAGCACTTGTTGGTCCAACCGGCGTCGGCAAGACAACAACGGTGGCAAAATTAGCCGCTGGCTTTCGCATCGATACCAAACGTCGTGTCGGACTGCTGACGATCGACACGTACCGAATCGCAGCGGTCGAGCAATTGAAGGCCTATGCGGAAATCATGGATTTGCCAATGCAAGTCGTGGAAGAACCCAAACAAATGCAGGCGGCACTCAACCGCTTGGGCGATGTCGACTTGGTTTTGATTGACACCGCTGGTCGCAGCCCTCGCAGCGACGCCAGAATCGAACAGTTGGTTGACTTGCTAAACGAAGCTCAACCTGACGAAACACACTTAGTCCTTAGCGCCACTAGCAACGCTCCAGTCGCCAAGTCCATCTTGGATGGTTTTGCGTTGGCGCGGCCGACGGCAGCCATCCTCACCAAATTGGATGAAAGCCCGTTGATCGCAGGCGTCCTTTCAGCGATCACGTCTTCGGATACCTTTCCCGGCTTGCCTGTCAGTTATCTGACACACGGGCAGCAGGTGCCTGAAGACATCGCAATCGCTAACGTCGAACACATGGTTTCCCGACTGTTTTCAACCCCTGTCGCAATGCAACAAATTGATGCGGCATAAAGTAAAAAAACCGTTAATGAACCGCACAACATTTTACCGATACAAGAAATGAGTTAGACCGCAACAACCAAAAACGCCTTGAGCTCATTTTGGAAAGTTTCGGACTAGTTCAACTACGAAAGACAGGGTTGGCCTCTGTTTTTCAATTGAAGTAATCATTTTTGCGTTCGACAGGTATGACATGGTTGTCAGCTTGTCAAACGATGCATGGTAGTTGGAATACTTCAACCAACCGCCACGCAACCAGGTTGCATGACGCACTTGGTAGTAGCTCGAAAGAGCAAACAAATTCGTAGCGATTAGCTGCGAATTGATTTAGTTCACGGAGGATTGAATGGCAGCTGCAGTCTCAACTGATGACGGTATTCTTGAAGTTTGGAAAACCATTAAGAGCACAAGCAAGGATGCACCTGATTACGAAATGCTTCGCAACCGATTGGTTGAACGCTACATGCCTCTCGTTCGCTACAACGGCGAAAGAATCTGGCAGCGATTGCCCGACGGAGTCGAACTGGACGATTTGATCAGTGCAGGCATCTTTGGGTTGATGGACGCCATCGACGCCTATGACTTGGAACGTGGTGTCAAATTCGAGACCTACTGCGTCCCTCGAATTCGTGGTGCTATGCTAGATGAACTTCGCACGATGGACTGGGTTCCACGATTGGTGCGAAGCAAAGCCAGCAAACTTACCGCTGCTCGCAAGAAACTGGAAACCGAACACGGCCGTCCGCCAACAGTGCACGAACTTGCTGCACTCATGGAATTACCAGTCAAAGAACTGGAAAAGATGCAATCCGATGCGAATGCCGTCGGTGTCGTTTCACTGAATAAAAAGTGGTACGAAACGGACAGCTACAAAGATGTTCGCGAAATCGACATCTTGGAAGACAAGAAGGGCGAAGACCCCACACGTCGTGTCCAAAAAAATGACTTGATGCGATTGGTGACCAAAGGGCTGAATCGCAACGAGCGATTGATCATCATTCTGTATTACTACGAAGAACTGACAATGAAAGAGATCGGAGCGACCCTGAATCTTTCAGAATCACGCGTCAGTCAGATGCACACTTCGATCGTAAACCGCTTGCAAATGCAACTCGGTCGCCGCAGAGTCGAATTCGGCAGCTGATCGAACGATCGCAAAACTGTTATCCTAGAACGGTGGCCATACGGTCACCGTTTTTTATTGGACCAACGACACCTAACCACCAGGCCAGACAGTGCGGATCGCCCATATCATTACACGAATGATCATCGGTGGCGCCCAAGAAAACACACTCTACAATTGCCTCGATCTGATCCAGGAACACAATGATGACGTGCTCCTGATCACTGGCCCAGCTCTTGGACCCGAAGGTGACTTGCTGGATCAGGGCAGGGCAGGGGACTTGCCGGTTAAAAAGATCGATTCGCTGCGGCGGGCCATCCATCCACTGAACGACTGGAATGCCAAACGCGAAATCACCCAAGCGTTGAAGGAATTTCAACCGGATGTGGTTCACACGCACAGCGCGAAAGGCGGACTGCTCGGCCGACACTGTGCTTGGAAACTAGGCGTCCCCGCCGTCATCCATACCGTTCACGGCGCCCCGTTTCACCCCTATCAACCAGCACTCGCGCGCGACTTCTTTCGGCGCTGCGAAAGATGGGCAGCCAAACGATGCCACAAACTGATTTCAGTTGCCGATGCGATGACCGACCTGATGGTTGATGCCAAAGTCGCACCTCGTGAAAAGTTCAAAACGATTTATAGCGGAATGGATGTTGTTCCCTTTACAGATGCAAACCAACACCGTCAGCAGATTCGCGACAAGTATGGCATTCGACCGGACGATGTCGTGATTGGAAAAATCGCAAGGCTGTTTCACCTGAAAGGACACGAAGACCTGATAAGTGCGGCGCAAAGCGTCATCGCAGCATGTCCTCAAGTTCGATTCATGCTGGTCGGCGATGGGATTCTGAAAGATGACTTGCAAAGCCAGATTCAAGAACTTGGCCTGAAGGACAACTTTATTTTCACGGGACTCGTTCCTCCCAGCGAAGTGCCAAAACTGATTGGCGCGATGGACGCCCTGGTTCACACATCCTTCCGAGAGGGGCTCGCCCGTGCATTGCCGCAAGCACTCATTTCGGGCATTCCAGTGGTTAGCTACGACGTCGATGGAGCTCGGGAAGTCACAATCACTAACGAAACGGGGTTCCTGATACCGCCACGCGACATCAATGGCCTGAGCATTGCATTGACCAAACTGGCCCAAGATTCTGCGCTACGCGACAAATTGGGAAGGGAAGGGCAGTCCCGTTTTACGGAGCAGTTTCGCCACCAAAACATGACAAGGGAAGTTCGACAACTTTACAAACATGTAATGGCAAAAAACTAGCGTCCAATGTGTAGATTGCGGGCATCTGCGTCTTGCACAGGCGAGTTCCATCACCGACCATGATGTTGAACGAAGGGTAACTTTACCTGTTCCTGCTTCTCTCAGAACCGCCAGAATCCCATGAGCAAAACTCGCGACTTCCTCGGACCCTACAGATTGGCTCGACCAATCCGATTTGGGACTACCTGCGAAGTATGGGAAGCAATCGAAGAAAACACCCAAAAACGTTACGCCATCAAACTGCTGCGAAAACAAGCTCGTTCGGACAAACACGAGATCGCGTCACTGAAGCATGAATTCAACGTCGCAAATGACCTGAACAATAGTCCTAGGATTATCAAAGTTAAGGAACATCGGGTTGAAAGTGGCGTCCCGTTTCTAGTGATGGAACTGTTTAGCGAACTGAATATGAAACAGGCGCTACGGCAAGGGCCAGAGTCTGTCGCTTACATGCTGGACAAAATTGTGGAACAAGCCGGTGAAGGCCTGTACTACATGCACACTCGGAATTGGGTTCACTTGGATGTCAAACCCGACAACTTCTTGCTCAGTAGTGAAGGCGTTGTAAAGCTGATCGACTTTACGATCACAGAAAGGAAAAAAACTGGCCTGAGGAAAATGCTTCACAGCTCCAAAGTAGCCAGAGGCACACGCAGCTACATGGCTCCCGAACAGATTCGCAGAAAAGTTTGCGATGAAAGAACCGATGTCTATGCGTATGGTTGTGTCCTTTTTGAGTTGTGCACAGGCAAGCCTCCTTACACTGGTGACACGCCAAACGATTTGCTGAACCGACATTTGAATTCGTCTATCCCAAGCCCGATTAGCTACAACAACAATATCTCTAAAGATTTTGCGAACATCATCAAATCGATGATGGCAAAAAAACCAGATGATCGTCCCGCTTCGATGTGGGAATTCTTGAAAGATGTCCGTGGAATTTCGTTGTTCAACAAACGACCACGAAAACCAAAGGAAAGCGTTTTCGACAACAGCTCCAGCATCAAGGGTGCTGATGACATGATCAAGAAACCCAAAGCTGGCTTCGACGAAGAAGACGAATAAACCCCAACACAACAACGAGCCCAAGTGTTGCCTATCGCACATCGGCGAATCAGGCAGCCCATCGGAGAAATAGAATCGTGAATGCAGGCCCCGGACTAGAGTTCGAAAACGACATCGCAGAGATCGAAGGCAAGATTGCCTCACTTGAGCGGCAGACGGATCGTTCAGATGAAACCGAGAACGAAATTCGTAAGTTGCGAATCGAATTGGTTCAGAAACTTCGTGATGTCTATTCATCGCTGGATGCATGGCAAACGGTGCAAGTCGCAAGGCACAAGAATCGGCCTTACACACGCGATTACTTGAATTTGGCGTTTGACGAATTCGTTGAACTTCATGGCGACAAACACTTTGGCGATGACCGCGCGATGCTAACGGGCTTTGCAAAGCTCGATCGGTTCAAGGCGCTTGTGATCGGTCACCAAAAAGGCCGGACGTACAAAGAACGCGCGGCTTGCCACTTTGGTTGCGCCCACCCTGAAGGCTATCGCAAAGCGATGAGCAAAATGCGGTTGGCCGAAAAATACAAACTGCCTCTGATATGCTTCATCGACACACCTGGCGCGTATCCTGGCATTGGTGCCGAGGAACGTGGGCAGGCGCAAGTGATCGCAGAAAGCATGTTTAAAATGAGCCGACTTCGGACTCCGATCATTTGTGTTGTTATTGGTGAAGGCGGTTCTGGTGGCGCCCTGGGAATCGGCCTCGGTGACCGCGTGGCGATCATGCAACATGCCTACTACAGTGTGATTAGCCCGGAAGGCTGCGCTGGGATTCTGTGGAAGAGTCACGAACATGCGCCTAAAGCAGCTGCAGCACTTCGTTTCACAAGTAACGACTTAAAACGCCTGCATGTCGTTGACGACGTTTTGGACGAACCTGTTGGCGGTGCTCATCGCGATCACCACCAAATGGCATCACGTCTAAAAACGTATTTGTCTCGATGCCTGAACGAACTTGAATCCCAAGACATGGATCAATTGATCGAAGACCGATACCAAAAGTTTCGTCGAATCGGTGTCTTCTTGGAATCGTAGAACGACAAACCAACTCTCACGCGGTTTACTGATTCATGGTTTCGCAAGTCAATCCGTATGCGGTCACGGCGTATAACGATCTGGAACGCAACGAACAGCTTTTCGAGCCAGCTCGCACTGGCTTCACTGATTGGATCGCGCGGCTCAGCGTTCCACTGCTTGTGATTGGATCGGTATTCGCGGTCTACGATATTGAATCCATCCTTGTCTCTGGCCCCACCATGTTTGTGACTGGGGCGATTCTTCTAACGGTTTCGATAGCTAAGCGCCAAAAGACATTTCTTTGGTTCTGGATCTTGTGTCTCTGCTTTCCGATCATCATTTTTTTAATCATTTTCCTGGGACAGCTATCGCCCAGAGATGCCCAGATGCCAATCGGAACACTGATATGCTGCGTTTCGGCAATCAGCATTATTCTGCTGCTGATGTCCATTCATCAAAGACGACAAACAATCACAGCAAGTGAGCCACTGGCCGATTAGTCGCTACAACTTGCTTGGCCTTGTCTTCTTCAAATAAAACGAAATCGATTGTCGTTAATGGTTCAGTCCAACTCGTCCAACCAACCTTGGCGAGTCTCTTGTTCTTGGTTGGCTTGATAATACACACCAGTCTGAACGTCCAGACACGTTAGCCATCCGCCGCGGCACGCGTTGGTGTCGATGCAGATTGCGTGATCCTTGCACTTGGGCAATCCGCTTTTCTGACTTGTGTGACCACAAACGATCGTCTTGCCATCTTCTCGCGGCGCGATCGTCTCGAATCCCTGCCAGAATAATGTGAAATCGGCTTGCTCGTTCATCGGGATGTCGCTGTCAGCTGCTGCGTGAACGAAGATGTGAGTATCCGTTTCGTAGTAGGGCAGGAGCTCTTGCATGAACTGCCAATGCTCATCCGGGACGGCTTCCAATCCTTCGGCCTGGTCAGTAGCGTCCTCGTAAGAATCCCAGGTCTCGCCGCCGCCATGTTTACCCCAGCGGCGTCGACGAACTAAATCGTCCCGAGCTTCCAACATCATGATTTCGTGATTGCCGCGCAGGCAAACCAAGTTTCGTGTTTCTTGCTGATCAATCAACCATTGCAACACGCCGTGTGAATTCGGTCCGCGATCAACGCAATCGCCCAACATGATGATCTGGTCCTCGAGACTCGGATCAACCAAATCGATCAGAGTTCGTAGCGCCGTCAAACAACCATGAACATCGCCTATCGCGTACTGCTTCATCCATTCGCCTTTTCTTTGCTGGGTGAACCTTGCACTTTGCTGCTTATAGTCTGGCCTGATAGGGTGGGCAAATCACTTTTTCAAAGTTGGGCATTCCTGCCCGACTGAATTTAAAAACGCTTTGAATCGGGCAAGAGTGCCCAATCTACGAACGCCCGCATAACCCGAATATCTTCGCTTTTTCGATTTTCGAAATCTGATCAAAAACCGCCTCAAATTCGATTCTCGATTCGCCAATTTTCGATCGAAAATCGAATTCAAAATTTCAAATCTGGTCCGCGCTTGGAAATTCGAAATCGAATTTTCGCGCGGCGACGTTTTCGTTTGGCGGCAAATTTTCTGAGCCAAACATCCGAAGTCCGCGGAACGATTTGCTTGGTTGTCGACACGCGATTTCGTTGGTTGTCGACAACCAATTTACGGACTGCAAAATGGAGCCATCGATGGTCTTTGGATCCAGAAGCATCGACCAGATTCCAGCCTCGATTAGAAGCCTGGATGCTGACCGTTCTGTGGTCCATCAAGGAAAACCCACAGGGAGCATTTGACAGCAAACAGGGCGATTTGCGAGCATTTCAGACCTATTCCCAACGTCCGATAATGCCTCTTATGTTGTATTAGAGGTATAGAAAACACGGGTTTTTAAGCATTCTGTGAATTCCAGCCAATCAAAGCCCGCTCATGCCCTGTGCAGAACCGCTACCGCATCGGCATGTCAGTTCTGAAAGGAATTCCATGCAGGTGGTGGAGCCTGAGGCTGGACGTTTTGTCGATGGGCTGCTGGCTGGTTACTCCAGTTTTGACCCTGGATTGGAACCGGCTGAACGTTGGTCGGATTGTTGCCAGGCTGAACGAAATACTGATCCGGCGAGAAGCCAGTTGCGTTTTCGATAACGCCTTGGGTGACGCTTTGGAGCGCCTGATCTGCCAAGCCACCAAACGGAGAATTTGCTGATGGAGCGGGCGATATCGTGCCGTCGAATTTCTCGTCAAATTTGTCTAAATACGGTCGAACGACTTGATGAATCTCAGCCGGAATCACCGATTCACTTTTGTCCAAAATCGATGAAATGTAATGCCCGCTTTTGCTAGCAACGACTTTCAATCGAACCGACTCGCCCAGCAGCGTGACGGCGAAAAGTGTGATCAGAATGCAGTACAGCCCACCTTTGGCGAGGCCAAATAAAGCGCCGATTTGGCGGTCAAACTCTCGTAGCTTCATGCGATCGATGGATTTGCTGATCATGCGGAATCCAACCCAAATCACCAGCGCAGTCCCGATGAACAGAATCAACATCGCCAAAAACCGGTTCCACGGAGGTTCGGCTTGGATTGACTCGCTGAAAGGCTCCCGAAATCGATAGGCAACGAAATAACTGACCACGATCGATGCGATCGAAGCAAGCTGCCAGGCAAATCCCTTGATCGCGCCAAAAATAGCCGCGCCAGCCAAGATCACCAGCATGATGATGTCATAGATTTCCACCGATCTGCTTCCGTGCGTGTTTGGAGCGAATTTGACTTGATAGCAAAGCGAATCAGGTCCACCAAGTTCGCTTTTAGATCTGACTATAGCGTCATCGCTTGTACACCCAAAGATCAATCGATTCTCACCTTGGCAGCAACGAACTCCAGCGAGTATTCAATGAATGGGGACGTCCATTCACTCTCGCTTTTCTGGTCGAACGTTGGCCGACTTCAAGACACATATAACTGGCAGCACAGTCGTTGGGATCGCCTACGGTTACTGGGGCGTTTCTCATCAAGGCATAAGCTTAGAAAGTGGCTTGCTTGCGGGAGGCTTGTGCGCTGTCAGCGGTATGCTGCCGGACTTGGATAGCGATTCAGGAATCCCGCTACGCGAGACCAGCATGTTCGCAGCCGCGATTGTTCCGATTCTAATGCTAGATCGATTTCGTGACCTACAGCTTTCGCATGAGTCCATGGCGTTAGCCGCGATGCTGATTTACATCGCGATCCGGTTCATTGTTGTCGAAGCATTCCGCCGCTTTACCGTTCACCGAGGGATGTGGCACAGCATTCCTGCCGCAGTCACTGCAGGGATGTTGGCATACCTTGTCATGCCATGTCCCTCTGAATCGATTCGCGTCTTCAAAGCGTTTGCTGTATTCCTGGGGTTCATGGTCCACTTGATCCTGGATGAAATCTGGGCGTTGACGTTTGGCGTGGGGCGCGTGCGCGCCAAGAAGTCGTTTGGATCTGCGTTAAAGCTGTTTGGCAACAAGATGCTACCAAACATCTTTATCTATTCAGCACTCGTGACGCTGACATACTTTGCTTGGGGCGACAACGATATCGCAGACCGAATCCGTCGCCGAACAAGACTGGATCAAAACGACGCTCATATCCACCTTACTGACAACGATCGCAATCTAACATCGCTATTCGAGCAGTGGCGACAAGAGAAGCGATGACAATTCACGACCACAGTTGCGGTCGTTTGGCTATGGCTCACGTTCCAGCAACATCGTTACTGGTCCATCGTTTACTAACGAAACTTTCATGTCGGCCGCAAAAACGCCGCGCTGCACATCGATGCCTTTATCGCTCATCATCGTCGCGTAGCGTTGGTAAAGCTGGTTCGCGATTTCAGGATCCGCAGCATCGGTGAACGCGGGTCGGCGGCCTTTCCGGCAATCACCAAGAAGCGTGAATTGGCTGACAACCAAAATACTGCCTCCGATGTCCAACAGCGAAAGATTCATTTTCCCAGCCTCATCGGGAAAAATCCGAAGGTCGGCGGTTTTATCTGCCATCCACCGAACCTCTTGCTCGGTGTCACCATGCCCGATTCCAACCAAAGCAAGCAGCCCTTGCTGGATTTCTCCCACAATTTCGTTGTCGACTTCGACTGAGGCACGAGAGACTCGCTGTAAGACGACACGCATTTGACGATTCCTTTTGGTTCCAATCGTTCCAATCTTGGCACAACCGCAATGCCTACCAAAGGAAGGCTTGGCGGCAATTTTTTAACCGCCCTGCCCTGCACCGCAATATTACTAAGCCAATTTTTTTCGCCGCGCCCACAATCTACTCAGAACAGCCTTAGAATATAGTCAACGATACGCCGAACATTCCCTCGGCGAAATAACGTCCCATGCGTGTTAGCGAAGATCTCGATGCCCTATTTATTTACTTGTCCACACTGCCAGTCAAAAACTCAAGTAGATGACAAATACAGCGGCCAAAATGGCCAATGCGTCGCTTGCAACAACGACATCCAGCTACCGCAGTTCGCATCGGTAGTCTCGGCAGACGCTCCGTCGCCAGGTAAAAAACAGATGCCCCTGGTGATTGGAGGCGTTGTCCTGGCACTATTCTTGGTGATACTCGTCGCCATGGTGTTTCGATTTGGCGGCAGCACCGTTGCTCGACTATCAAATAATCGTCGCCAAGCAACCTCAATGAAAAATCTGCAGCAAATCGCCAAAGCACTCAATGCCTACGCAGCTGATTACGGCACCTATCCACCACCGATGACAACCGACTCCAAGGGAACGGTGATGCATTCGTGGCGTGTGTTGATTTTGCCCTACCTAGGTGAAAAAGATCTGTACGCACAATTTGATCTGAACAAACCGTGGAATGATCCTGTGAATTCCAGTATTGGAATTGAGTCACAACCCAGCGTGTACATACACCCAGAATCGAACACGTCTGGTTATGTTTCTGGGATTAGCTACTGTCTGATTACTGGCCCAGGAACACTGTTCCCACCGACTGGCCCGTTAGGTCCAATTGATGTTGGAGACAAGCCGTCGCAAACCTTGCTAGTCGTCGACGGAAATCCAAGTGGCATAGGAGGAATTGGCGGATGGACAACCTGGACCACTCCCGCAGACCTGGACATTACTGCCATGCAAGGCATGATCAATGGAGCCGCCGGCATCGAACCTGGCGGATTGTTTACCGATGGAGCCACAGCTGTCACTGTGGATGAGCGACCGCATTTCTTAAAGAACTCGATGCCGACCCTGACGTTCGACGCACTGATAACTCCCAATGGCGGCGAACCGATAAAAGATGACACCCTGGACTAACCCAGGTTTTAAAGGGCGCGCACCGCAGCGATAGGTGCGCCGATCCGCGAGATCTATGAGTTAATAAAACCAATTGGTCGGTTACTGGCCGCGATATTCGGGAAGTTACCAGCGTTCGGCAAAACTTGGGTCAGGGTGTTGTCGTTGGGAATCCCGTACCACATCGCCATTTCTGCAGCCATCTCATCAACCGATGTGGTTGGCAACAGGCGTCCTCGTCCAAGATCCAATTCATTGCCAGGAGCCAACGACGTTGGATAGGTACCATGTACTTTTCCACCATCAACGGCACCACCCATCACGATATGGTTCCCACCCCAAGCATGATCGGAACCTTGCCCATTGCTGTTCAAAGTTCGGGCAAAGTCGCTTGCCGTGAAAGTCAAAACGTTGTCTTGAACGTTCATCTCAACCAACGAGTCATAAAACGCTTTCAAGGCTCGGCTGACCGCTCCCAACGTTCCCGTTTGATTGTTGATCAATTCATCATGGTTGTCGTACCCGCCTTGGCTGACAAAGAAGATCTGACGTTTCTGTGTCAAAGTATCACGAGCAGCAATTGTCTGCGCAACCATTTTCAATTGATTCGCGAGGTCCTCGTCCGGGAAAGTCGTAGCCAGCGTCACACCAGTTGTCGCCGCGTTGTACTCAATTGCAGCGTCAAGCGCATTTCGATTGGACCTGGCAAACGTGTCGACGAACAAATTACTGTACGACCGATTCAACGCATCGTCAGTCATCTGTGTAAAAATTCTGGCCTCTGTCCAAGTCTGACCGTACCATCCAACTTCGCTAGCACCTTCACTGGTAACGATGTAGGGAATCACACCACCACCGGTCTGCCACAAATTGACGTTATTGAGCGCGATGTTCATCGATATCGCATCGTTCTGATTCGCTGAATCAGTCATGCAATCCGCCATTCGCCCAGCCCAACCAGTCACCTGGGACCTTGTATTGGGAACACTGGTCATCCAGTGGCGCTGCAGGTCAGCATGTGAGAATAAACCCAGCGGCAAATTCGAGGCTTGCTGAAACTGGGCCATCGTAGTTGGTTCTACCAAGCTACCAATGTTGGCAATGAAACCAAGATCACCCTGATCGTACAGCGTCTTCATTTCGGGCATCGCAGGGTGGACCATGTATTTATAGCCAGTTCCCGGATCTGTGATCTGATGCGGGGTCACATCTTCCGGAATCGGCAGCCCAAGTGCACCGTTACTACCATCGTAGACTCCACCACGTGCCAGTTCGTAATCGGCTCGCTGATCCGCTTCTAATGGAGACAGCATATTGAACGAATCATTGCCACCAAACTGAAACAAGCAAACGATTGCTTTGTAGTCGTTGATGCCGCCGATATTGCCAGCCATCACAGAGTTCGTAGCCGACAAATTAAAGATCGTTGACCACAATGACGTGTTGGTCAGCGCCGCACATCCGCCAGCCATCTTCAAAAAATCACGGCGGGCTGGGCCGCGGCGGACAACGTGCTTCTTTGGTTGCTGTCGTTTCATAACGAAGTCCCGGAGAAAGTTAATCTTGTAATTTCAGACGTTGCGTTGCGAATGCCACTACTCAGTGACGGCACAATAAGGAGAAAGCAGAACAGCACGAAGCGCACATTCCGTGCGAATCTCGCCCATTCTTGGTCGCCAAGTGGTATTGTTGACCATCCAAGCCGTTTCAGTGTTGATAACCTGAACACACTTTTCTTTGTAATCTTGCGGCAAAGATCCATTGCAAAATACCAAGTCAAACTTGTCCATCAATTTGATCATGTTGTCGTCCGAATCGGCCAACTCATGCTCTTCCTGAAGCTGAAAAACAAGCTGACATTCGGTCGTGAAGTTTTCACCATTCCAATTCTGCTGCGAAAAGCCCGCTGATGTATCCCAGATGTAGCGGTTGGTTAGGCGGTTGGCCACAACTGGCGTCAATAACTGGAACTCAGGAGCGGCATAAAATCCGTTTGGAACGCGGCGACTGGGTACCGCAGTCAGCATTTCTCCACCTGGCTGATAATCAGGCAGATAAAAATTGAACACACTTGGCGAACGATACGGATCCTGCGACCAGTTGTAGCTCATTGGCAGTACCAACATTCTGCCGCTGTGATGGTTACTTTCGGCATGCACACCACGCAAGAACTTTGTGTAGCGAATCACAGGTTCTTCAAGACGTGAATACTCTGTACCACGAGTAACCACCGAAACGCGCTGAGGGTTGCTGAGCGTGCGAATTCGCTGCCCGCGCCAAACTTCTGGGTCAAGCAAAATCTGCTTGATGACTGCCTTCAAATCGCCCTTAACGCCCTGACCATTGTCATTGAACTTCCGGGCGACCCTGCGAATGTAAGCACGAGACGGGTTGCTGTTGACGAATCGCTGAATCAAACGCCGAGCTAAAAACGGTGCGATGTTGTCGTGTGCCATTAAATTATCAAGCGCTCCCTGCACGTCAGCGTCACCATCAATTGTGCTCTCACTCCCAACAACTTGGCCGTTTAGCAAAGTCTTAGTTCCTGGCTCATGCTCCCAATTCATCATCTGCATCGGGTACTGAAAGTCATTGCCCCACCAGAACCGAGTGGTTGAAGTCGCGTCTGGGTGAGGAATGAACGACAAACCAGTGAAGACCTTAGCAAACTCTCTGATGGCTTCGTTGTCATAGGTAGGAATCAGATTGCCCTGATCATCCGTTTTCAAACGACCATCGACATGCAAATCGTAGAGCCCGACCGTGAACAACTGCATGATTTCGCGAGCATAGTTTTCATCGGGAAATCGGTTACTCGCCAAATCAGTTTTGCGATTCCGCAAGTGGCTTAGGTAGGTCCCCATGATTGGGTGATAAGTCACTTCTTCCAAAATGTCTCGGTAGTTACCAAAAGCTTGACGGACCATGATGTCGTAGTAATTGGTCAGTCCGATCCAGCGGGCTGTACCAGAACTGAACCCCGTACCCCGATCGTTGAACCCGGCGCCGGCTTCACTGGTCACCAAAATCTGACTCAGCGCCCATGCCGTTCGCTGACGAAGCTGATCGTCGGCGGTCAATGCATTGTGGTACCACGAATACCAACGATAGCGTTGGACCCAGGCGTCGCCCTGCGTCGGATCCAGCTGATCATCAGCCAGCATCGTTTCGATCAACGGTTCATGCAGCGAAGCTGGCATCGCGAATTGATTGTCAATCCACTCGCTACAGGCTCGTGCGATACCAATCTGTCGCATGCGATCAGCAAGCTCATTGATCTGCTCTTCATCAGCACCAAACGTGGCACGATTCAAGAATTGTGCGGCACGTATCTTGCGCTTCATCAAGCCAATTTCGGCTCGTGAGTCAACGAGAAAGTCACCCGCAGTTGCGCTCACAATGAATGTGAACAACAGTCCAAAAGCGGCTAATGATCGAAGCATCTTCGCTAACCTTTGCTGGAAGTTCTATTTAGCTACCGATTTAGTATCGACACTTGTGGGGCAACAATATGCTCGAAGCCCACAAAACCAAATCTGAGAGCGGTTTATCCGACATTTTCATCAGAACCGCTGCGACAAGGCCACCCATACTAAACGAGCCTCCCTCATGGGTCAATCAACATCCCAAACAGACATTTATCCACCAACCGCAGAGGGGAATCGTTCCCTCACGCGGGCGGACTACCTATTTCACAAAGATGAAGCAAACTCAGGGAGACTAAATCCAAGAGCCTAATATTCTCGTGGCGAAACGCTGCCTTGAACGCGACTGGGCAACCCTTGAATCCGCAGGAACCCTTCCGCATCGTCTTGGTTATATGACCCGCCGCCTTCCATCGTAGCGATCTCGGCGTCGTACAAGCTATTACAGCTGCTGCGTGAATCGACCATGATGTTGCCTTTGTACAGCTTCAAAGTCACTTCGCCGGTAACGGGTTTTTGAGCTTCGTCAATGAAGCTCATCAAAGCATCCATTTTGGGTGTATACCAAAAACCGTAGTAGACCATTTCGGCAACTTCCGGCGCAATGCGATCGCGCAAGTGCGTGAGATCACGATCCATGGTCAGTTGCTCGATATTCATCAACGCATCATACAAGATCGTCATGCCAGGCGATTCGTAAACACCTCGGCTCTTCATACCAACGAACCGATTCTCGACCATGTCGATCCGTCCGATTCCGTTTCGCCCACCAACTTCATTCAGCGCTTCAACCATCTCCAAAGCGCCAACGGTTTTTCCGTTCAAGGAAACCGGGACACCCGATTGAAAACCGATGGTCACCGACTCTGGTTTGTCCGGAGCCTCTTGAGGGCTGACGGTCATTCCAAAGTCAACAAGTTCAACCCCGTTCTTGCCAAGGTCTTCCAAGTCACCAGCTTCGTAGCTGATATGCAAAACGTTTTCATCGCTACTGTAAGGCTTGGCCGTCGAAGCCTTGACGGGAATGTCCTTGCTTTCGCAGTAAGCGATCAACTCCGTTCGACCTGGGAACGCATCACGGAATTCTTTGATTCGCCATGGTGCGATCATTTCAACTTTCGGATCCAGCGCTTCGGCCGCAAGCTGGAATCGACACTGGTCATTGCCTTTGCCGGTGGCTCCATGCGCGTAGGCCGTGGCGCCGACTTCGCGGGCAACTTGCAAGCAGACTTTGCTGATCAGCGGACGCGCAATCGAAGTTCCCAGCAGATAGATTTGCTCGTACTTGGCCTGCCACTTCAAAACCGGAAACGCAAAATCGCGACAAAGTTCTTCGCGAACATCGATCAGCCGAGCCGAAGCAGCTCCACCGTCTCGAGCCTTTTTCATGATGGCTTCACGGTCTTCGCAGGGTTGCCCCAAGTCCACGTAAACCGCGTGCACCTCGTACCCTTGGTCTTGCAACCAGCCTAGAATGACCGACGTGTCCAGGCCGCCGGAGTATGCCAATACACAACTTTTCATAATGCTCGAGTCCAATTAGTACTGTGAATTCCCGCTCAGAATAGAATCTCTGATTCAACAATGGAATACCGCAAGCCCGTACGTTTGAATGACCAACCTGCCGAACCTAGCCGAACTGCTACAACAAGTCGCTGAGGGGAGAATCTCCGTCGCTGCCGCCTTGGACCAATTGCCAGCCGCAAGCCACCAAATGGCGCCGATTGACGGTGCCACCGTTGACTTGGGACGCCAGAACCGATGCGGATTTTCGGAAGTCATCTACGGAGCAGGCAAATCGGCAGAGCTGATTTGCCGCATCGTGAAAACGCAACTCGACGCTGGGCAGACGGCGCTCGCCACCCGCGTCGAACCGGGCGTCGCGCTCGCCGTCACCAACCAAATCCAGTTCGCCCACCACAATCCACTTGCCCGAACGCTAACGATCTACTCGCAAGACACCGACCACATCCTCACGGAACTGGATTCTCCTTTCGATGGCTTTCACGCAGCCGTCGTCACCGCTGGTAGCACCGACAAGCCGGTCGCTGAGGAAGCCAAAGAGACGCTGTCATGGATGGGAATTCCATTCACGAATTTTGAAGACATCGGGGTCGCAGGCCCACAACGCTTGCTGGCCGCAGTGCCGCTACTTCGCAAGGCGTCTGTCGTGATCGTGATCGCAGGAATGGAAGGCGCATTACCTGCTGCCGCCGCCGGTCACTTATCAGTTCCAATCATCGCGGTGCCAACCAGCGTCGGCTATGGCGCATCGCTCAATGGACTGACACCGCTACTCGGGATGCTTAGCAGTTGCGCGGCAAACGTATCAGTCGTCAACATCGACGCGGGATTCAAAGCCGGGTATCTCGCCGGACTGATTGTCGATCAACTTCGTTCCGCTAGCGGCGAAAAATCATGAACCGCCCTGCCCCGCCCTTGCAACTCGCCAGCCGACCAACGGACGCGCACAAAGGTAACTTTGGAAAAGTCCTTTTGGTTGGTGGGTCGCGCGGCATGAGCGGCGCTATCGCACTTTCGTCCATGGCGGCACTTCATACCGGCAGCGGATTGGTTTCCGCAGCGATACCCGATCGATGCCTGGAATCGGTTACCAGTTTCCATCCAGGTGTGATGACAATCCCGCTGCCCGATACTAGCAACGGAAGGTTCGCAATCCCAGCAGCCATCGCCTTGCCGAAAACGTCACAGTTTTCCGCTATCGGCTGTGGCCCTGGCATGACGACTGACCCGGGCTCAATCAGCATCGTTGAAAAATTGACTTCCGGCAATTCATGCCCGTTAGTTTTAGACGCCGACGCACTGAACTGCTTAACATTTCTTCAGCCGAACTGGCAAGACGCGGATTGGCAACACATTGTGTTGACTCCACATCCTGGTGAATTCCAAAGACTCACCGGCACCAGTTCCAAGGACCGAGTCGCGCAAATCGCGTCAGCCCAGACGCTGGCCTCGGCGTGCGGAGCGATCATCATTTTGAAAGGTGGTCCATCTGTCGTCATCAGCCCTCAAGAAACTTGGACCAACACAACTGGCAATCCGGGCATGGCAACCGCCGGCAGTGGAGACGTTTTGACTGGTGTTGTTACATCATTGCTCGGACAAGGCATGTCACCGTGGGATGCCGCCAGACTCGGCTGTTGGATTCATGGACTTGCGGGCGATCTAGCTGCCCAAATCAATGGGCAAGCAAGTCTCACCTGCCAAGAGCTACTAGACTGTCTGCCCGCAGCGGTTCAGGCTGCCGCCTAGTATCGTCGCGCTGCGATATCCGCGTGCTCTGATCGTATCAGCAGCTGGGAATAACGTCTCGCTCCCCTGCCCGCATGATCCTCCGGCGCGTACAATTCCCGTTTAACTCCCCTGCCCTTCCCCATTCATTTGCCGTGACCAAGCTCGTTCAACTCGGTGATCTTTTAAAAGACGACTGCACCGTGATCGACACGCCTGAGCTTCATGGCGGCGTGATCAGCATTGGTAACTTTGACGGTGTTCACGAAGGACACGCAGCTCTTTTAAACGAAAACAAACGCTTGGCAGACAAGCTTGGTGGCCCGTCTGTGGCCGTGGTTCTCTCGCCACACCCAGCTGCATTCCTCCGCCCCGACAAGGTCCCATCGACGCTGACGTGGATGCAACGGCGTGCCGATCTTATGTTGCGCATCGGTGTCGACTTTCTAGCAGTTTGCCCCACGTCGACTGAGTTCTTGGCGCTGAGCGCGAACGATTTCTTTCAGCGGCTAGTCGTTCAACGACTGAGAGCCAAAGGCATTGTCGAAGGCCCCAATTTCTTTTTCGGCAAAGGTCGCGAGGGAAATGTGCACACACTCAAGACTCTATGTGATCGTGCGGCAATCGAATTGACAATCGTCCAGCCAGAGACCATTGGCGAAAAAATGATCAGCAGCACTCGGATCCGAGGACTACTGCAAGCGGGCGAGATCGAGACTGCCGTGGAACTCCTGGGACAACCGTATCAGATTCGTGGCACGGTCATTGAAGGCGAAAAACGCGGTCGCCAAATCGGGTTCCCAACCGCAAACCTGGGTTCGATCGATGGTGTGCTGCCGGGCCCCGGTGTCTATGGTGGGTTCGCTCATCTCAATGGTTCGGCAAGCCAAAAACGACTCGCGGCGATTCACATTGGCCCCAATCCAACGTTCGATGCCAGCGGAGCGTCCAAGACAGAAGTCCATTTACTGGATCATTCCGAAGACTTGTACGGTCGCACACTGCTTGTAGACTTCGTAACATGCGTCCGCGACATCAAACGATTTGATTCCGTCGATCAACTGAAGCAACAGTTGACACAAGACATCCAGACTATCCGCAATCGCCTGACAAGTTGAACAGCGCACTGAAAGGAAATTTTTATGAGCGTCAACTGGAAAGCTTTTGTTGACCAAATCAGCTACTACCAAAGCTTTGTCCTAGTCAGTCACATTCGACCAGATTGTGACGCACTGGGCAGCGAACTGGGAATGGCGGCCGTGCTGCGAGCAGTCGGCAAAGACGTTCGGATCATCAACGCACACCGCACGCCGCCATCACTGCAATTCCTTGATCCTGCCGGCAATATCGAAGTACTTGGTGACCACGTTGACGCAGAAGACATCGACGCTGACTGCATCATGATTTTGGACACCAGCGCCTGGCAACAACTTGGCGACATGGGCGACGTGATTCGCAATTCGCGAGCGGACATCATGGTCGTCGATCACCATGTTGGCGAAGACGATCTAGGGGCAAAAATGTACAAGGACTACATGGCCGAAGCGACAGGACATCTTGTAGTCCAAGCCGCTGATGCACTGAATGTCCCGCTGAAACGATCTTTTGCCACCGCACTGTTTGCAGCGATCGCCACCGACACAGGCTGGTTTCGTTTTAGTAGCGTGACGTCGGAGACGTATCGTGTGATTGCCCGATTGATCGACGCCGGAGTCGTTCCCAGCGAAATCTACGGCGACTTGTATGAACGCGACACCATCGGACGAATGAAACTGCGTGGGCTTGTTCTATCACGCACGACGACCGAATTGGACGGCGCGTTGGTTTACACTTACGTACAGCGCGAAGATTTTGAAAAAATGGGTGCTCAGCCGAACGACACAGAGGATTCTATCAATCTGACACTTGCAGTCGCTGGCACTCAGGCAGCCGTGATTTTCATTGGCCAAGTACGTGGTGGTTTCAAGCTCAGCTTTCGAAGCAGATGCGATTTAGATTGCAATGAAATCGCGCAAATGTTTGGCGGCGGAGGACACAAAGCAGCATCCGGAGCCTTTCTGGAAGGAACGCTTAGCGACGTGAAGGACCGCGTGCTGCCAATCATGATCGAAAAACTAAAAATCGCACTCGATCTGTAAACACGTCGCAATCAAGATGCCCAAAGTCTTTCGTTTAACCGGTAGCCCATGGCGCGAGTTTTGCAGTTGCATTGGTTTTTGGTAACCCGAAGCGCGAGTTTTGGAGTTGCGATTTTGCGGGGTGTTCAGTTTTTCAACACCACAAATTGCGGTGGCGCCACAAACGAGTGCCTGTTTAGAAACTGATGTTGCATCACCTTTCCCCAGCCACGAAGTGGCGACAGCATATAGCCTTGGGCATTAGCCCAAGGTTGCGGCTGGCCCCCTACCGGTTTCGTTTTTTCCGTCCTTCATCGCCGCCGTCGGCGGCGATGAAGGACGGAAAAAACGAGCGATGGTGGTGCAATGTCGAACCCCATGCTAACGCATGGGGCTATATGCTGTCGCTGCTTCGCAGCTGG
>CAYNNP010000074.1:0-24637 GCA_964398215.1 uncultured Pirellulaceae bacterium | reverse complement strand
AATCCACGCCGCCAACGTTCATTCTGAGCCAGGATCAAACCCTTCAATTTTGTATTGATTCACAAGCAAGCCCGAAAGCTTACTTGGGGAAATCAGTTTAAAAACCGATGGTTGATTCTGCTCCGTGACGCTCGGTTAAAACGCCACAGCGATTCGCCATTTTTTAATACAATTGCCGAAGCAATCGCAAAGCGATCTCGCACAAAACTGAACTCAACAGAGTTTCCATCACCAAATTGTCAAAGATCTATTTGACTCAAGTTGCCTTGAGTCGATCCACGTATTGTTAAGGATCCGTGGGTGTCCGTCAACCGCTGGTGTTAAGAAAACCGAAGTTTTCTTTCCGTCACTTGACGTCTCGAAAACAAACAATGTTGTTTGCGAGAGGCGGAAAGATAGAGGTGCAATCGTATCCTCGCAAGACGCAATCGCACGTTTTCTATGAGTTTTCCAATTTCATTTTTCGTCTAGCGTTGATTGCACCATAAAGTCACCGTGATTGTTGCTTTCAGACCCTTTGAAGGCTCTGTGACTCTGAGCTTTATTGGACTCTGCTTGCGATGAGGACCCGCGAAGGTTGTCTGAGTGCAGCAAGACGGAGTGATTTGACGGTGATTGCTACAAGCTACATGCGATGAATCCGCCTGCACTTCTACTTTCGCATCCCATGGTGCATGCAAATCAATGCTGCCTGGCGAGATATCAAACACATCGCTCAGCCCAAACCAAACCGACGATTTGTCAGGGTACGCTTAGCCAAATGAGTTTTGGCTACAAGAGTTTTGTTTCGCTCTGGCGTGAGGTTCGGATCAATACCCGAAGCCAACACGGACCATGAATCCATCGTCTAAATCCAATGTCTGACGTTGACGCTCGAATACGACTTCACGGTCGAAAACGTAGCCAAATTCAAAGAACCCGCTGCGTCTGCCTGCACGAATCAGGTCGCTTACTCCCCACTCAAAGCCCGCCATGACGCGTAAGTCGTTGATGTCGACGGCTTCATCATTTCGTAGTGTCCATGAGCCTCCGCCGTAGTCACCCGAGAGATACCACCAGACATCATTGGTTCCCAAAGTCCGCCAATAACGAGCGTACTTTGGCTGAGGAATGAAGATGTCGGCTCGCGTGAAGGGGTTGGGCTGCCAGAGCCATCCAACGGCCGGCAGTAGCTTGATGCTGCGACGATCGAGGTAATAAACGCCTGCTTTGAAAGTTGTTGCGGGCGTCAGGCGGAACGATGCCAAGCCTTTGCCCATGATTCGTAAACTATCCCCACGGAACTCTTCAAATTCCGTAAATGCACCGACACGGACGCCCAGTTCTAGACCAAACAGCCGGTTGGGGTCGGTTTGCCATCCGAAGTCCAAGAACGCACTGTAAACGTTCTCTGGCAATTGAAAGTTAGGTGTTGCCGCCGGGTCGGTGACTGGCCCGTCCCAGAGGTGAATTGAAAACGATGGTGCGACGTATAGCGGCTGGTTCGAGTAGAGAAAATTGGGAAGTGCAAACGCTACCGAAATGTCGGAATCGTTGGTTTCTAGATTCTCAGTGCCATCGCTTGCATTGATAAAGGTGTGGCGGAATCGCGGGCCATGAACGAATCTAAACCGCGAAAACAGCTCGCTGCCTGGGCCAATGTAACCATTGCCGCGGCCTCCGAGTCCGCTTCCAAATCCACCCAACCCACCAACTCCAGCACCTCCGGCGCCGAATAATCCTCCACGAAAGAGCCCTTCGGGGAATAATGTCGATGGCGTGCTGTTGGGATAAATGGTGTTGGGGTAGCCTCCAACGGCGCCATTGTAAGCTGGAACGCCTTGTCCAAAGAGAGTTGGGGGCTGTGCTCCCCAGTTCCCGTTCCCGCTCACACTCGGTCCAAACACGCCGCCGAGTGGTGCGTTGTATCCAGGCCCGTAATTCGGTGGCTGTACGGCTGTTGGTGCGCCACCGCCAAACAAGTTGCCGTTGAATCCGAGTGTGCCTGGAGGCGCTGAAATCGTTGGCCCGGTGACACCCGGACCGAATGCTTGGTTTCCAAATTGACCGGAAGTGATCGGGGCTCCCGGCCCAAAGGCTCCAGGTGTGATTGGCGTGATGGAAACCGGTGGCCCAGCAGGCTGAAAGTTGCCAGCGGCGCGGCCGCCTGCATACGGGTCAAACAAACTGGCTTGGCCGGAACGAATCCGAGGAATTGTGTTGGGGTTTACGCCAGCTGGCGGGGTGATGTTGGCGCCGTTAATGGGGCCAAATGCTGATCCTGGGGCTGAGTTTTGAAAGCCTGGGCCCACTGGCCCCAAATTGGTCTGCGGGATTCCAACTTGCGACAGTGCCTGCGCGGGAATTTGGCACACAAGGAAACCAACGATCAACAGTCGTCGGAATCCTGCGACAATGGCGCGGATTTCGCTCGAAGTTTGAGCTTGGTTTTCGCTTTCGAGACGCATGAATGGAAACAGAAGATTGGGATCACAATTGGGCCTTGAAAGATGGAAGTACAAACGCAAGCGGCTTGCGGTCAAGGCGAGTCCCGGTCGAATCGATTCTGAACTTTAGTGAATCCAGTAAAGTCGACGTTTTTTTTCGTGTTTCACGCCGCCGCCGAGCGAGATTCTGGTCCCATCGATGCCATGGAAGTTTCGCGTGATGAGTCGATACACAGGGCCGATGTTGCCGTGTCGCCTCCAGAGCCTAGAAAGGATCGCCACGAAAAACACGAAGAGGCACGAAAACACATTGTGTTGACTCTTTGTGTGTTCTCGTGCTTTGTGTGGCAATCGAATCTCCCTGAATTCACCTGCTCATCTTGCGCGGTAAATGAAACGGTTGGGATGGTTCTTGCTACAACGAAGCCTAGTTCTCCCAAAGTCAATCACCGCTATTTGCATTTTTCCCCAGACGCAAACGCGGCGTTTGCTCGGTCCGGCCTGCAATCAAAAACTGACTTGGCCTGGCCGTTCAATCTTTTTTTGCGTCGTTGTTCGGTATTTTGTAGTGGATTGGTTTATCGGCGGGCAACAAATTGGCAACGAACATGATTCGCGCTGGGATCCGTGATCGAAGGTCTTCCCGAGTCTTTTTGGGAAGCCGCTCTGGGTGGTGAATGATTGTGTACGCGAATAGTGCCGACTCGGCGAGATCCTCACGCTGTGGTTTGGATTTTGCATAGACCGTTGCAAACTGCCCATCAAGATTTTGAGCACGAATCCAGTCCTTGCTCATAGCATGCTTTTTGTCCCAGGCAGCGTGAACGGATTCGTGAAAGATCGTTTCTTCCAGATCATGGTTCTTGATTCGAACGGAGGCGTTGTCGGAATACATCACGATCAGTCCAATATCAGAGAACGCCGTTAGTTTTTCACCGCCTTTGTGCACACAGAGTCGATTGACGCCACGCCGCAGGGCGGTAGGTAATCGGCCAAGTGGGTGGACAAATCGCATCGCTTCTTTCTTGGCGGAATCGACAACACCGATGGCTGTGTCGACAAAGATCGAGAGGCTTGTGTTGTCAGTAAATGTGACTTTGAAGACGTGTGCGGTGCCGAACAGTTCATCGGAAGTTTTGCTCGGCATTTCTGCTCGCATTGTTCCTGTGAAATCCAGCTCGCTGAACGTCGAAGGGTCGTCTTTGGTGATGAAGTCAAACTCTGTCGAAACGATCGAGTTTTTGAATTCCTGCGAATAGGCTGTGCCGCAAACTTCGATGCTGGTTACCGCGATCAAAGCAGCTAGCAACCACGTGTGACGCCGAAAGCGAATGACAGGCATTATTTTTCCTATGGATGTTTGCAGAATGTTGAACGGCAAAGCGTCTTTGGTGCCTACAGGTACTCTTGCTTTTTCACCAAACCGGGCATCGGGATGCTGTATTTGCCGTCAGCCCTGGCTTTCAGCGGAGAATCTGAATCCGCAGTGAGTTTGTCCGTGTTGGGCGAGAATTCATGTTTGTGCTTCATGAATTTCTCGAGTGTGATTTCTTGGCCAGTGTGAGCGGCCATTCGTCCCATGGAAGTCACCGCGCTGGCCATCACACCACGCTCGCACTCGTTGTACGGTTGGTCGTCACGAATGGCTGCGATCAAGTGTTCCCACTCCAAGTCATACGGTTTCTTTTCGGGCTGCGGGTATGCCCAAGTCATCTTTGATTTGTCTGTGATGTCTTGGCCGGAAAAGATCCGCGATTTGGCGGGACTGTGTGACGACGTGCTGATGATCGCCGACCCTTTCGTGCCATGCGCATAGCTGGCAAATTCACGGCGGCAACCGCGAATGGTGCGACCGTCAACAAACAGTTTGGCGCCATCAGCGAACGTATATTCAATTGCATAAGAATCAAAGTTTTGGTCGACCGCATCGTTTCGGTAGTGGCGTCCGCCCAGCGCATGAGCTTTTACAGGCCAGGCGTTTTTCATCCAGCATGATTCGTCGATATTGTGGATGAGAAAGTCACTGACGGCTCCACCGCTTAACCAAAGAAAGCCGTGGAAATGCTTGATTTGGTACATCAATTCCGATAAATCGGAGTCCTCTTTGGCTTGCGGCGGCGCCTCGGCAGAGCCAGTCGGGCCCGTGATCCGGTAGGCTCGCAGCATGTTGATGTCGCCAATTTCTCCGTCTTGGATTCGGTCAAACAGTTCTCTGCGGGCGTCGCAGTGCCTGCACATCAAACCCACGCCAACTTTCAAATTGCGATCAAGTGCGCGCTTATTTAGCTCCAGCATGCGAACCGAAGTCGGCGCGTCCGCGGTGACCGGTTTCTCCATGAACACATTAACGTTCTTTTCAATCGCATACTGGTAGTGGACCCAGCGGAAAGCGAGTGGTGTTGTAAAGATCACGATGTCACCAGGATCAAGACAGTCGATGGCTTCACGATACGCATCGAATCCAATGAAGCGTCGTTCTTCCGGAACGTCGACCTTGGACCCCACCTTTTTGTGGCCTGACAAAGAAGCATACGAGCTGCTGAGTCGATTGGGGAAAACGTCGGCCATTGCAACCAGTTTGGTCGGCCCGTTGTCGACCGACAGAGCATTGAGCGCGGCGCCTGTGCCGCGTCCGCCGCATCCAATCAAGGCGATTTTGATCTCGTTGTTTTCCGCAGCATGCACGTTGGGCGCGGTGACGGCCGTCGCGATGGTGGTCGCTGCCGCGATCTTGCCAGATTTGGATATGAATTCCCGTCGTGAACTTGGCGATTGTTCTTTAAGTGTCATTGCGGCTCCGGCAAGGTTAATGATTGAGGCAGGAAATCGATCGGCTACTTATCGGGTGGGTCAAGTTGAACTGGAGCGGTCTTGTCCCACTTCAGTTTTTTGGCTTTTTCGGAAGGCTCTACAAGTGGGCGAACGACTCGAAAGCCGACACCCAGTGCATCTGTATGGTACCAGATGCTTTGTGGGATTTGCGGATCTTGCTCTTTCCAGTCTTCGCTGGATCCTTCGCGAGCGGCAGATCGAAGCATCTCGGGATCGTCGTCCCAACCACCACCGCGGACGACACGCGGAAAGAGCTTGTTTGGGATTACCAGTGGGTTTTCTAAGTCACCCAGCTTGTAAGAGTCTTCGCTGTATTGATCCAAGACCCACTCCGCAACGTTTCCGTGCATGTCGTGCAGCCCCCAAGGATTGGGTTTCTTTTTTCCGACTTCTTGATATTGGTCGTCGCTGTTGTCGAAGTACCAAGCGTGGGCGTCCAGGTCATCTGGGTTGTCGCCAAAGGAGTACGTGGTGGTTGTTCCAGCGCGGCAGGCGTATTCCCATTCCGCTTCCGTTGGCAATCGATAGTAGCGTCCCGTTTTCGCGCTCAGCCACTTGCAGAACATTCTTGCGGCGTGCTGGGTCATGCAGATCGCAGGATAATTTTCGGTGCCCATTCCAAACGTCATGTCGGTGTAGGGTTCGGTTGGTTTTGTAACGCCATCGACCAAGGAGTCTCGCGGTGATCCTGGCAGTGAAAGAAGTTTTCGGCGGATTTGGTCCGTGCCCTCGTTGTAGACGTCGTACACATCCCATGTCACTTCGCACTTTCCCATCCAGAATGGCGAGATCTTGATTTTTCGTTGCGGTCCCTCGTCATCTTTCCGGTTTGCTTCCGCCGGAGGACTACCCATTGTGAAGACACCGCCGCGAATCGGCACCATTTCCATCTTTGCATCGGTGTGCTCGATAATTTCTGCGTACGCTTTCATGCCCGATTCCGTTTTGGCAACGGCGGCGGGAACATCGACGACCAAGCGTTCTTGAGCAATCGCTGCCGTTTGACAGCTCGCAATCGACAGAACAAGAAGCAAAACGATTCGGCACTGCAGCATTTGTTTTTCCGGAAAGCGGCGGTTTTGGCTACCGATTTTAGTTGGTGGCAAACAACCAGTTTAGTCGATGGCCGTAGCCGGAGTCGCCAGACTTCGGTTTTCACCGACCGGCCTGAATTCTGGCGAATCCAGCTACCCCAGAAACGAAATCTGGTCAGCGCACTAAGTTATTGCATTCTTGTGCGAAGTACCGCGCCCGATTGCAAGGATTTTTATGCCAGCTAACAATCTGCCGGCCCAATCAACTCTGGAAGCTTTTAGGAAAACATCAATGGCAAGCGATACAGTCGTGCAACTTGAGGGGGTTGTTAAACGGTTTGGAGGCAAACCCGCCGTCAACGGAGTTGATCTGGAGGTGCCGCGCGGATCGATGTTCGGCTTCATTGGCCCCAATGGTTCGGGAAAGACAACGACGATCCGGATGATCTTGCGGATCTACCAACCTGATCAAGGACGCGTCAGCGTGCTCGGGCAAGACCATGGGACGGCTGCGGACGATCGTGTCGGCTACCTTCCAGAGGAGCGTGGTTTGTACCGTAGGATGACGGTTCGGCGAGTGCTCCAGTATTTTGCCAGCTTGAAAGGTATGCGAAACGCAAATGCGATCATCGATCAGCAGCTTGAACGACTGGGGGCGAAAGATTGGCAGAAGAAAAGAATCGAAGAGTTGTCCAAGGGGATGGCTCAGAAGGTTCAGTTCATCGTGGCAACGATCGCAAAGCCCGAGCTAGTGATTTTGGATGAACCCTTCAGCGGTTTGGATCCCGTGAACCTGGAGTTGATGCGTGACGTTGTGATGGAGCTTCGTGCCCAAGGGACGACTGTTATCTTTAGCACGCACGACATGGCCATCGCGCAGGGCATGTGCGATCGCGTTTTCATGATCTATCAAGGCAACAAGGTCTTGGATGGGACGTTGACCGAAATTCAACAGCAATACGGCGCGTGCCAAGTCCGCGTTGCATTGGCAGATGGTGTTGGCTTGCCAGAGCACATCCCGGGAACTTCGGGGCGTTCAACGACAGGCAAGTTTACGATTTTAGATTTGAATGACGAATCGGCTCGAACACCGGTCTTGCAAACGTTAATGCAAGCAGGTGAAGTCGAGCATTTTGAAGTCGTCCAGCCAACCTTGCATGACATTTTTGTCCGGATTGCCAAACCGAATTCTCAAGACAACGAAACCACAATTGAAGAGGCTAGCCATGCATAAGTTGATTGCGATTGCACGTCGCGAATTCATGGCGATGGTCGGAACCAAAGCCTTTTTGTTCACGCTCATAATGATGCCGGTATTGATGTTGGGCGGTGTAGTCCTGATGCCGCTGCTGCAAAAAATCGGCGGACAAAAGGAAAGGGAAATCGTTGTCGCAGATGCTTCCGGCAAATTGTTCGATTCGATCAAAGCCGCCGCCGATATGCGGAACAAATTGATCAAGTCGGCGACCAGTGATGAGCAAGCCGATGAGGAGGACGGCGAAAAAAATCCGCTTGAGTCCGCTGATATTTGGAAGATTGTAAAAGCTGATCGTCCATCGCTGGATGATCAAGCAAGGCTTGCGCTCAGCGACCGAATTCGTGATGGGAAACTTTATGCGTTTGTTGAAGTCCCCGAGAAGCTTGAGCCCTCCGATACGGGGCAGATTCTTCTAACGTTTGTTTCGCAGGATGCGGTTTTGAGCGATGCCAGGCGTTGGATCGAAGCTCACGTGAGAGAGAAGGTTCGCGTTGCCAGATTGACCGAGCTTGGTATCGATTCCACGGTGGTCGACAAAGCGAGTGTGCCGGTGTCGGCTCAACCAAAATTGCCATTCAAAGCCAATGAAGATGGTGAAGTGGCCAGCAAGGATGGCGGGAACTTGATGGCATCATTGTTCCTGCCGTTTGGTGTGATGATGTTGATGTTCATGGTCATTTTTCTGGCAGCGCAACCGATGCTAGAAAGTGGAATGGAAGAAAAGACGAACCGCATTGCCGAGCTGCTGTTGGGTTCGGTCAGTCCTACGACATTGATGACTGGCAAATTGATTGGCAATGTTTGTGGCTCGTTCGTGATCTTTGCGATCTACGGCATCGGCGGCTACTTCATGCTGAATCATAACGGCTGGGGTGATAATTTGCCTTGGGCGGTGATGCCGTGGTTGATTGTGTTCCAGATTTTGGGTGTTCTGTTCTTTAGTTCGATTTTCTTGACGATCGGCGCTTCTGTCAGCGAGCTAAAAGAAGCCCAGTCAATGCTGTTGCCCGTCTGGCTGGTGTTGATGTTGCCAATGATGACTTGGTTCTTGGTGATCAAGGATCCCAATGGAGTATTACCGGTCGCGCTAAGCTTCTTTCCGCCATCGGCGCCGCTGATGATGTCGCTGCGAATGTCCACGGGGCAAACGATTCCGTCGTGGCAGCTACCGGTGTCGGCATTGGTGATGTTGATCGCGACAGGAATTGTGGTCGTGGTCGCAGGTCGCATTTACCGTGCAGGCTTGCTGAAGTCAGATTCCGCCAAGTCGATTGGCCAATTGTTTAAGCGGCTACGTACAGCGGAATGAGGTTTCGCGAATGCACAAAAAAAGCCCCGTTCATTGAACGGGGCTTTTCTTTTGGTGTCGGCCAAAGCGGTTTACTTCGAGCCGACCAACTGTTTTTTCTTGGCTTCGACGATCTCTTCTTGGATGTTCGATGGAACCTGACGGAACGTTGCAAGTTCCATTGTAAAGGTTCCTTGGCCTTGCGTCATTGAACGCAGGTCAGTTGCATAGCCAAAGGTTTCTGCAAGTGGAACCTCGGCGATGATGATACTGTTGCCGTCAACGATATCATTGCTGTTCATGATTCCACGTCGTTTGATCACGTCACCAACAACTGCACCTTGGAAATCCTCGGGGCATTCGATTTCGATGTTCATGATTGGCTCAAGAAGTTTTGGTCCCGCCTGCTTGAAGTACTCGCGGAAGCAACCCTGAGCGGCTGTGTAAAACGCTTTCTCAGAAGAGTCAACTTCGTGGAAGCTTCCGTCTTCAAGCACAATCCGCGTGCCAACGACTGGGTACTCTGCGACTGGTCCTTTGTGGAGGATGTCGCGAAAACCTTTTTCGATTGCCGGGATGTACTGCTTGGGGATACGTCCACCAACGATTTTTTCCTCGAACTCAAAGCTGTCTTCGCTGTCCGACTCGATTGGGCAAAGCTTGCCCTTGATGTGAGCGAACTGACCAGAACCACCCGACTGCTTCTTGTGTTTGTAGTCGAACGAAACTTCTTTGGTTGGGCTTTCGCGGTAGCTAACCTTCGGTGCACCGACTTCGATCTCAACGCCGTACTCACGACGAATTCGTTCGATGTAAACTTCCAGGTGCAATTCGCCCATGCCGCTAATCAGGATCTCTTTGGTTTCTTCGTCAGTAAAGACTCGGAAGGTAGGATCTTCTTTGCGGAACCGTTGGAGAGCCTTGCCCATCTTGTCGGCTTCGGATCGGTTCTTTGCTTCGACAGCAATTTTGATCACAGGATCGGGAACGAACATCGATTCCAGTGTGCACTGATCGCGTGTGGCACCATAGGTATCGCCACTTGCACAATCGA
This sequence comes from uncultured Pirellulaceae bacterium, assembly GCA_964398215.1. Taxonomy (GTDB): domain Bacteria; phylum Planctomycetota; class Planctomycetia; order Pirellulales; family Pirellulaceae; genus CAYNNP01. The sequence goes on along the minus strand of CAYNNP010000074.1, from coordinate 14,745 downwards.
TGCCCATGACTGCGATGATGTCACCAGCAGAAGCCGAGTCGATTTCTTCTCGTTTCTCGCTGTGCATACGAACGATCCGGCTGAAACGCTCGGTCCGTCCAGTCCGTTGGTTGACGTATCCGCTGCCCTTTTCGATGGTTCCTTGATAGACCCGCATGAAAGTCAGTTGGCCGAATGGATCATCAACGATCTTGAACGCCATGCCAACGAAAGGAGCCTTTGGATCGGGCTTCAATTCGATCTTCTTTTCTTCGTCCTTCGGATCGGAACCTTTGATTTCTCGATCAAGTGGACTTGGCAGGTAACGGATAACTGCATCAAGAAGCGGTTGAACCGATTTGTTCTTGAACGCACTGCCCATATAGACAGGTGTCGCACCACCAAGCACTGCATCACGTGTTACGTTGTAGATCAAATCCTTTGGAATTTCTTCTTCGCTAAGAAGCAATTCCATCATTTCGTCGCTGTACATCGACAAAGCTTCCAGCATCAATCCGCGGTACTCCTCCGCTTTGTCTTGAAGCTCGGCGGGGATATCGCCGGTGACGACCGTTTCACCCTCATTGCCTTCGTGGGTGTAGGCCTTCATTTCGATCAAGTCGATAACGCCTTCGAAGTTATCCTCGGCGCCGATCGGATATTGCATCATGAACGCTTCGGCGCCCAGTTTGTCGCGAAGTTGCTCGGCAACACGGAACGGGTTGGCGCCGGTTCGGTCCATCTTGTTGATAAACGCAACACGCGGGCAGCCATATCGTTTCATTTGACGGTCAACCGTAATCGATTGACTTTGGACGCCACCGACGCTGCACAAAACCAAGACAGCACCATCCAAGACACGCAGCGAACGCTCTACTTCGACAGTAAAGTCAACGTGGCCGGGTGTATCAATCAAGTTGATCGGATGGTCTTTCCAGTTAACGCTGGTTGCTGCACTGGTGATCGTGATTCCACGTTCTTTTTCCAGTTCCATATGGTCCATGGTCGCGCCATCGCCACCGCCACGAACGTCTTCGATTTTGTGAATCCGTCCGGTGTAGTACAGGATTCGCTCACTGAGGGTTGTTTTTCCCGAGTCAATGTGGGCGCTGATCCCGATGTTTCGTAGCTTCTCCAGATTCATTTTTTTCACCTAAACAGGCTCATGATCAACAAAAGAATTCGGGGACGCGGAACGTCGCGTCTTCAGTTCAAACCGAAATTGTGTGGATCGTGGCTCTTGGTTGCTTTGTTCGCAAACGGCAGTTGAGTTGTAGAATCTCTGGTAGCATGGCGAAAACCCACTTGAGCAACGGCTAGTAATGCGCCTTCGCTTGTGTGTTTATCCGGGGTGTAAATCCGCTTTACCCAACCCTCGAAACATCGCAAGAAGTTTCCCAGAGAACGTTCTGCAAATAATGGCAAAGCTTGACCTGAAGTGAAAGGGCAAATCGATCGAAAAAGTCGGTGGAATGTCGCGAAATACGGGAGCTTCTGAGTTCATTTCCCCTTGCCAGGGCCGCCAGCAGCGACCATACTCCCGCCCTTCGTTCTGTCCTTGGCGAGTCGATGGCAAACAGACGAACCACAGCCCATCGACCGCAACAGCGCAAAGGCAACTTTGGCTCCATTGAGCCATCCGAAGTTCGTTCTCTGCCCTGTTAGACCATTCGCCCCTTTAAGAGAAGTGATATGCCTCCTCGTCCAATGAGCAACCGTAGTCGTGCTCGAAAACGTTCTCGCGTCCGTAGTCGTACACGCAAGAAGGACCCGATTTTCGTCGATGGTCAGCGACCACGACCCATGTACGTCGACTATAAAGACGTCGAATTGCTGAAAAAGATGATCAACCGGCAAGGCCGAATCGTTGGCCGTCGCAAGAGTGGCTGTACTGCCGCCAGCCAGCATGCGGTCACCGCAGCAGTCAAACGCGCACGATTCATGGCTTTGTTGCCATTCGTTGGCGAGTAATTCGTAGTAATCACCTATCGACGTGTGTCGCTACGCCGCACAGCGCCCGTTGGCGATTTTCTCAGCCCACGGGTGCAAGCCCCGGTCCTTTCAAAGGGGACCGTTGTCCGCTGCTAGGTAGATCAAGTGGCTTTTGAAGTTAAACGCCGGGTCGAGTTTCGGGACACTGACGCCGCTGGCATCGTGCATTTCTCCGCGTTTTTTCCAATCATGGAAGTCGCTGAGCACGAGTTGTTGAGGTCGGTCGGGATCTCGGTTCTATCGCACAAAGTCGATGATGGCCCCCCGATATCTTGGCCAAGGGTGTCTGCAAAATGCGATTATTTGGCTCCAGCTCGGTTCGAGGACCAACTGCTGATCGCGGTCAGTGTCTCCAAAATCGGCAAGACCAGCGTCCGTTATCGGTTTGAAATCAGTAACGAATCGGGACCTGTCGCCACAGGAGAAGTCACTGCGGTGTGCTGTCGATTCACAGAACAGGGGCTCCAGAAAGTTGAAATCCCCGCTTCGATTCGCAAACTTTTGGTTCAATTCCAATAAAAGCAAACCTTTTCACGCGTTGCCACGTAACAGCGAAGAGAGATTTTTCGCGGAAATCTCGGTTCACGCCGGAATAGGCAAGCGTTGATTTTTCGATCGACGACTTGTTCCCACCAGATACGCGCGTAAATTTGGCGTTTAACGGCGACCTGTCCAATACCAATCTATTCTCACCTTTCCATTTCCATGCTCGAACTCACCCTGCCTTCGTTCGGCGACCTTTGTAGCGCCCAGCCAGCCCTCATCGTGGGGCAAATTTCAAAGTGGATGCCCAGCTTCATCACGCCGATTTGGGTCATCGCTGCTGGAGTATTGCTGGGAGCGATTGTGTGTTTGGCGGTTTATGGTGTGCTTGCGATTTTGTCATTCTTTCCAGGGCTGGGAACGCTGGCTGATGACCCCAAGCGAGGTGTGACTGTATCGCTTGTCATCGGAGCATTGATTTCTGCTTTCCTGTGTTACCACTACGTGCCCCGCGAATCCGAGTATCCAGAAACTCTGTTTCTGCCGCTGATAGCGCTTGGCCTGATAGCAGGTTTTGGATTCGTCTATGGGATGTGGCATCGGACGCGGAGCGAGTGGGGAACCATCCTGACAGAAGGCATCGTCCCGTACGTTTTGATCACGACAGGAATCATTACCGTTCTCGGTTTGTCCGCAACAACTTTCGTTGATAAACCGATGGCGTTCGTGAATTCGATTCCGGAAGTCAATCTTGTTGGCGATGGAACATCCCAAATTGTGCTGACCGTTCCAGCGGCTCCAGCCAGTATCGATCCAGATGCTGCCGACTTTCACCAGATGAATCAACTGAGTGAATTTACCTACGACACCAAGACGATGGCGGAGCTGATTATCGAAAGCAACCGGACGATTGTCTTCTCGGATGCTCCCGATCCAACATCAGCCACCAAGGCACTGACGCGGGTCAACGCCAACGAAGTGATGACTTACAAGTACGAAAATCGTGACGTTGCACCAATTTCGTCGGACCCGAATCGCCTGTTCATCCAAAACCGTGAAATCGATGACGCCACCGTTACGCTGACGATCAAGAACCTGCCGACAGTGCCCCAGACGTCGTCACTGGTCATGATCGCATTCTGCTTCTTTACGTTCATAACTTTCGTGGTCGCGTTTCGCCAAGCTGCACCGCGCGTTTGGGCTTTGGCGCTTTCAACAGCAAAGAACGAGATGGCTCAAATGCTGTACTTGATCTTGCTTGCGATGGGTGTTTTCGGAGTGGTCGTTTTTTCGATCTATCCGTTCAATACACTCGGCGACGATATCCGGATGTTTAAAGACAGCAGCGTGACGTTGATCATGATCTTGGGGATCATTCAGGCCGTGTGGAGTGCCGGTACAACGGTTAGTGATGAAATCGAAGGCCGAACGGCACTGACAGTTCTTAGTAAACCGGTTAGCCGACGATCATTCATCTTGGGCAAGTACGCTGGGATCATGATGAGCGTGTTTGTGATGTTCATCGTGATCAGCGCTTTCTTCTTGATCTTGCTGAGCTACAAACCGCTTTACGACGCTCGAGAAACCTCCACCGGAATGACGGGGTGGGCGTTGGGCCTGGAAGAAATCATGACAACGATTCCTGTTCTGGGTTTGTACTTCATGCAGACGATGGTGATTGCAGCGGTTGCGGTTGCCCTTGCGACTCGACTCCCGCTGTTGGCGAACTTTATTACCTGTTTTGTTGTTTACGTAATTGGTAATCTGACATCGCCGTTGGTTGCATCGACTGAGGGGAACAATCCTTTGGTCGGATTTGTTGGTAAGCTGATAGCGGTAATTGTCCCGAATTTGAATGTATTCAACGTTCAAAGTGCTGTGGATGCAGGAAATCCGATTCCAGTGATCTACTTAGCTGGTGCTTTCAACTATCTTGTATGTTTCGCAATCGCCATTTGGATGCTGGCGATGTTACTTTTCGAGGATCGGGACTTGGCATAAAGCGAATGAAACTCGCGCCAACTGCCTGCTTATCTATTGCATCTAGTGCGTGAGGCCTTCGCTTGAGTCGTCTTGATATTTTAACCGCTCCGCGCAACGAACCAGAAGCGGGCGGTATGACAGCGTCCTATGTGTGGGCGCTGTTAAGTGCGTTGCTGTTGCCAGTCGTAATCATTCTTGTCGCGGTGATCGCGCGGTGTTTGGAAAAAGAAGGGATTCGTGGTGAATCAATCCGCCTTGGCAGTCACCTTTACCTGCCGGTACCAAGTTTTTTTCCGACGCAAGATGTGCTGCAGCTAGTCGTATTGGTCGCGATCGTATTTGTCTTTAGCGCCCTGTTTTGCTTGGGAGTCTGGCGGCATCGTCTGGCCGCCGACCGACGCGCCAGTCGAATCGTCAGAGCGCTGCACACCAAGGTTCTGAATCAAAGTCTCCGGCGCGCCGAATTCGAAGGCGCTGCAGCCCAGCACGTTCATGCACAATCTTTGATCGGCCAAGACTTACCGAGGCTTCAAAAGACACTTTCGCTTTGGTACCGATCTCTCCCGCGCAACTTGCTGATGTTGATCTTTTGTGTGGTGGTTGCCCTGCTTGTGGATGTTTGGTTGGCAGTGCTAGCCGTGATCAGCGGTGTTTGCCTTTGGCGGCTTTTTCGGTTTTTACGCGGGAATGACGAAGCAACTGTTTCAACTTGGGAAGTCAGCAGGAGTCGCCAGCGGATGGCCGAATTGGTTGGCCTAGCGCCCAAGCTGGCCAGACTACAAGCCAACGGACTAGCAGATCAAGCCTTTGGAAATGAACTCGATATCCTCTATCGGCGGCTTGATGAAAGCGACTCACAGCGCGGCCGAATTTGGCCTGTCTTGTTCCTTGCTTCAACGATCGCGATTGCATTGGTGATTCTTGGCCTGGGCATTAACTTGCTTGGCGATGAAAAAGGACTGAGTCTTTCTGCAGCTCTCTTGCTGGGTCTTGCTCTCACTGGCGCGGTTGTGTCCGCCGTTCGTTTGTCCGAACTGAATCGGATTTTGAAACCTGGTGCCGACGCGTCTGATCGTGTTTACATGTACCTGCGTCGCAATGACGATATTGCTCCCACCGAGCAACGTGTAGGATTCGCAGGGCTGCGCGATGGCGTATTGATTCAAGACGTCACGCTCAATGACTCAAGTAACAAAACAATCCTCAGTCATTTTTCGCTTGAGCTGTTACCAAAATCGATGGTTGCGATTTTGGGTACTGAATCGATCTCGACCAGAGCGTTGATCGAATTGCTAATGGGCTTTGGGCGACCGTCCGAAGGTCGTGTGTCCATCGATGGGCTTGGATTGCTGGATATTCATCCGCGATCGTTGGCCGACAACGTGATGTGGATTGAACCCAGTGGCCCTATTTGGGACGGATCCATCATCGAAAACCTTCGAGGTGGTGACGACACGATCAGCAATTCTCATATCGTCGAAGCGTTAGAGAAAGTTGATGTTTACGAACGTCTGCAGCGGTTGCCGGATGGGCTGAACACCTATGTTACGGCTGGAGATACCGCGCTCGATGTCGAAATGACCTATGGGATCGCGGTGGCGCGTGCCCTGCTGCATAAACCTCCCGTTCTGTTGGCTTCAGAGCCTTCGTCGCCAGAAAACTTGGGCGAAGATCCCTGCTTGGCCGCGCTGCACGAGTTGGTTGCGATGGGCACACTGGTTGTGATCTTGCCACGACGCTTGCAGACATTGCGGAGTGCCAGTCGAGTTGTGTTGCTCAATGGACCTCGGCTTGCTGGCGAAGGAAACCATGCCGAGTTGCTAACCGATAGTGACTTGTACCGCCACCTGAACTATTTGCTGTTCAATCCCTATCGACATCGCAACTGATCACAGACCGTGAGTACGGAAGCTATTCTCGCTGACGAATCGCATGAAGTTCTCAGCAAGATATTTTCCCATGTTCTGGTCTCGACTGCGAACGATCAACTGTCCCGTTTGGCCTGATACCAGCGCCAAACGCTCCTCTTTGGGTAACTCGATTTCGATGGGAACCCGTGGTTGGGTCAGCATCAGATCTTGTTCCTGGTCTGGCTTGTTGCCTTCGACTTGATTTCGCGGCACAACGGCCAGAGCGCCACCGATGGACGCAGAAAATGCTTCGTGCGGAAGGTCATCTCGGGCGCGCGGATTGATGGTTTTGATTTTGCCTGGGATCAGTGAATTCGAATGCCGTCCCCAGATCAACAATTCGACTTGCGATTCTGGGTTTGCGGTGACCCAATCAATGTCGGTTTGTTTGGTCAGCGCAATCGCGTGGATTTCTCCCGGTCGCCCGATCGACAAAAGTTCATCGCCAGGGCGAAAATGAGTGCCTTGCTTTGTGTGCAGGTCCCGCGACAGAACCTGTCCGTCTTGCGGTGCAATTACAACCAAATGTGAAATCTGTTCCTCAAGCTCATGCTTTCGCTTCTCCAACGACACCAGTGACTCCTGCTCAAGTTGTACTTGGCTAATCAGGTTTTCGTTGTGCAGAGCATTGATTCGTAACTCTGATATTTTGATGTCGATCAACAACGAACCGAGTTCTTGTTCGAGTTGAGGGTTCTCTAGCGTGATCAAAATGTCGCCTTGGTCCACGATCTGGCCATCCTTCACATGGATCTCTTTTGCAAACCCTGTGGTGTTGGCGCGAACAATCGACAGTGGTTCATAATCGATAACGACTGGTGCGGAAACAACAGAAGGGCTTGGGCAGAAAATTAGGAACGCTGCCAACAACGCGGCAGTGACCGACGTAGCGCCCGCGAACCAAACACGGTTGGGCTTTTCCGTGTCAGTCCCAAATAGCGTGTATTTGCAAAGCTGGTAGATTGGAATTCCGCACCACAAAACGCAGCCGATCAAGGCCACGATCAGACCGATTCCTTCAACCAAACTAGACGCAGCCAACGAAAGGCCAACAGCGATCATGAAGAACCAAAACATGGCTCCGATTCCGTAGGCACGAACCGCAATTCCACGAAAGCCAACTTCCTTGAGCGGGGCCGGCTTTTTGCCAAAATACATCCACTTGAATGCTCCTTTTAGCCATGCTCGTCCGTTGGTGGATAGATTTGGTATCTCCAAGAAATCAGATAGCATGTAGTAACCATCGAATCGCATCAGCGGGTTGATGTTGAACAACAGCGTATGTAGCGTCGCGGTGATGATCACATTGCCTGCGTGGTACTGCAGTGGTCCCGGTTCGGTATTGACCCAAATGTAGCAGGCAATCGCAGCGACGAACAACTCACTCATCATGCCCGCAGCAGACGTCAAAATTCGTTTCCACTTGTTGTCAAAACGCCAGGAGCTTGTCACGTCGACAAACGGCAAGGGGATCAACAACAAAACCAGTAGCCCGCACGATTGAACGCGGCCACCGAATTTCTTACATACCAACGAGTGGGCTAACTCGTGAACAATCTTCAGGATCAGCCACGTTGCACCGATCCAAACCAAGTCCATAGGGCTGAACGAGTTAACACGGTGTGTGTAAAAGTCGCTCCAGTTTTGCGCCAAGTGAACGAAACCGTATATCACAACGGCTAGCCAAGCGAATAACCCCAGCGGACTAATCAAGAATCCAAGGTAACGCGATATGCCGGTGACCAATGGATCGGGATTGAATATTGGAACCCGCATCATCATGGGGTTCAAATATGAAATCATGCGTTTCTTGCGCATCATCTCATGCTGTTCTTGGCGTCTGGCGGAAGAGTTCCCGGTTTCAGATTCGATCAGTCCTGATTCAATTGCCCACTTACAAAGACTGGCTGCCTCGTTCTCGTCGATGGCATGTTCTCTTAGCAACGTTGCCGTCTTCATCAATGCAGTGCTGACGGTGCGTTTTCCATCCAGCATTGTTAGGAACGTGTATTGAGCCAATCCTACTCGGAAAAATCGCCCAGTCAGTTCATCTTCGACAAGGTACTCGATACCACCACCTGTCTGCCGCATCGAAAAATGCAACGCATCTTTCAGCTTCAGACGAGCTTGTCCAAATTCGAATGTTTGTTCGTTCAGCATGGCAGTTGTGTATTCGGTTTTCGTTGAATTACTGAGAACGCGTACAAATACGATTCAGACGTTTCGTTTCTTACGGGGTGTGCTGTGCGGCCTACCACCAAGTAAACCGTGAACGCAAATAGTTGGCCGGTTTATGGAACAAGGTCCATCCAAGGCTTCTTTTCTGACAGTCGATTCTGGCGTTCCCTTTCATGCCCGGGCGAAGGCGTTCTTCGTCATTGGGGAATTCGATTTCAGCAATGAAAACGTTGTCTGCATCACGTGTTTCGCTGCGCGGATGGATTTTTTTAATCTGTCCTTCAATGGGTTCGTCTTCTTGGCCATCGATCCAGACTTTGACAGAGAAACCGGTTTTTACCTGCGCGATCTCATCATCGGGGACAGCTATTTCGACTCGCATCGGTTTCAGTGGTCCAATTTCAAACAGGACTTGCCCGGTTTCCACCGAAGCAGCCTCGGCACGTTCCAGTGAACCACTCAAGACCACACCATCGACAAGACTCTTGATTTGCAGGTGATCACGTTGGTATTGCAGCACAGCCTCTTGCGCAACCAAGCGGTCATACTCCAGTTCAGCAAGAATCGTTTTAGGAATGTTGCGTTCTGACAATTCCATTTCTCTGGTTCGTAGCGACTGCTCGCGCTCCGCAGTGATCCCCGAAAGCTCCCAACGGATTGAACGCCCGTCCATTTCAGCCAGTAAATCGCCTTCCTTTACAAAGTCGCCTGCTTCTTTGTGGCCAACAACGATTTGTCCATCAAAGGGCGCGACGGAGAATCGTCGTTTCACGGGTTCGGTCACACAATTGCAACGGACTCGGTAGGTGACTGGGACGAACATCAACGCCCCAATGCCAACCAGCATCGCAATCACTACCCAGCGTTTCGCAGCGCTGACTTTGTTTCGTAGGTAGCTTAGCGAGCGCGAGACAATGTTTCGCTTAAGCTTGCTGACCATTTGCAGTGAGTTGGCAATCGGTGTGGCCGCAGTGTGGCTGAACCTTTGCACTTGGCTAGCACTTAAAACCGTCTTGGGGCCGGTCAACACGATGGCACCCATTGGTGTGCCGTCTTCGCGCAGCAGCGGTTCACTGAAGACAGCTTCCGAGTGAATCGATGCAGCAAGCTGTCGGTGTGCCTGCAACATGTGGTTGTTGTCATCGTTGACTGGCGGAAAAATCGCAGGTTCTAAACGTGCGGCACTTTCCACCATCGATTGCAGGTAGTTTTGGCTAGCGTCGGAGCCATGGTCGATCTTTGTGACGCCCGAAATTGACTTCAGTCGCATACGGCCTTTTTCGACCATCCCAACTGCGACGGAGTTGCAGCCGATTCGATTCGCGAGCAGGTTGGCGGTTTCTTCGGTTGCATGTTTCAAATCTGGTTGGCTTTCGATTCGCGCGACCAGTTCAATGATTGCCCCCAACGCAACGACTTGCCATTCTGAATCAGCAGCGTTCTGGCTATTGATCCAAAGCTGAATTGCTGCTGCGATTTTTTGCAGCGTATGGGTAACAGTGATTGCGTTTTGTTGCGACGCGGCAACCACCATCAAGATTTCCGGCGCTGCGCCTCGAGCCCGAATCGGTGCGAACAGCCCATGCATGTCCAGCGAAGGCAATGCTTCACTTTGAACGTTCGCAGACATCGAATAGCCATCGCAGCGTTCCGATAGTGCTTCATCGAAATCGGTTCGTTTCGGAAGTCGACCAGCGGAAGGGCTATCGATACCTGGAGACCAGTGTTCGTTCACATCCTTTCGCAGAAAACATGCTCCAACTGCTCCGTTCTCCGAGAGAGCCATCTGGATTAGTTTGGTGCGAACCGTTTTCTCGTTGTGATTGCTGGAAACCACCTGCAAGATCTGCTGATCGATTGTTTGGCCAAGCGTCAATTTTGGCTGCAAGCCCAGACTGCCCGTATGGATTTTCTGCTGGGTTGTTGTGCTGGAATTAGTTTGCATGGCTATCGAATCTTCTTTGTGAAATCGAGTGGTTCGACGTCGTTTGTTTTGGGCGGATCAATCAAAAAGATGAATTGATTGATCGGTCGTTTTTTGCTGCTTGCTGGGAATTCGATTCCTGTTCGGTGCGCTCGATCCAATAGCAAATGATGCCACTTTGGATCGCGTAGTCGTGGTTGTCGATTTTTATGTCAAGCCGGCCCAGACCACTGTCTGGATCGATAACTGGCGATACGTAGACGACTTCTGCTTGTGTTTTCTTGCGATCAAATCCGACCAGAATGTCAATCTTGCTGCCGACTTTCGCCGCACGCAGCGAATGGGCATCCAAGTAAAACCGAACCTTCAACTCGTCGACTCGAACAACAGTCGCATACTGTGGCTCGTTGTTGGAAACGTTTTCCCCAAGTTGCTTGTGGATTTCGATCACGATCCCATCAATGGGGCTCTTGATTGTGCGATCATTGATCTGAGCCTGGATGCGATCGACTTCCAGTTTGTTCAGTTGCAATTCATCCTCGGCCAAACGAAATTCTGCGAACGCTCTTTGGTATTCCGCTTCTCTCTGTTCAACTTCAAACTTGTTTGTGTGTCCACCGTCTACCAGCGACTGGATTGCATCAAGCTGCGACTTGGTCAATTCCATCTGCGAGGTTGCTGCATCCAAGCGTGACTTGGATTTGGAGCGAGCTTTTGCGATTTCCAATGATGCCAGTAGTACTTTCTGGTTGATTTTGGCGAGCGTGTCACCAACCTTGACCTTCTGGCCTTCACGCACCATCGTTTGAACGATGATTCCGCCCTCTGCGGTTGCCGCAACGCATCGCTCAATGGGTTCCGTAAAGCTCTTTGTGATGCGGCCTGAGTGCAATCGGTTTTGGGCGTTTGCAATTCCAGCCGAAAGCATCATTGCCGTGAGTGTGGCGACACAAATGCGTGCGGTATTCAAAGTCGTCATTGGAGGATTCCCTGTTACTCTTTCTCGATTGCTTCGCGAACCTTATCCATCCAGCGATCGCGAAGAATCATGTCTTTTCGTTGTTTGAAATTCCGAGCCTCGATGGACTCCTGTAGTGCCGAGAGATCGCGTGAGTAGTTGGCCGATTCGCCGCTTTTTTTGGCGCGTCGTGCGATCTGCTTTGCAAGCGGTGATTTGTTGTCGGCAAAGATTGAATCAGTCGCTGCTGCAAAAAACTGCACCGACCCTGGTTGCCCTTGTCGAGCCGCTCGCCCGGCGAGTTGGCGGTCAATCCGTTTTGATGCGTTTGGGCTGACCCCAATCACATGCAGGCCGCCCGCCTCCAATGCATTCTCGTCTGGTTTAATATCGGTTCCACGACCTGCCATATTGGTCGCAATCGTAAGCGCGCCGAAAGATCCGGCTTTTGCGACAATGTCGGCTTCGTCTTCATCCTGGACTCCGTTTAGCACGGTTGGCTCGAGCCCTCGGGACTGCAAAATGTCTCGAACCTGATAGCTTTCGTGAATCGTTTTTGTTCCGACCAGGATGGGTTGGCCCGTTTGATGTCGCTGGATGACGTCAGCGGCGATCGCTTCTAGCTTTGCTTCTTGCGACGAAAAGAACCTGGTCCGTTCTCTTTTTCGCATGCACTTTTTGTTGGTTGGTATTTCGATGACCGGGCACTTGTAGACCGAGGTGAATTCTTCTGCCACGGAAGACGCCGTGCCGGTCAGTCCGCCGAGTGAAGTGTACATTTGCATGTAGCGTTGCCGAGTGACCTGCGTTGTCGATTCTCGGCCCGGTTGGATTGACAGGTTCTCTTTGGCTTCCACTGCTTGGTGCAAGCCATCTTGCCAAGTTCGATCCGCAAGAATTCGGCCCGTGTATTGATCAACGATTTGGACTTTGTCGTCCAAGACCACGTAGTCGATGTCTCGTTCAAGAATGTCGCGAGCTCGGATTGCGTTGGAAATGTACAATCGCCAGGGCCGCGTTAATTGCAAACGACGATGCTTTGCAACCAGCTCATGTGCACGGGTATTGGCTTGATCCTTCACATCGATCTTTTTGGCCGGTAGCTCGATTGTGTAGTCAACATCGCGCTCGAATTCGGCAACGATTTTACGAGCCAACAAGTACGGCTTGGGGTCCTCGTAGTTTTTCGATGGTAAACTGATGATCAATGGCGTCATCGCCTCGTCGATCATGACACTATCGGCTTCGTCGATCAAAGCTGCATGATGTTGGCTTGGTTGAATTAGGTTTTCATACGCATTGTTGCCGCGGATGCGGTTGACGATTTCCGTTCCTAGGTCGGTCTGGCGATTCGTGCGCAAATAGAGTTGGTCACGCAGGTAGTCAAATCCATATTGATAACCAGGGCCATAGACAATTTGTTTTCGGTAGGCGCGGCGAGATGCGATTTCGTTGTTTTCCTCGGGCAAAAGTCCAGCCGAAATCCCTAGCAAATCGAACGTGTCTTGCATGCTTTCCAGGTCGCGGGCAGCGAGATAGGTATTCGTCGTTCCCACGTGAACTGAATCGATACACCGGCTTTTGATTGCAGCAATTGCACCAGTCACAACCGTTTTGCCTTCACCGGTTTGCATTTCGACAATCGTGCCCATCGCGCCCGCAGCCATCGCTTGGACTTGAACATCATGAAGCCGAAATCCATTGGTCCGGAAAACTGCTTCGGCGATAAGTCCGGCAAACTGGTGATCGGCACGCGCCGACGTCTCTGGTTCTTCTTTTAACGCCAGTACTTTTTCCGCAATCTGCTTTGAAGTCAGCGATGCCGCTTCTTGCTCAAACTCTCGGACTTGATTTGCCCATATGCGGAGATTGCGCCGGTTGCTGGATGATGAACGTTGAACAGGCCGGGTGCGAAGCCATCCGTTCCTGCTCGACCGCCTCCGTTTGCCACTAGGTGACTTGTTTTGGGAAGCGGTCGATGTGTTCATATTCAAGATTCGTTTGTCGGAACGACAAGAGAGCCAGGGAATGTCAGTTAATTGCGAAAGTAGTCGGGTTCAATCGGCAATTCCATTGGCTGGGCGGGCTCCGCTGGATAACTGCTGGGCTCTTGGACTGGTGCATAACTGCCATCTGACATCACATCGTTGTATGTCGATTCAACGGGCACACCAAAAGCTTCGCTATGGATAGTCGGTTGCGCTGGGGTATTGACGTTATTGGCCGACATTCCTTTAGACAACGCGATTCCCTTGCAACCGGCTTCGCAAGTTTGGTTCACGATCACGTCTTCAGACCGCAGCAGAGTTCCGTTTGCTCGTTTCAGGCTAATCATTGCCAAGTTGTAAGTGAGTACAGATGTTACGTAATCACGTTCGGCTTCGGTCACTCGTTCCTGGGCTCGCAACAGCGATTCGAGGTTCAGGCCTGTCGATCCAGTTCCATCAACCATGCGCATCCACCGCTGTTCGATCGTATTGGCTTCTGCTTCGGCTGCGATCAATGCTCGGCTTTTGGCTTTGATTTCCATGTGAGCGGTATTCAGTTCGCGGACGGCAATGTCAACTTCTGTTTCAACTGCTTCCAACGCTCTAGCGTATTCGTCTTGCAGTTGTTTCATTTCGTGCCGACGTCGACACACGCGAGCCTTTGCAAGGCGATTGCCAATCGGCAGCTCATACTGAATGCCAATCGTGTAACTTGGAGAGCCACCATTGAATTGATCCGTGAAGGCTCGTCCAAAGTCGCTGTCTCCACGCAATCCGTTTGCGTAAAGTTGAGTGACAAGGTTCAATAGCGGCAGCATTTCATGTTCGGCAATCTTCAACCGCTTTACGCCAGCTCGTACTTGTTGAATCGCGGCTTTGACCTCAGGGCGAGAAGTGATCGCCGTTTGGATTTCTGTTTGAAGTTCCGTACGGAAGAATTCAGTCGAAGGCATCTCGATCGGGATGAGCTCTGCTAGATCAGAGTTTGCCAATTCGGGTGCATTGATCAATCCTCGCAAACGTGTCTCTGCGTTGGTGACCGCTGTGCGAGATCGAATCAAATCGGCGCGGCGGTTTTCCAATGCACTTGCAGCCAAAATTAGCTGCGTGCCTTGGGTGTCAACGTTTTGCCGAGCCTCCAGGGTTCGATGAATCTGTTGTGTTTGTAGGAACAGACGCATTTGATGCGTGAGGACGGCTCGTTCTAGGTAAAGTGCCCAGTAGCTACGGGTGACTTCCAGCAATTCGTCCTGCAAAGTTGCGAAGAACGTTTGTTCGGCAGCCTCGGTTTCTAGTCGTGCCAACACCGTCAAGGCTTCGTTGTAGGGTCGCCCTCGTCCACGTTTCAGT
>CAYNNP010000073.1:0-25291 GCA_964398215.1 uncultured Pirellulaceae bacterium | reverse complement strand
ATAGAAAACGTTGCATCGATTCGTTCCCGTTAAACCATTGGAATTTCATACCACTGGACGTAACGCATGGTAACCACAAGTGTTAGGCAAAAAGTCAGCAACACCTGCAATTTACGGTACAAATCGATTTTCGCTTCGTGAAGACCGTCCACGCCTGCTACTTTCGCACGCCAACGACACGTGCCGCTGGAGTGACTTTCACGGCTCTGGGCTGGACTACTTGGCTAGGTTTCGCAGAACCGTGTGCAGGATGCCGCCATTCTGGTAGTACTGCATTTCCACGGGAGTGTCGATGCGGACGACACATGGAAATGTGGTTACTTTGCCATCGGCTCCCGTTGCAGTCACGTTGATTGTTGAACGTGGCTGCAAGTCGTTTGACAAATCCGTAATGTCGATCACTTCTTCGCCGGTCAGTCCCAACGATTGCCAAGTCGCTCCGTCTGCAAACTCCAGTGGCAGCACGCCCATTCCAACCAAATTACTGCGGTGGATACGTTCGTAGCTCGCTGCGATCACGGCTTTGACGCCCAACATCATCGTTCCTTTGGCGGCCCAGTCACGGCTACTGCCGGTGCCGTATTCAGTGCCCGCCAAAACGACTAGTGGAACACCGTCGGCTTGGTACTGCATCGATGCATCGTAAATTGAAGTGACTTCGCCATCGGGCAAGTGCCGGGTGTAGCCTCCTTCGGTGCCTGGTGCGAGTTGGTTGCGAATGCGAATATTGGCGAACGTACCGCGGACCATCACGCGATCGTTTCCACGGCGTGAACCAAAGCTATTGAAGTCGCGGACTCCGACCCCGTTGTCTTGCAAGTACTTGCCGGCTGGTCCGTCCGAAGCGATCGCTCCTGCGGGTGAAATGTGGTCGGTGGTGACCGAATCACTTAACAGCGCGAGCACACGTGCACCCTTAATCGGCGTGATGTCGGGAACGGATTCCCCAGTGACAGAATCCAAGAACGGTGGGTGATGAATGTAGGTGCTGCTGTCGTCCCATGGGTACAAGTCACCGCCGGAAACATCGATCGCATTCCAAAGCTCGTTACCTTTGACACTCTGGTCGTATTGCTCGGTGAACATTGACGGGTCGATCGAACGCTCCATCGTCTCGTTGATCTCTTGAGCGCTTGGCCAGATTTCTTTCAAGAACACATCCTTGCCGTCTTTGTCTTTTCCGATTGGTTCGGTAGCGAGATCGACATCCGTACTGCCAGCCAGAGCATAGGCAACGACAAGTGGCGGGCTGGCCAAGTAGTTTGCTTTGGTCAGCGGGTTCACACGGCCTTCAAAGTTTCGGTTTCCACTCAAGACAGCTGAAGCCACCAAGTCGCCCGACGTAATGGCGTTGGCAACAGGTTCTGGAAGTGGACCACTGTTGCCGATGCAAGTCGTGCATCCGTATCCAACCGTGTGGAAGCCCAACTCACGAAGACTATCGGTTAGGTCAGCTTTGTCCAAGTATTCCGTAACGACACGCGATCCAGGCGCGAGGCTAGTTTTGACGTGCGAGGGAACGGTCAATCCACGCTCAGCCGCTTTCTTGGCCAGCAATCCAGCACCGATCATGACCGATGGATTACTGGTATTCGTGCAAGACGTGATCGCTGCAATAACAACGGCACCGTGACCGATTGTCTTGCTGTGTCCGTTGTCATTGATTGTACCGGTGTTGCTCAGCGAAGACGATTCGAGTCCAAATCCTGTCTTGCCAACAGGGGCGGTCAAGGAATTGTTGAACGCCTGCTTCATGTCCTTCAACGCAATGCGATCTTGCGGTCGTTTGGGACCCGCCAGACTTGGTTCAACCGTACTGAGATCTAGCGACAATGTTTTGGTGTATTTGAGCACCGGGCCATCGTCGGTACGGAACAATCCCTGTTCCTTTGAATAACGCTCGACCAGTTGAACCTGTTGTTCGCTACGGCCAGTTTGCCGCATGTATTTCAGCGTGACATCATCCACGGGAAAGAACCCCATGGTCGCACCATACTCGGGCGCCATGTTGGCGATGGTCGCGCGATCAGCAACGCTCATTTCGTTCATGCCAGTCCCAAAGAACTCCACGAACTTGCCGACAACGCCTTCGGCTCGCAACAATTCAACAACCCGCAGAACCATGTCAGTCGCAGTCGCACCTGAAGGCAGCGCACCGACTAGTTCAAAACCGATGACTTCTGGCATCAACATATAAAGCGGTTGGCCCAGCATATTGGCTTCGGCTTCGATGCCTCCAACTCCCCAGCCCAAAACACCCAGCCCGTTGATCATGGTTGTGTGCGAGTCTGTGCCGACCAGTGTATCAGGAACCGCTACAGGGCCATCCTCGGTTTCTTGAATCGCAACGACGCGAGCAAGGTATTCCAAGTTGACTTGGTGAACAATTCCGACGTTCGGCGGGACGACACTGAAGTTATCGAAAGCTTGCTGTCCCCAGCGCAGAAATTCATAGCGCTCACGGTTACGTTTGAATTCAATGTCAACATTCTTTGACAGTGCACCGTCGCTACCAAAGAAATCAACCTGCACGCTGTGGTCGATGACCAGGTCAACTGGGATCAGCGGATTGATCTTGGTTGGGTCACCACCGATTCGTTGCATCGCTGAACGCATCGCCGCCAGGTCAACAACTGCGGGTACGCCGGTGAAGTCTTGAAGCACAACCCGAAACGGCTTGAACGGAACTTCTTGCTTGGGTGGTTGAGGAACCCACGCGGCCAAGTTTTTGACGTCGTCTTGGCTGACGGTAAAGTCATCACAGTTGCGTAGAACCGACTCCAGCAGCACGCGGATTGAAAAAGGCAACTGATCGATTTGGCCCAAGCCAGCGTCTTGAAGACGGCTCAATCGATAGATGGTGGCATTTCCGTTTCCGGTATCGAATTGGTCTCGGACTCCAAAGGGGTCAAAACTCACAGCGACTCTCTCAGCTTTTTGATGTTGGTTTTCTAGGTGTTTCGGACGTAACAGTCTAGCAATTCAGCTTAAAATTGTCTGCCCGGAACCAAAGTTGAACCAGAATAGAATTGGCACACGATTCAGATGCAATAGCTGCCTTTGATCAATCGGATTCCCGATCTCTGCATTGCGCGGACAACAAGCAAATGCACCGTTAGCATGCGTAAAAACCCAGAGATCTGGCGCTCAGTTCATCGGGCCATGTGAACTCTCTCAGGCCCATGCGACCGCCAAGCCTGATTGTTGCGTGCTTTCGCGATTCACTTTCCCACAATCTTAAATGCGATTTTCACCTCTTTTGGAGGGTACCGCCAGTGCTTTTGAAATTCTCTTGCGGGCTCCGATGCTGTGAGTTTCTTGTTTTGTGAGCGACTTGGTTTGCCGAAAGTTTTGACGGTTTGTTGATTTAGTCAGCGACAAGCTTTTCTTCGTTTAACCGGTAGCCGTAGGCGCACGCGTGTGTACCGGCTTAGATGATCGCTGCGCCTTCGGCTGCCGGTTAAACGATTAATCGAAACCCCCAAAGACTTCGGCTCTCGGATACTCTTTGGTTTGCTGCTGGCCGAAAGTCTTGACCAACTTCTGCTACGGGTGTTTCGCTGCGCGACGCAAAGCTTTTGAGCTGTAATACCACTTTGCAGTCGGATCGCTAGCAACTGGCAGAATGCGGGGACTGCGAGCGCTTTTCTGTTTGTCCTGATTTTCTTGGTCGCTCCGGTTCTATGGAGCCGATATCGCTAGCGTTCGTCTTTCCCAAAAAAGGTTTTTTGATGAGATTCTCCGCTCGTCCGGCTTTGATCGGTTTAGCAAATCGTGGCGTTTTAGCAGCAAGTCTTGCAGTATTGATGGCAACCGTTGCATGGAGTTGCGACCAATGCGGCTCCGTTGGTGGCTGCGAGCCAGGTTGTGGTGTAGGAATCATGAGCTGCGATTCGGGGTGTGATTCAGGTGGATGCAACAGCTGCAGCCGCGGCGGGATCGCTTCGCGTGGCGGCGTGCCGAATGGACCGATTTTCAAAACATTGGACGCGGTCGCTGGTGGAATCGAATCCTTGATTGGAAAGTGCAACAGAAAGGGCTCCAGCGCGTGTGACGCATGCGATGGGTGCGATGCTGCAATGATCCACGACTTGTCGCAAGCACCCTGTGGTTGTAGTTCATGTGGAAGCTCGCAACACGTTCAGTCTCTACCAATCCAATCGCACTTGCCACCAATCTCCAGCCCGATTATCCATCCGCACATTCAAAGCCCAACACCGATGGCGCCACGAATGCCTTCGGTTCCACCAGAGAACTTTGGCGCCCCCATTCAAATGCAGCCGCGAGGCATGATGCAGGTTCAGCCCCACATCGATCAACCATTGGCTCCGCAAGGCGAAATCGTTCCGCGAGCAACAACGCCTCGGACAGTGACTCCCCCACTTCCATCGCGACTACCTGATCCAGCGCCACAGGACACACAACCGCGTCAAAGTCAACCAAACACTCCTGGAAACATCTTTGACAAGATAGATGATCCGTTCGGCGATGATGAAGTTCGTGCACGACCAAAACGTCAGTTCATTCAACGGGCTTCCTATCGGGAGACATCACCATCACCCGTACGAGTCACCCGAACCTACGTTCAACCGGCATACCCAAAGCCAACGGCGGCACCAAGTCGTGCATCAAATGCACATCGCCCCGTGCAGCATCGTCAGCCACAGCATCAACACAATCATCGAGCGACATCGCCAGCCCCGCAAGGTTTGTTGGGGCAAATATTTGGTACACGAACAGGAGCGGGATCAACAGCGCACCACCATCAACATTCGCGCCAATCCCAGGTCCAACTGAGACCAGCACCAAACCAACAACGTGGCCAACGTCATGCATCCGTTCGCAGTGGAGCATACGGTCACACAACTGCTAGATAAGCAGCAGCATTGAAAAATTGGTTTGATGATTACTGAGTCCTGAGGGGCTCAGTAAGCAAGGCGTCGCATTCGCAATGCCTGATCTGCGGCAGAACCGAATGTCTTTTTGAATTCAGCTTTCGCCAAGTCCCTTAGACTTGGCGAAAGTTTTTTCATTGCCATCATGTAAACATCAAACGCGCCAGACTGGTCACCTTTCTTGTGAAGCTTGCGGGCATACCGGACCAGCGCTTTGCCTTCCGCATTCGGATCAACCGTGCGTGTTGGATTTCCGTTTCCCATCGCCTCTTGAGCGCGAGCCCTAGCCAAGAATTCCTTTGGCGTCCCACCCAAAATCGCCTCATCCATTTCTTGCAAATCGATGATGTGGGCACTCACGACGGCGCTAGACTTAGACAGATCCGAACCAAAGCCGCGGCTAGCTCCGCGGCGGACAGATCCGCTGGCTGACCGATTTACACCACCCAAAAATGCGGACCCTCGATCTGGGACAACAACGGTACCGCTAAACGTAAAAAACGAAAACGACGGTAACTGAACGGTCGTAGGAAGAGGCGATTGGGCTTCTGCCGATTCAACGGCAGTCAACAGAAACGACAAAGCCATTGCCGTGATGATGGAGCCTTTCATTCTCGTTTCCCTCGTGATATTCGCCTGTCTAACGAAGAGCGACTTGCGAACAAGTCCGCTTCACAGTTTCGCCTCGCACTCACTGAACCGTCAGTATGTGCTAGTGGCGCGTTTTAGCCAATCGAAATTGGCCGAGTTTTTGCTGGCTTTGGAATTTAAAAGTCCAATTCAGCCAGCTTTCTTTGCTGATTTCGCCATTTTTGCAGCGACTCTTTCCAGCAATGCTTTACTTTTGCGAATCCCGTCCATTTCACTGATGCCGCCACCCTCCCATTCGATCCCAACGTAACCGTGGTAGCCGTGTTTGAGGACGATCGCCATCATCCGTTCGTAATCTGTTTTTGTTTCATTGCCAGATTCATCGAACGAATGCGTCTTTGCACTGACAGCTTTGGCAAACGGCATCAACTCGTCGACTCCCTTATAACGGTCATACACCTTGCCGCCGCCCAAATTAAAGTTGCCAAAATCGGGCAGGGTTCCACAGTTGTCCTTGTCAACCATTTTAATCGTGCCAGCCAGCCAAGCACCGTTGCTACTGAGTCCACCATGGTTTTCCACGATGACGTTCAATCCGTGCGGCTTGGCAAATTCTGACAACCGACCAAGTCCATCTGCGGCCAGTTTCTGCTGTTCTTCATAGCTACCCTTGCTGCCAGCGTTAACACGGATTGAATGGCACCCCAAAAACTTTGCCGCTTCAACCCACTTGAAGTGATTTTCTACCGCCTTGGTTCGCTGCTTGTCATCCGGATCGCCCAAGCGACCTTCGCCATCACACATGATCAAAAGGCTTTTGACTCCTTCGTCCTCGCATCGTTGCTTCAAATCCGCCAAGTACTTTTGGTCTTTTGCTTTGTCTTTAAAGAACTGGTTGACATACTCAATGGCGTCGATGCCAAGCTCTTTTTTTGCGATCCTTGGGAAATCCAAGTTGGTCAATTTCTTTGATTTGTCACGCAGTGTTCGATGGAGCGACCACTCGGCCAACGAGATCTTAAACGGAGCGTCGGTGTGATGGTGGTCCGCCATCACGTCGGATGAAAGAACCGCTGATGCGGCGCCGACTGCAGCCGTTGCCTTCAAAAAATCTCGTCGAAACATTGTGTTGATCCCTAGGTGATTGCCAAAAACAGGACCGATATTGTAGCCCACGAGTCGCCTAGAATCATGTTTATCGCCAAAGTAGGTTGGGGATTCTTGCCCGACTGAATTTAAAAACGCTTTGAATCGGGCAAAAATGCCCAATCTACGAACGGCTCAGATTGAAAAAGTGATTCACCTGGTTGGCACCCCGACGTTGTTACTCGATCTCCTTATTTGTCAATAAACTCAAGGTGCAGACCATTGGCCGATGGTCTGAGTGCAGTGTCCACTGCAGTTCGCAGGAACCGACGTGGATTCGCTTGTTGATCCACACCTGATCTAGCGACAGCACCGGAAGTGGCATTGGCCAGCTGTGATAAAAGCCATTACCGCGTTCTTCAAACGTATTGCGGAATGTCTTTCGCAGAGTATCCAGGTGAATGGACCGGGCGGGCGTGTTCATGTCACCCATTACGATGACCGGTGCCCCTTCCGGTAGTTCTGCAAGGATCTCGGTGAGGGAATCAAACGAAGGCGCGCGCGGCAGTGTCGGGTGGCTCAGCAGATCGGCCATGACTACGTACAGAGGTAGTCCATCGACATCCAACTTCGCCACGCCAAAGTTGGAGCCCTTCCCCAGTTTTCCTTCCGACACCAGTTCCGCCGGGTACTTGCTAAGTAACCGCATGCCACGCGGGAAACGGACGATGTTGTAACCTGGGAATCGCTCAAGCCAGTACTTGCGGCGGACCCAAAGATCGTCGAACCGCAAATTCTGATTGGACTCAGCGAGCCCTATGATCTCAGCGTCCCATGATTTAATCCGATCTGTGATGCCATCCCAGCTTAGCCCACCACTGGCGATGTTCCAAAACCCCAGCTTCAACGATTGAGGTTCCTGCTGGTGTGATGGTCGATCCGAAATCAGTAACGCGATCAGGCCCACAGAAAGTAGACCGGTCGACCACTTGAGCAGGCGGCGACCGCGTTTTCTGACCAGTAACCAGGCAAGAATGGCCATGCCCGTGCTGACCGCTGGTGGTGAGGCGTAGAATATCGGAGCGAGTGCCTGAATTCCGTCTCGCGGCCAATACCTAATGACCGTGGTTAGCACTGCGGCTACTGCCAGACAGATTGCGAAAATGCGGGAGAATTTGAATCGTCGCTGTCTGGGGTTTGGACGCTGGGCCGAGCCTTCAAAAACCTCGGCAGAGTTTGAGCCGTTTTCCGATGGGTCCGTTGCGGGCATCACTTTCTCAAGGTTCTCTTCGAATCAGTTGATCTCGCCAAAACGAATGCTGTAGCGCGCCGCAACGAACGGGCCATGCCTATTCGTCTGGGCTGTAACCAGAACCGAATCCACCCGAACTATTATTTTCTGCCGGCGCGCCTGGTTCTGCTTGCGAATTCAATGACCAATCATATTCAAAGAAACCAACAGTAGCGCCACCACTGGCAACATTGTTCGTTGCATCTTTGATCGCTTGGCTATTGGATAGCTCGCGGATCCATGCCAGGTAACCACCATCGGGATAACGCTCATTCCAATCGTCGCCATACCATTTCAGAATGGGACTGAGATTCAGTTGTTTCTTTTCAACGTCAAAATCAACGTAGGAAAGATTATTGGCAAACTGAACACTCTGGTCCTGCAATTGTTCTCGAACCCGCGATTCAACATAAGCCTCTGCGCGAATTGATGGGCAGCTTCGGGCTGCACAAACCAAGGCGACATGAATTCGAGGCTCCTTGAATGTTGGTCGAATGATTTCGTGTTCCAAATCATTCAAACTAATTGTCCGGCCCGCAAAAATGTGTTCCTTGAGATCGAAAAAATCTGTTCCATCAACTTTGAAACCATTGACCGTACTATTGATCTTGTGACTGATCACACCGTTGATAACAAACGCGTTGTAAGCGTTGCATGCCAAGGCAAGTTGTCCGTCTTGTGACTCAATGGCCTCTGGATTACAGGAACCAAGCTCGCGCAAATATTCACGAAACAGGTAATCCTTTTTCATACCGTCGTAGTCCACCAAACCGCTGGACACGTAGGACTTCAGCAAGTAATCCCAAACCATATTATCGACGCCACTCGCATCGACCTGAGGTTTCGGTTTGGTTGTTGGTTTGATGTTTTCAAACGCTTTCCATCCCACAAACAGCGGCACGATGAACGAAACGATGGCAACCCAAAAAAATCCGCCGTAATAATTCTCGCCCTTACTCATTCGTCACTCCCGTTGCTTGTGGCATCCCGCCGATTTGAAAGAGTTTTGGTTCAGGCACGTCGCCCAAGTGTAGGATTTGCATCGGGCATCGAACAATGCACTCTTGGCAGCCCACGCAAGGTGTGTCAGCAAGTGTGATCGGTTCGCCACGCAGTGCACGCCCTTTAATATCGATGCCCATTTGACAGAACTGATTGCAAACATTGCAGTCAATGCACTTTCCTTTTTCGGGCGTGATCTTGAACTTGGACCATCGTCCCCAAAAGTTCATCCAGAACGCCAAAGGACACCACATTCGACACCAAATGCGTTGCCCCAGAAACGGATACAAACCAATCGCCATTGTGCCAGCCAAGAACGTTCCAACCCAAAGGTCATACCAACCAAACAAATTGGCTCGAACCGCTTCGTCGCCCTTCATCCATAAAATCGGACTCCAGTTCATCAAATCAGCGATGGTCACTACCGTCGCGAGCAAGATGAAAATGTATCCGTACTTTTCCAACCGCCGTGAGAGATCGCCTTTTGGGCCACGGTGCCGAAAACTGTTTCCTACTGTCTCGGCAAGCGCACCGCACGAGCAAATGTAGGAACAGTAAATTTTGCCGAATCGAATCGTGAACAGCGGAATGATGATAAACGTCAGGATGATCGCCCAGGCAACGCCGACGACTCCGGCAACATGCCACCATTCAGGATCACCCTGAGCTGCAATCGGGCTGACTTTGAAAGCGGTCATGTTCAGTGGCCACGCGTTGATCGATTTTTTAATCAACGGCGAAAACGCATTTCGACCAAACAACGCCACAAGAAACGTCGGAATGCCCCACCACAAAATCCACTGACTGCCGATGATGGTAAGGTTGCGTTTCCAAATGATTTTGTTGTTCGTTTTGATCGCCCAATAGATGCCGAACACCGCAATCAGACTGAAATACAACAAGTAGTAGACGCCGGAAAGGTTCGAGAAATAGCGTGCACCACGGCCTTCGCTACCAGTCGCTTCATTGGCGAAACCCGGTGATAGTTCGTCATAAATCGCCTTGGTTTTGAAGCTCCCAAACCCCAAATCCAAAAAGTAGGGTCCCGCTCCCGCCTCCTGCGGATTCACCGTCAGGACTCCTGGCGCCGCGTGCCCAATCACAAACATCATCAGGCACACCGTGACAATCAATCCGGTTGCCGGAACGCGGAACGGAGGACTTTTGCCGGGACGCGACATCAAGTGTTGAACGATTCGCCCACCAACGGCCAGCGCGCCAACCAACGGCGCCAATATCGTCAACAAAAATGAAAGCGGTGCAGCCGCAGGGTTAAGCAGTCCCAACCAAGCTGGCCATAGCACTTTGCCGTTAGCATCATCGGGATGCAAAACGAAGTTCTTGGTTCCGAAGTACAGAAAGACGCCAACCAGGATTCCCAGGATTGAAAGAATGACACGACGGAGATTCCAAACACCGTCCAACTCCATCCCGGTTTCCAAGAGAAAGTCGATCGGCGGCAGCGTGCCAATCAGCACAATGACCTTGTCATTTTTGAATGTTTGGACGACGCCATCGACGTCCATGTCGACTTCTGTTGGGCGACTATTGACGATATTACTTTTCAGCAAAGCCGTGATTTCGCCTTTATCGATAGCCTGCTGCAGCAACCGACGATTCTCTTCCTTGGCGCGGAAGAACTCGTCGCCGCGATACGCAAGCGTTACCCGATTGTGGTCTTTCAGCATCAGCGCGGCTTCGATAGCCGAGTTGCCGCCGCCAACGACCATCACATCTTCGTCGTTGTAATCTTCACGCGTATGAAGACGATACGTGACCTTTTTGCAATCGTCGCAACCAGGGATTTCCAGTTTACGCGGCTGACCTTGGCGGCCAATCGCGATCAAGACTTGTCTGGATGGAAAAACTTTGCCGTCTTTCGTATGTACCTCGAACTGCAAGTCGCGGACTTTGCGAATCGTTGCAACTTCGACGCCTTCCTTGTACTTTAGCTTTCGATCTGCAACGGTCTGCGAGATAATATCGATGAACTCATCACGATCTAAGTCGCGATCCGTATCCAGTTCACTAATGTTTTTGATCGTTTGCGGTTCCGCATAAACCTTCTTGCCCAAAGGGAAGGTGCGAACGGTATTGGCCAGTTGCGATCGCTCTAGCAACACGTACTTGACGCCGCGTTTTTCACATTCGATCGCCGCTGAAATTCCGGCCGGCCCGCCGCCGACGATGACTAAATCAAGTCCTTCGGTTTGCTCGCTGGCCACGAATAGACCAGCCGACTCCATTCCTTCGATGACTTTGCGACCTTGGTTGGCTGCAATTTTGACCAGTGGCAATCCGGTGACATCGCCAACGACAAATAGTCCTTTGACTGTCGATTCGAACCGACCATCGATGACCGGCAGGATTTCCTGAGGTGGAACCGTAGCAAAGTAGGTTTGTTTTTTTTTACTCACGGTCTTGTTCCGAATGACATTCTTTTTGGCCGCTTGAACAGGCTATTACGAATAGCATGAATCTAATCACATTCACTGCATCAATGATAGAGCATTCGCTTTTCGCTCACTCACTGTGGGCAATTTGTTCAGGTGACTCAGATCTTGTCAGACGAATCCAGAGAATCACCGCGACTATCGCAGCAAACTCCAGCCAAGCGACTCCATGATCGAACAGGCCCGCGCCGTGGTAGGCTCCACCCCCAAACGAGTAGGAATCAGGCAAACCCCGAAACCAGAATCGAAGGTAGTAGATCATCAACAGACCCGACACAAACATCCATCCCTTGTGGTTTGCAAAGCACGTTAATGGCGCGACCCACAACCAGTACCAAGGATTCACCGTAGGCTGCAAAAACAGAAACACGGTCAACACCCATACGTAGTTTTCGATCGCTAGACTGTGCTCGCTGCGATACGTCTTATATAGCATGAATGCATAAAAAAACCCAAACACCGCCAGCGTAATCAGCCGCGAAACTGCGAACGCGGGATTTGCGCCTCCGATTGACTTTTGCCGTAGCCATTGGTCGAAACCGGTGCGATGGTCGTTTTTCAAAAGCACATACCATGGCTCATGATCAACCGTGTCCGAACTCGGTTTCAGATTGCGATAAATCCCTGAAAAAATCACATCGTTCATTCGCCAGCTGCCAAGGAAACCTGCAAGTCCTTCTTTGCTCTGCTGGTCTGGCTTTGCCGCGAAATGTTGCTGTGCATGTTCGCGATCGCCCATCGATTGCGCCATCACCCAGCAGATCCCACCTGCCGGAATCGCAAAGGCAATCAAGAATACTAGCGCTGATGCCCAGCGTACTTTGGCAAATCCGACAACGAACAGCGGAAGCAAAATAACGGGAAACAACTTGGCTCCGAATCCCAAAGCCAAACTCAAACCACAAGTCCACAGCGGCCAAGTTTTTCGTGAGTCTGCTGATTTGCTCAGCCATGTTGCCGCAAAATAGACAGCCGCCACCAAAAAAAATACGGCGATCGAATCTAAATGCCCAGTGTTGGCTACCTCTTTGATGACGAGCGGGTTCCAGGCGTACGCGATCGACCAACCAGGCGAATGACCACGTCGCGCCAACAGTTTCAACAACAAACCCAGCGTCAGTACATCAAATATCAACAACACGAACTTCATGAAGGTCACATGCGCCGACACACTCGCATGCGCTGGAAACCACTTCATCGCAGACGCAAAAACCAGCTGGCTAACTGGCGGGTAAATGGTCGTGTACTCGGGGAAATGAACACGTTGAAGAATCGTGTAGTTGCTGTCCGATTCGATCGACATGAAAACCGCTTGCTGGTAGTCGTCGCGAGTGTTCGCGTTGTCAGCTAGCAGTACCTGCGCGGGAGAATACGCGTAGGGCGAGATTCCTTTGGCCAGAACTTTGCCGTCCCATAGGTATCGATAGTAATCGACTTCCAAGATCGGCACTGTAAAGATCGCGGCCCCACGTAATCCCAGCGCGATGCTGACGATGATAAACAGCAGCCTCTTGTGCCCAGACGGCTGGACCTGCAGTGATTGTGCAAGACCAACAAAGGCAACGAGTGTCGCCAAGACCAGCAGAGTGACAACACCAGGGATCACTCGCGTCCAATCACTGAACTGGCCGAGCATGACAATGAACGAAAAAATCGCGAGCAAACTAATGCCCGCGATGCATACTTTTCGCAATTGTTTTGAAGTTGAATTGACCATCGGTGGTCAAGAATTATTGCACATGACTTGGTCCTATACCTAGTGACCTTTTTGCAGGTGCATCGCAACTAGGTCGCTTACCGACACGATTGGTAGTAACGAGGCGTGTAGTAGCGTATTTGCGGCTGGCTGTAATATTGCGGCACGCTATACCGATAGGTAGTCGTTACAGGCGGATACTGGCTGCTGTAGATGACCGGTGATTGCTGGATGATAGGACTGCTTTGGAATGATGGCTGACTAATCACTCCGCCTCCGTAGACGTTACCAGAGTAGATACTACCGCTGGAAACAATCGGGGATTGGGACGTAACAACGCCGCCGCTAATCATCGGTGCTGGTGAAGACGGAATGAACGTCCGAGAACCGCTACCTACCGAAGGAGCAGACTGAGGGAAAACTGTTCGCGTTCCGCTGCCTACCGAAGGAGCAGACTGAGGGAAAACTGTTCGCGTTCCACTGCCCAGTTGTGATCCACCACTGATGATGGGGCTGGAAGGAATCGCGCTTCGGGTTCCGCTTTGACCCATCGCAAAACCAGCGAAGAGGGCAAAAAACAAGGTGGCTACTAGTCGCATGGATAGATCCGTATGAGTTGAAAGTAGAGGTCGAGAGTGGAAGATGGATCCATCCGCATATCATCCTCGTTTGCGATGGACAACGGAGATCCGAATCCGCCACTGAACGAGCGATATCTTTCAAAACAGCGGGTTTTTGGCCCAACTGGCCTGCCGAAACACCCCTGCCATGGGTCCAAATACGTCGACCACAAACAGATGGCGCCGCCCGACAACAACCTCTAAAACAACGTTGTTAGCCTTTGCCGAAAGATCGTGTAGAGGATTTTGTACCCGGCCCGAATCGTTCCTGAAACGGTGCCGCTGATCTTACTCACGCCGATTCTCTTGCGGTACGAAACTGGGATCTCCAAGAATCGCAACTTGTTCTCAATGGCCTTGATTTGCATTTCGATTGTCCAACCGAAATTCGTGTCTGCCATGTTCAAATCATTGAGCGACGATAGCCGAATGGCTCGAAACGGCCCCAAATCCGTAAAGCGAGCGCCCCAAAACAATCTCATTAGTGAACAAGCCAGCCAGTTGCCAAACATTGCCTGAAATGGCATCGCTCCGGTCTCTCGATTTCCCCTTGCTCGCGAGCCGATCACAAAGTCTGCTTGGTCATCCAGGATCGGTCGTGCTAGCTCATGAAGTTCATCCGGATGGTCACTATAATCGCCGTCAATGAAGACAATGATCGTTTCTGATGCAGTCAAACCCTTCTCTTGGGTTTCAGCGTTGACCTGCGCAATCCCCGTCAAACAAGCTTGGCCGTATCCTCGCTTTGGTTCGCTGACAATTTTCGCCCCCATCTGACGTGCGACATCAGCTGTTGAGTCGGTCGATCCGTTATCGACCACCACAACCTGTTGGACCGCAGGCAAGTCGCCCAAAACCAACCCAATCGAGTTTTCCTCGTTCAATACGGGGATTACCACGAATATGCGAGATTGCTCATCGGATGTTAGTGGCGGCGAGACACTTGTATTACTCATGATCTGTATCCTATTCTGTAGGGACACATGTTTCCAAGTTTTCCTTCCTAGGAGTAGTCCTGATGGTTCGATATCGAGCTTTTTGTTTTATTGCGTTGCTTACGACCGGTTGTTTCTTTGTTGGCTGCGAAGGCGAAAAGGGCACCACCTCCGGTACCAGTTCGACTCCCGCTTCGACTACTGACGGAGACGGAGCTGCAGCTACAACACCAGCTGCAGACAGTAACGCCGCTAAACCTGGTTCCGGCAATAAGTGATTTGATTGTCATGTCACGTGCAAACTCATTCATCGAAGTCCTTAACCATTCGATGAATTCATGAATAGTGAACGCCGTAAAAAACCCGAACTGATTGTAGCCGGGTTCATTCTTACGGCGTTGTTTGCAATCGTGTCATGGCTTAGTGGCGACTTCGAACTCGTTTCTCAGATTCACATAGCATCTAAAACTGGCCTGCTTCAACAGCGGCCCGTGATCGCTTTCGTGGCAACCGTCATGGTTGCCTTTTTTGTTTATCTATTTGCCGTCTATCGTCTTTCGGTCGGCAAGCAAACGGCTGCGAAAAACTCTGGCGTTGCATCGTCTATCTCGATTCCAACTCTCGTCGGGTTTGCAATCGCAATGCGTGTGGTTGGGCTGTGCTCAACCCCAATTCTGGAAATCGATCTTTACCGATACGTTTGGGACGGCAACGCAGTAGCGGCCGGCGTCAGCCCTTACGATTTCAGTCCCGAACAAGTGCTTCTAGCATCACAAGAGTTGGCTAATTCTGGTCAGCTGAATTCTGGTGAAAACGATTCCAATCTACAACGACTTGCTAAACTAAGTCAGTCGAGTCCTTCGTTGCATTCAATTCTGTCAACCATTCATTTCGGATTCTTGCCATCGCCGTACCCGCCAGTAAGCCAACTGGTGTTCGCAACGTCAGCGCTGCTCACACCCGATCAAGCCTCTGTGCAGACGCACCTCTTCGTGATGCGTGTTCTTGTCGTTCTGTTCGACTTGGCGACACTGTGGGTACTGATTTTAATTTTGCGTTTGCTCAAGCTGCCGCTGCAATGGTCGCTTGCTTATGCGTGGTGCCCGTTGGTGATCAAGGAGTTTGCAAACAGTGGGCACCTGGATTCGATCACAGTGTTTTTCACCGTGTTCGCAGCGTATGTGCTGCTACGCCAAAGAAGATGGGCTGTTCCGGTTTCTGCTTGCTTGTTGGCAGCCGCAACCGCAGGCAAATTCTTTCCCATCGTTTTGACGCCAGTCTTTTTTATCGCTTGGTTACGACTACCAAAAATCGATGATGGCGAGAGTGGCACAAAAAACCGCCAGCCAACGCGCTGGCGACAAGGGGCTATCGGAACCGTAGCCTACGTGGCAACCGTCGTAGCACTGCTGTACCCAATGCTGCGCGAATCGTCCTCGTCCAACGATTCGGTGTCGGGCGAAAACCGAAGCGACGGATTGCATGTTTTCATACGCTATTTTGAAATGAACGATTTTCTGTTCATGCTCACCATTGAAAACCTGAAGCCGAATGATCTGGTGACTGCATCCCGTCCGCCATGGTTTTCGATCGTTCCCGAAAAGGCACGCGCGAGCATCGTCGAAATGGGGGAAGGCTGGGGAATCCCGCGCGCTGAAGTTCCCTTTTGGTTGGCTCGACTGTTAAGCGTCTTCGTTTATGGACTGTTCGTGCTGTGGATATGCTGGCGACTCTGGAACCGAAATTCCAATGACTATTTTCTTTGCGCATGCTTTGGTTCGATAGCATGGTTGTGGTTTTTGTCACCAACCTTGAATCCGTGGTACTGGACCTGGGCTCTCCCGTTCATTCCATTTGCCAAACGACGCGAATGGTTATGGATCAGTGGGTTGACGATGTTGTACTACCTGCGGTTTTGGTTCGATTACCACTACACAAACGTGAATGTATTTGGCACGGGATACCAGGGAACTCAATTTTTTGACTACGTGGTGACCTGTCTCGAGTTCGGCCCATGGTTTGGCTGTTTCGTACTGCTAAGCCTGATACGACGGCGAGATTCCACGACGCAAAAGACCGTGACGAATTAAGATCGTTGCAACAAGTCACGTCGCTCGCTCAATCGCATAGCTCCGACTTCGCCATCGGTCCCCGTTGCCACACGGTGTAAACTATTGCAAAGATGAAATTGCAGGTGAGCTGTGATTTTGAATCATCAGGGTTAACAAGATGATCAACAAGTTTTTGAGAACCGAGGCAAACGAATGAAAATCTGGATCGCGTTGTGTGTTGCCTTTACTACCACTTGCTTGCAGGCCGAAACCCTACGGCATCCGTTGCCACTTGAACGGCAGCTAAAATCGGTTTCGGCGAAATACTTGGCCGACCAAGCTCGGCTACGTGGGAACGCTCGTCGTGGTGCATTGGTGTTCTTTCAGTCGCCTGCTGGATGCGCTCGGTGTCACAGCACTTCAACCAAAAAATCGCCACTGGGCCCGAACTTGTCTGACTTGGGTCGCAAAGTTTCCGACCAGTTCGTGATCGAATCCCTTTTGCACCCGTCCAAACATATCGAAGATGCTTACCGCAATCACAGCATCCTCACTGACGAAGGCAAGACCTTGACGGGCATCATTGCCAGCGAAACAGATGACGAGCTGCGCCTGCGACCGCTTGACGATTTGACTCGCGAAATTGTGATCCAACAAGACACAATCGAAGCTCGCAAAGTCTTGCCCCAATCGATCATGCCCGATGGATTGATGGGTGCGATGCTCGATCAACGCGAATTCTTGGACCTCGCTGCCTACGTCATGGAAGTCACTCAGGGTGGAGTGAACCGTGCGAAAGAATTACGCCCGACGCCCGAGCAGTTGATTCCCAAAGACGACTCGGTTGGACTTGATCACGCTGGCATCATCCCAAAACTTCGTTCACGTGACTTCAAAGACGGTGAAAGAATCTACCACGGGTATTGCTATAACTGTCACGGTAGCGATGGCAACACACCTTCGTTGCCGACCGCCCGCGCTTTTGGCACTCAGAAGCTGAAGTTCGGTGCCGATCCATACGCGATGTTCATGACGTTGACCAAAGGCAACGGGTTGATGGCGGCCATGTCGCACTTGACGCCCAAAGAACGATACCAAGTCGTTCACTACATTCGCGAAGCATTCATGAAGGATAGTAACCCGCAGTATGCTAAACCCGATGCAAAATACTTGGCGGGCTTACCCAAGGGAACAAAGGACGGAACCGAGGTCGATGTGCAACCTCGCGATCGTGGGCCAGCGCTGGCGTCGCAACTCGAGCGAAAGTTCTCGAGTGTCTTGACGGTCAATCTGGGTCAGTTGACTTGGTCGATTGATCTGCACTCGATGAACCAGGCTGGCGTCTGGAAAGATGGCTATCTGGATCTCAGCGAAACTCAGCACTATCGTCCGCGCGGCGAAGGAACGGCGAATCCAGTCGGCGCACCGGTCGGAGCGTTAGCGGGCTGGCAATGGGGACACGATGGGTCGCTTGACTATTCGCGCGAAGGACTGAACCCACGCGGTCCGATACCGCCAAACTGGATGCACTACAACGGCTATCACCTGGCCGGCAAGCGTGTGATGCTGGACTACGAGATCGATGAACGAAAAATCTTGCACACGCCCATCAGTGTTGACAAAGCTACGATTCGCCACCAGTTGAAAATCGGCCCGGGCCAAGAACTGCTGCTGTGCGCCGCCATCGGTGATAAAGAATGGATGAGCCGCGTCAGTCAAGGCCTGGTCGAATCTGGCGGCGTGTTCGTACACGTCGCCGGTGACCAAGAGGGAATCAAAGCCGACTTGGATAAGCAAGGAAGAATCACAGTTTCGATTCCCGAAGATGACGAAACACGCCAGATCGATATTCTCTGCAGCGATGTGACAGTACTCGCCGACGATGAAATTGAACCGCGACTAAAAGAGCTTGAAAATCGAGCTGTGAGTTTCTCGTTTGATGATTTTGCAAAACACAGCAAGCCGAATTGGCCTCAGACGTTGAATACCGTCGGGTACTTGGGGCTCGAGCAAGACGCTTATGCAATGGACACGATCACGATACCGGATTCCGATCCATGGAACACGTGGTTTCGCACATCCGCGATCGCGTTCTTTGCTGATGGTCGAATGGTCGTGACGACTTATGGTGGCGACGTTTGGATCGTGTCTGGAGTTGATCAAGAACTTCGTTCGCTGAAGTGGAAACGGTTTGCTGCGGGGCTGTACGAACCGTTTGGCGTGTTAGTTGTCGATGACAAAATCATTGTGACTTGCAAAGACCGCTTGGTACGATTGCACGATTCCAATGGCAACGGAGAAGCAGACTTCTACGAGAGTTTCAGCGCCGACCAAGACGTTTCGATCAACTTTCACGCGTTCAATTTCGATCTGCAACGCGACAGTGATGGCAACTTGTATTACTCCAAAAGCGGCCATGGCGGTGACTCGGCGGTGCCTGGCCAAGTCGTCAAGGTTTCGCCCGACGGGCTCCAGCGCAGCATCCACTGTACTGGATTCCGAACTCCCAACGGGATGGGCATTTTGCCAGACGGTCGCGTGACCAACAGTGATAACCAAGGCCAATGGACCCCCGCCTCGAAGATCAATTTGTTGCGGCCAGGAGGTTTCTATGGCTGGGTGCCGACGTATTCAAAACCCGGTGCATGGGAACCCGATGGTGGAAAGATTGACATTAAAAAGGTCGTGGCTCCAACGGACTTTGATCAACCATTGGTTTGGATGCCGCAAGAGTTTGACAATTCGTCGGGTGGGCAACTGTTCGCTGAAGACAAGCGATTCGGTCCGCTGGCTGGGCATCTGTTGCACACGAGTTTTGGCAAAGGCTGGATGTCATACGCGATGATCCAAGATTTTGGCGACATCGCCCAAGCCGCCATCATCAAACTGCCCTTTGATTTTCGAACCGGCATCATGCGTGCACGAACGAATCCATCCGACGGACAAGTCTATGCGACTGGTTTGCACGGTTGGAATGGCGGCGCCAGACCCGGCATCCTGGAAAAAGGAATTCAGCGACTGCGATACACCGGCAGAAAACATCGCATGGTTCGCGACTGCCTCGTCGAACCGGATGGTTTACGAATCGGATTCTCCTTTGAAGTCGATCCAGAGTCCGCTTCCGACTCCAGCAACTATGTCGCTGAACATTGGAATTACTTGTGGCAAAAAAATTACGGGTCAGAAATGTACTCGCCCAGCACAGGCAAAGTCGGCAAAGATCCAATGGGCGCGACAGAGGTCGTCGTGGGACCAGACCGCAAAAGCATCAAGCTTGTCATTCCCAAAATCCAGCGTGTGAACCAAGCTCACGTGATTTTGAAAATCACAGATGCCAACGGCAAATCGTTCGAAGAAGAAATCTACTGGACGATCAATCGCGTACCTGGTCGCAACTAGCAATCGAGTTCAGGGCGAACGACTTGCCCAGTTGAACAGTTTCATCAACAAGAGACATTAGAAATGAGATTAGCAGCATTCATAGCGTTGTTGTGTGGTGCAATCAGTTGCACCGGCTATTGCCAGGACAAGGGCGCCGCCACCACCGTAGCGATGCCGCAAGTCAAACGGGTCATGCAGCAGTACGTTGACAATAGCAAGGTTGCAGGTGTCGTCACGATGGTTTCGCACCGTGGCAATATTGTTTTCTTTGACGCAGTTGGAAACGCGCATACCGAAGCCAAGTTGCCCATGAAAAAGGATACGATCTTTCGGATCTATTCAATGAGCAAACCGATCACCAGTGTTGCGGCGATGATCCTGGTGGAACAGGGCAAACTGAAGTTGGATGAACCGATTTCAACGTACTTGCCCGCCATGAAAAACGTGCAAGTATTCGTCAGCAATGAAGGCGACGAAATAAAGTCCGTGCCAGCCGAACGGGCGCCGACGGTTCGCGACTTGATGCGTCACACATCTGGATTGACCTACGGACTGTTTACCACGACCGCCGTCGACGGCATGTACTTGCTAAAAGGCGTGATGAGTCGCAAGCAAGATTTGGCGCAGATGGTTCAGAAACTTGGACAACTACCGCTCTTGTACCAACCCGGCACCAAATTCAATTACAGCCTTTCGACGGACGTCTTGGGCCACATCGTTGAAGTCGTTTCGGAACAGAAATTGGACGAGTTCTTTACCAAGCAAATTTTTGAGCCACTAAAAATGGTCGACACGGGATTCCATGTCCCGGCAGAAAAGAAATCGCGTTTGGCAGCTGTCTACAGCCCCACACTTGTTGGCGGGCTGAGCGTAATGGATGCACCCGAAACCAGCGATTTTCTCAAGAAACCGAATTGGCTTTCTGGTGGCGGCGGCCTGGTTTCAACGGCGACTGATTACATGCGATTTTGTCAGATGCTGCTGCGCGATGGGGAACTGGATGGCGTGCGAATCTTGAAGTCCGATACGATTCGTGAAATGACCAAAGACCAGTTGCCCGTTCCGGCGTTTCCGATTGGCATTGGCGGCGGTACACGACCCGGCGTCGGATTCGGACTGGGGTTCAATGTGATCGTAAAAAAAGCTGGCAACCCAAGTAATCTGCGAATTGGTGAATATGGCTGGGGTGGCGCGGCCAGCACCCACTTTTGGATCTCCGACGCGGACGATTTAGCCGTCGTCGTGCTGACACAACGAATGCCCTACACAGGACAAATGGAAGAAGCACTGAAACCTGTGATCTACGATGCAATCGATTGACTTTGGCACCGTCCAGGGCGGATGCAAACCGGCAGCCAACATTGTGACAACGGTTTCGCATCAAACTTGGTATAACTCGGCTAATGAGAGACTTCATACAGCTATTCGTCAACGGCAAACCGCATCAGGTCACAGGCGCGCAGGCACTGTGGACGCTATCGGATTTTCTTCGCATCCAACTCGGCTTGGTCGGCACCAAGATCGTATGTAACGAAGGCGACTGTGGCGCGTGCTCGGTCCTAGTTGGCCGGCGCTGCCAAACAAACAACGAACTACAGTATCGCTCCGTTGATTCATGCATCGTGTTCATGCATCAACTGGATCAGGCCCATGTGGTTTCAATCGAAGGACTTGGCGAACCCCAAGAATTATCGGCCGTGCAAAAAGCCATGGTAGATTGCCATGGCAGCCAATGTGGATATTGCACACCTGGTTTTGTGGTTGCCATGCACGGCCTGTTCGAAGAAAACGAGCAGGCGGCCATGACGCTTTCTGATGATTGCTTGCGACTGGGGCTGTCAGGAAACCTGTGTCGCTGCACCGGCTACGTCCAAATCATGGAAGCTGGCCGGTCGGTCTCCGCGACAGACGTGCAATCGATCAAAGAAAAATACGCCACAGCGCCGATGATGTCGGTGTTTGGTTCGTTGAAAGATTCCCCCATCAAAATCGACACTGGCGAACAAGTCGTTTTCATGCCGCGCACGCTCGACCAAGCATGTGAGTTCAAAGCCGAATTCCCAAGCGCCAGAATCGTTGGTGGAGCAACTGACATCGGCGTGCAACACAATCATGGCCGACCACGCGGCGACGTTTCGATGTGCCTGAGCCAAGTCCATGAGCTGACTGAAATCGTAGCTGACGATGATGCGTTGGTGATCGGAGCCGCCGCAACCTGGACACAAATCCTGCCTTACGTTGACCAGCGGTATCCAGATTTTGCCGATGTTCTACTTCGCTTTGGCAGTCCACAGATTCGCAATCTGGGAACCATCGGTGGGAACCTTGCCAATGCGTCTCCGATCGCGGATTCGATTCCGTTTTTGTACGTGGTGGATGCAAAGCTAAATCTGCGCAGCACCGCTGGCACGCGACAGGTTTCGATCAACGATTTTTACCAAGGTTACAAACAGTTCGATTTGCAAGAAAACGAATTGATCGAGTCGATTCACTGCCCGCGGATCGATGCCCAAGAACTCAAGCTGTACAAAATCTCCAAACGCCGCGACATGGACATCAGCACCTTCACTGCTGCGTTTTTGATCGGTCGTAACGGCGATACGATTACGGACGCCCGCATCGCACTGGGCGGTGTCGGCCCCACGGTCGTGCGCACACGCCAAGCCGAAGAATTGCTGGTTGGCAAAGAATTTTCGATCGAAACCATGCGGCAAGCTGGCAAAATCGCTGCCAGCGAAATCACTCCGATCAGTGACGTCCGCGGTAGCGATTCGTATCGCAGCCAGTTGGCCGAGAACATTTTTGTAAAGTGTTTTCATGATCTGGTGGACTCGGGTGGCCGAAGCAAGCGACCGGGAGCCGCAGTATGAGCAACGTTGGCAAATCGATCCCGCACGACTCGGCAGTCGGACACGTGACTGGCGCAGCGCCGTTTATCGAAGACCTGCCGGCCCTGGCTGGCGAACTGTGGGTCGACTTCGCGGGAACCACTGTGGCTGCAGGACTCTTGCAATCGATTGACAGTAGCGAAGCGTTAAAGCTGTCCGGAGTCGTCGCCGTCTTTTCCCACGCGGATATCGACAGCCAAAAATTGTTTGGCCCAATCTTTCACGACGAAGTTTTCTTGGTAGAAGATGAAATCGCTTATTTGGGGCAACCCGTTGCGGTTGTCGCGGCAACTTCGCGAGAGGTCGCGCGTCAGGCGGCTGCGCTGATCAAAGTCCAATGCCAGGAATCGCAACCGATTCTGACCGTGGACGAAGCCATCGATGCCAACTCGTTCATGGGCCCCGTTCGCAAGATCCAAAGAGGCGATGTTGATGCTGGCTTGAAACACGCTGAACATGTGATCCAAGGCACGTTCCGAAACAAAGGGCAAGAACAGTTTTATCTGGAGTCCCAAGCCTGTCAGGCAATCCCCAACGAACTTGATCAGATCAAGTTGATTTCGTCGACACAGAACCCAACGGAAACGCAAGCCGTCGTCGCGGAGGTGATGGGTTTGCAGATGCACCAAGTCGTCTGTGAGTGCAAACGGATGGGTGGTGGATTTGGCGGCAAGGAAACTCAATCCGCTTTGCCCGCCCTGATGGTTGCGATGGTCGCGTTAAAAACAAATCGACCAGCACGTATCGTGTACCGAAAAGACCAAGACATGCTGACGACAGGAAAACGTCACGCCTATCTCAGTCGCTACAAGATCGGCTGCGATGCGGAAGGCCGGATCACGGCCGCCCAGTTTGACTTCTTTAGCAACGGTGGCGCGTTCGCGGACCTGTCGACCTCGGTCATGGAACGCACCATGCTGCACGCCGACAACGTGTATCACTTGCCAAACGTTATCATCAAAGGCCAAGTTTGCCGTACGAACTTGCCACCCAATACAGCCTTTCGAGGATTCGGCGGACCGCAGGGTGTGGTCGTGATCGAAAATATCATGCAAGAGATCGCGCAGACAATCGGTGTTGATGCGCTCGATGTTCGCAAATTGAATTTGTACCGTGACGGTGACGCGACCCGCAATACAACTCCCTACGGTCAATTGGTCAAAGACCATTTGTTGCCCGAAATGTTCGATCAGCTCGAACGGACCAGTCAGTACCGCGACCGGATCGATGCGGTCGCGTCGTTCAATGCTACCAGCGATACCCATTTAAAAGGCTTAGCGATCTCGGGCATCAAGTTCGGAATTTCTTTCACCAGCAAATTCCTGAATCAAGGAAATGCATTGGTAAATGTTTACACCGATGGGTCGGTTCAGGTTTCCACAGGCGGCACCGAAATGGGGCAAGGGCTGAACACAAAGATCCGCCAACTGTGTGCCGATGAACTTGGGATCGATTGGCAAGACGTAATGTTGATGACCACATCGACCGAAAAGAACAACAATACATCGCCGACCGCGGCCAGTGCTGGAACCGACTTGAATGGCACGGCCGCCGTGATTGCATGTGCAGAGATTCGCAAACGACTCGCAAAATTTGCCGCTGAGCTGTTTGCGAACAAAAAACCATCAACTCCGCCGCCCAGCGCATCCGACATCTTGTTCACTGGCGGCAAGGTTTCTGATGGCCGCGGCCAAGCGAATGAGAACTGCCTACCGTTCGGTGAACTTTGCAATTTGGCGCGGCAAGCGCGAGTCGATTTGGGGCAAAGATCTTTCTACGCAACGCCCGGCGTGGATTTTGATCGCGAAACGGGGACAGGCACACCGTTTTTCTATTTCACCACCGGCGCGGCTGTTGCGGAAGTGACCATTGATCGTTTCACTGGCGAACTCGTAGTCGATCGTGTTGATCTGGTCATGGACTTGGGACAGATGATCAATCCCGGAATCGACAACGGCCAAGTCATTGGTGGGTTCATCCAAGGCATGGGATGGTGCACGGCAGAAGATTTGGTTTACGACTCGGCGGGCAAATTGTTATCAACCGGCCCAACGACTTACAAGATTCCAAACATCACCGA
Source organism: uncultured Pirellulaceae bacterium (assembly GCA_964398215.1). GTDB lineage: Bacteria > Planctomycetota > Planctomycetia > Pirellulales > Pirellulaceae > CAYNNP01. Next base: position 322 of record CAYNNP010000073.1, on the reverse strand, counting down.
CTTACCAGCAGTGTTCAACATTGATTTTGTGAACAACTCCAAACATCAGATCAACGTTCGTTTGAGCAAGGCGGTTGGCGAACCACCATTGATGTTAGGGATCGCACCCTGGTTAGCAGTCAAGCACGCAATGTCATTTGTCGCCCCCAACAAGATCGCCCCCCTGCGCCTGCCAGCAACTTGCGAAGAAAACCTGATGTGCCTAACAGCACTAGAAAAACAATCGACAACAGAAAGCTGCTAGCAGACACGGGTTAGGCCATTCACATAACGCACCACCGCAACCCTCCTGTGGTTTAACGAACAAAAATTGTGTCGGCCT
>CAYNNP010000072.1:0-25509 GCA_964398215.1 uncultured Pirellulaceae bacterium | reverse complement strand
AACCAATGCCTGACGTAAAAGCACAACTCCAAAACTAACGCGTCGGGCTACCATCTCTTTAGGCTCACTCCAACTCTGACTGAAACAACATTAAACGCTAAGCCCCGAAAAAGCGTTCACTAATCCAAGTGAACGAATCTCTGCCTTGACATCTTCCTTCGTTGGCGACTGCAGCGTCTCGACCACTTCATCGGCGATCAATTGTGCAAACATCGTCCGAGCATTGGCTACCCCACGATCAATCGTTGGTTCGTCCACATCGCGATCAGCCAGCCTAGACACTGCATCGACTAGCTGTGAAGTGGTCGCCTTTGGCTGCGCATTCATCGCAAACAAAATCGAATACAGCGGCATATCGGGATTCGCGTGCTCGTATCGCTCAAGAGCGCGCCAAGACCTCTCCAACAAACAGTCTCGCCAAAAAGCCAACCACTCTGGCGAGTCCCCAACAATCGCGTCCAAAGAAACATTTGGCCTTTCGTTTTCAGGCAAGTCCGCGATTCGTGCTTTCGCGCTCGACCGAATCCCCTTGATCAAGAAATCTCTCAAGCGACCTTTGTTGTATTTGCTGAACCCAGCGGAAACCAAGTGGGCCAACAATTTCTTCAACGCCTCGTCCGCTTCTGAATTTGACCCCAAAACCGACACCAACTGTCGTCGCATCGGAGAAACATAGCGCAATACAAATCCCGCTGCACTATCGGCGTCTGTCCAAGAGTGAGAAGATCTCACGAGATTTATAGACGAAGGCTGCATGAGCTAAGTATTTTTCGAGAGCAAATGTGCCACACTGGCCTTCCCTCGATAAGACCAGCGTTTGCGAACCAAGCAATAGTATAGACAAATTTTCACATTTGTAAGCAGACGTTCACCGACTTAACCAGGGTGCTTCCGTTCCCACAAATGTGCAGGATTGATTGAATCAACAAGCTCCTCGCCTGCCATCGCTCCAAACAAGCCTCTCAGTTCGAATCCGCCGAGCACCTGAATCGCATTCATAAACAAACAATCAACTCTCTCAGGGCTTGCCAAACTACTGACATTGTTGACATTCTCTTACGGGCCCCCGACGCAAAAAACAGGGCCGATTCAAACCCCTTTGTATGAGTGGACCGTGAACCGCATTGCCATCACTAGCTTGCAAGAAGGACAACACTTCGAGCAATCATTCCGAGCCTCTGACAAACAACTACGAGTCAATCGGCAGGGCAGCAAATATATCATCATTCGGCTTTCTGATCGCTCGGGCACACTTGCTGGCATGCTTTGGAATGCGGATGAAGAATTGTTTTCGACGTTCAACCGAGGCGACTACATTCGCTGCAAGGGTCGAACCCAAGTTCACAACGGCGCCCTCCAAGCCATCATCTCCGAAGTAGAACGGATGGAGGTCTCCGAAATCGACCCCAGCGACTTCGAACGATTTGATGCCGAAAAATCAGAAAAGCATGTCCAGCGGTTAACAGAAATCGTCGATGGACTCAGCAACCCTCATCTACGAAAGCTAGGTCAAGCTTACATTGGCGATCGTAAACTGATGGCAAAGTTGCGCATGGCACCCGCCGCTGTGTCCAACCACCATGCCTTTACCGGTGGACTGCTGGAACACACCGTGGACCTGATGGAGCTAGCGATTCTGATCGCGCCACGTTACCCACAACTTGATGGCGAGCTTCTAACCTTTGGTGCGTTCCTTCATGACCTTGGCAAAATGGAAGAACTGTCCTACGACGGTGACTTGACCTACACCGACCGCGGACAGATGGTCGGACACCTTGTGATTGGAATTCAAATGTTGGACGATAAAGTTCGCCAACTAACAGACGAAGTTTTTCCCGATGAATTGCGTCTGCACTTAGAACACATGATCGTCAGCCATCATGGCCAACTGGAATTCGGTAGCCCAAAAATCCCCATGACGTTGGAAGCAATCGCGTTGCATCACATCGATAACATGGACGCGAAATTAGCCTGCTGCGAAAGCATCATTCAAGCGGATGTTTCTGCCGACGGAAACTGGACCAACTACACACCATCGATCGGCCGCAAGCTCTGGAAGAAACGTGACTGACTCAAATGGCAAGCCAGCTGTTGTTCTGCTATCTGGCGGTCTCGACAGCACAACCTGTTTGGCGATCGCAAAAGATCTAGGATTCAAATTACACGCTCTGAGCTTCCGTTACGGCCAGCGACACGAGTATGAACTTGATCGCGCAAAAGACATTGCGAAACATTTCAGCGTCATGTCGCACCAAATCGTCGATATCAACCTTGGCCAATTCGGTGGCTCCGCACTTACGGACCGCCTGATCGATGTACCCAAAAGCGATCACGTCGAAGACATTGATTCCGACATTCCAATCACCTACGTCCCGGCGCGAAACACCGTTTTCCTGTCGCTGGCACTGGCCTTCGCCGAAACCATTGAATCAACAGACATCTATATCGGCGTCAATGCACTGGACTACAGCGGTTACCCCGATTGCCGCCCAGAGTACATCCACGCCTTTGAACAAATGGCAAACCTAGCCACCAAGGCCGGCGTCACCGGCGACACACAGCTACGAGTTCACACGCCACTGATCGCGTTGACGAAAGCGCAGATCATTGCCAAAGGACTTTCTCTTGGCGTCGACTACTCGATGACGCTGTCTTGCTACGATCCGCTTGCAAACGGTGTTGCATGCTGCAAATGCGATGCATGCCTGTTGCGTGAAAAAGGATTCAGCGAGAACGACATGAGCGACCCAGTCAAATAGATTGGGTGTGACGGTTGAAAAATCAATCGCAATCTTGAAACGAAACATCAAGCTCGATCTGCTCGCGATCAAGGGGCACTCCATCCACCTCAACATACGGATAAACAAAGTAGTTCAGTGGCTTGCTCTTTGCTGCTGGTACGAGTTCGATATCCCGACCTACCGACATCGCAATCCGATCAGCCGTCAGACGCCCCTCGTAAAACTCCTTCATTTCCGGATGCTTGTCCGCCTCGGATATATCCACTGGCGTCCAACCGCGCCGCGCAGAATAAAACCACGCCCAACAGTGATAACCTGCAATTGATCCACTGCGTTTGTCTTTAGGCAACGGGAATCCGATTTCAAACTTCGCTGGAATCGATTGACTACGTGCCATCGATATAAACAAACTGTGAAAGTCCGTGCAGTTCCCCGTCTTGCTGTTGCACGCCCATACAGCATCGCCCTTTCCGTAACCAACTTTTGATTTGTCGTAGGTCATGTGCCCATGAACGAATTCATAAAGTCGCGATGCCGCCAAATCCGTATCAGCAGGCAGAGAAAGTCCTTTTGCCAAACCAGCTGGCGTACCATCGATCGGCACCAGAGCATTTGCAGATAGAAAGAGCTTGCGCTGAGAATTTTTAATCCCCTGCCCTGCCCCGCTGGACTTTGCCATCTTGCGCAAAACTTGATAGGTAACACCGAACGTCGGGTCTTCCTGCTGAACGACCAGTTCAACGAACCCTATACGATTCCCATATTTCTCCTCGACGGTCTCCGTCAACTTGCCATTGGATTCGGTGCTTCGTGACTCAATCGTTTGGAAATCGCTAGAACTAGCGATCGGAAACCACGCTTTGCAGCGCACCCCTGGCTTCAACCCAACGATCTTGGCGCCATAGCGGAATTCAAAGGATCGCTCTGCCGATGTAGCTGGGGACTGCGCACTCGTACACTGCCCACCAGCCAAAATCGCAAACAAGCTCAATACAACTATTCTTGGGGAATACATCCACTCTCTCTCTATCTGAAGCAACAAACTCAACTCTATCCATCGGGCAACAGTATGATAGGTTCGATCAGCAATGAAGCCACCCGAAATGATTGCGAGTTCGTCAATGTCAACTAATCCAAGCCAATCTGGTAGGCACCGGGATGGCTTGCATTTGCTTGCAGATTTTTCGGCGGAATTTTTAGCTCGAGGCACTTCTGACTCTGAGCGCGAAAAAATGTTCTTGAAAGCTGCCGATCATCTGGATTGTCAGATCGTCGCAATTTCGTTTTTCGACGGAGACAACCTCAATCTCACGTTTTGCAAAGGACCTGCCAATTTTGAAACAGAGTTGCAGTCCATCCAACCATCTCAGCGAATCTGCGACCAGTGTTTTCAGCAAGATCAAACATTTTTACATCTGCCGAATGATGCATTTCGCGCAAACAATCTGACTTCACACCTGGTCGAAATGGGGGCCCGCTGCTACCTCGGTGCACCCGTCGATATTGATGGAGTTCGCATCGGATGTGTTTCGTTTTTCTCTACAACGAAAAGTGAATTCACTGATGTGCAAATCAGCTTTGCGCGCACAATAGCAACTTTAACAGCCGCTTTCAAAGAAAGAGACAACCTTGAACATCGGCTCCTAGAGTCTCAGAAAATGCAGACATCAGGACAGCTTGCTCATGGGATCGGACATGAATTCAACAATTTGCTGTCCGTCATCAACACCTACATTCAATTGATGCAGCGGTTACCGTTAACCACTCAGCAAACGGAATACATGGGGTCGATCAACAAAGCCGTAGAAAGGGCGACATCGCTGGCCAAACGTATGCTAACCCTTGACTCAGGTTCAACCACTGAGGAAACGGTCTGGGTAAACTCAAACGAGGTGGTCCAAGAATTGCTTCCTACAATTTCTGCGGCGATCGGAACTCGTATCGTTGTGAACACATCGCTCGAACAAAACATTCGTCCAATTCGTGTCGATCGATCTGAATTCGAATTTGTTTTGATCAATCTGATTCTGAACTCTCGCGACTCAATGGTGAATGGTGGAAATCTTGACATTTCAACCCGGACAATTTCTCATGCATCTCAAGGTAGTACTACCAACTACCTTTTCGAATTGTGCGTTGCTGACGACGGGGCCAAAATGATAGAAGAAGAAAAACTTCGGTGCTTCGAACCGTTCTTTGCAAAAAAAGAGGGTGACCAACGTCGTACACTAAGCCTTACAATGGTGAACTGGGTGGTGACCGCATGGGGCGGAGAGATCTCTGTTCAAAGTAGTCAACAACACGGAACCAAGTTCATCGTTCGCCTACCCAATGACTAACCTACTATCCCAAATCAAAAAAAGACCACCGCAGCTTATGCCGCAGCAGCCTTTATCAAGCCCATCTGCCCCGAAAGGCTCGATCCCTCCATTATGCATTTCGCCTTGTGGCGAATCCCCGCCAAACACAAAACTTTCCTAGGAATTCAATCATTGGTACCCAACCAACGTTTGAAATCCTCCCCAGCATCATGAACAATCTATCTTCGCATGCCGTTTATCTAATTGATGACGACCTACTGGTCCTGTCTGCCGTTGACAGCGCCCTGCAGTCTTACGGCTACGCGCCCCAAACGTTCTCATCGGCAACCGACTTGCTGAAGGTCATCGACCCGTCTCGCACCGGCGTTGTGATTACCGATTTGCAGATGCCCAAAATGGACGGTGTTGAACTACAACGAAAACTCATGGAACAAGACTGCAACCTGTCCCTGATTTTTCTAACCGCCCACGCCAGTGTGTCCGTTACCGTCGAAGTAATGAAAAACGGCGCCACCACCCTGATCGAAAAACCATTCAATGTCGAACATTTGATGGAGGAAGTCGCCAAGGCACTCGAGGCCAGCCAAAACAAACAGAAAGAACGAGCCCGAATCCTGGTCGCCATCGAACGACTTGCCAAACTCTCGGCAGAGGAACTTGCTGTCATGGACCTTGCCGCAAATGGCAAACCCAACAAGGTCATCGGTCAAGAACTCTCTCTTAGCAACCGAACCGTTGACCGCAGACGGCAACTCGCACTGCAAAAATTAAACGTCAACAGCATCGCTGAATTCGCTGTCTTGCGTGAAATAGCAGAAAAAGAGTGATCCCAAATCGTCTCCGCATGACGTGGTCACGGAACACGAATCGTTAGCGGCCAACCCGGCACAGACCGTTGTGCCGGTCGGCGTTCACTATCGAATGTGTTTAGCTCGCAAGTGATCGTTCGTTTTTTCTTGTCAAACAAAACGATTCCGTATCCGTTGACACCATGAGCAACCCCGGCAACCGTCAGCTTATTACCAAAGCGGTCGTGATGGTTGCCCGACCCTTCCACGCCAGCGATCGTACGTCCTTGCGGTGCAACACTCGGACGCCAACTTCGATTCTGTTTCGACGAAAAAGCAGGTAACGAAAATCCCCACAGACTGTCGCCCCACTGGTCGATCCCATGCTGATGAAGCGTCCCAAAATGAATGTCGCCATGAATCATGATTCCTCTCGATTTCGAAGCAGCACGGAGCGCTCGATTGCGAGCCGTTTGTGGCCATCCATTCGCATCCATATCGCCATACCGCACATCGTAGTTGCCGATGTTTACGAACGGCGATTGCGTAAACAGAGCCGCAAGCTGACGCTTCTCGGCTACTCGGTTCGCCCAATCGGTCAAGAATCTTTCTTGCTCCTGGCCCAGTAACTGCAAATCGACTCGATCAAGTTTCGCTGCATCAAACGCAGGATCCTTGATGACTTCCAAAGTCCGATTGGGTTGATTCAATGTCGGATCAGGAATCGCTTTTTGCAAAACTTCGCTGGGCGGTGACTTGAACTTTCGATCCTCCAAAATCGCAAATGCTATGCCGCCGTATTCCAGTGACGTGTAATACGCGTTGATCCCATCACCCCACGGACCACGATTTGCCGGCGCCGGCAAATGTCCCGTTTGAGTGGCTTCAACCGCATTCACCCAATCTGGATGCATCGGATAACCACCTGTGGTTCGATCACCCTTCATGCGCCGACCACCGTCGCCCCACAAATCATTGGCATACACATCATGATCATCAGTTATCACGACACACGGTCGATCTTTCAATAAATCACGGAACGTCAGTCCAAACTTACGCCACTTGGCTAAATAGTTTGCCATCGCAGCAGGCACCGCGTCAGCAGTCTCAGCCAGCACAACTTCGCCGCCACTATTGCTTTCGTAAATTTGATCGCCAGCAAAGTACACCAGATCCGGATCTTGATCCAACATCTGCTGCAAAGCTTCGGTATACGGAAACCATTTATCGTTGACGCATGCAATCGCTGTCAGCTTCAAGACATCCTTCGACGATGGGTCCTTCCGAATCGTGCCCTCCAAGAAGGATTCGCCGCTCACAACCCGGTAGGCAACATCCTTTTCTGCCGACCAATCGTCAACCTGCAACCGCGCCATCGCGGTCAGTGAATCGATCTCCACCTGATGTGTCGTTTTCCACTCACCATCCTGCTTTTGCTGAAACGCAACCTCAGCGTCTACGGGTTGCATTGGATCGGCATCCGTGTGGATCGTCATCGTCATGGCGCCGTCAGTTTGCAGGGTGTACTGTACCCACAGAATACTGGGAACCTGTGCATTCACGATTCGTTCCGCTCGAACGAAATAGGCTCCGTGTTGTTTTCCGTTAGGTGTCGTCAACCATGTCTGCAATTCGGTCGGTCCCGCTTGAAGTTCGATATCAAAAGAGACTGACTTTGATTCACGATCGATGTTCGGCTGCTGGGCGGTCTTTCCACCAACCGTCAACTTCGCGCTGGTCGAATCAATGGATTTTTCTAAGTACAGCGGCCAGCGCGACAAAGTGAATCGATAGGTGCCCGCCTCCGCAATCTGCACATGCCAAGGCGCACTGGCGATTTTGCGACGATTGACATGATTGCGAGACCAAGGTGGACTGCCCCGCTTCATCACCCATTCCTGGCTCGTCAAGTCGCTTACTTTTTCAACATCGCTGCCCAGTAAAATCCGTGTTGGCTTCATTCCATCCTTCACCGAATCGAACCATTCTCGGTGCAATCGCTCCAACCGCTGAGCGATTTTTGGATTCTGCTCAATCACGTTCTCTCGTTGCGCTGGGTCAGCAACAATATCGTACAGCTCACGCCCTTCAACCAATCGCCAGCGTTCTGTCAACGTTGCCCCCACTTCCCAAACGTCGCCGGGCTTCACAAAGCCATTGCCTCCATGCATCTGCGTGTGAATGGTTCGTTCAGGCCAATCGGAGTCCTCTTCACTCATCAACGGAACCAACGACCGACCATCCAAGGATGGCCAATCATCGGGGCGTTCCAAATCGCAAAGCTGCATCAAGGTCGGCGTCAAATCAAGGTGCGCCGCCAATGTATCAATATCGCGTGGCGAACCAAACTTCTGCCCAGGAAGTTTCATAAACAAAGGCACGCGATGACCGCCGTCATACGCAGAACTCTTCCCGCCGCGCATCCCGGCATTCTCACGTGGATCAACAGGCCAACCGGTGATGCGACCATCTTTGTCAAACTTTGTCCCCGCCGAAGTCCCGTTGTCTGTCATGAAAATCACAATCGTATTGTCGACTAGTTTCTCGGCTTCCAGGTACTCGAACAGCCGACCAAGATTCCAGTCAAAATTCGCCACCATGCCTTTGAATGCGGCCTGTGTCTTTGGCAATCCTGCTTCTTCGAATGGCCGCTTCCACTTTTCTCCGACAATGTAAGGTCCATGCGGCGCATTGGTTGGCAAGTACACGAAGAACGGCTTGCCACCCCCAGCATCATTCAACACCGACGACATGAATGTCATGGCTTCCGAAAACCAAACATCCGTACAATACCCTTCGAACCGCTTCCACTTGTCGCCAACCAAATACGTGTCGTCAAAGTAGTCGTTGGTGTAGTAATCAGAGATTTGCGTAATCCCACCACACCGATGCCACACCGACTTTTCAAACCCACAATCCATTGGGCGCGACGGTGCGCAATCGCCCAAGTGCCATTTCCCAAACATGCCAGTCGCGTATCCGCCTGCCGTAAACAAATCTCCCAGCGTCTTTTCACGATCATGCAGCGAAGTACGTCCCGACGAAGTTCGATAGGCCCCTGTGCGTGCGGGATACCGTCCCGTCATCAATGCTGCTCGCGTCGGTGTGCAATACGGCGACACATGAAAATCCGTAAACCGAATCGATTCAGAGTGAAGCTTGTCCAAGTTCGGTGTTTTTAGATGTGGATCACCATGGCACGAAAGATCCCCATATCCCTGGTCGTCCGTCATGATCAAAATCACATTGGGCTTGTCCGCCGCCCAAAGCGCGATCGAATCAAACCAGACGCACGCCCAAACCACAAGTAAAATTGCCAACGCATTCCTTTGGTAACACGCCCACTGCCCACTATTCATTCGGTTCATGATGATTTCAATTCTGGTTGATTGGACCGATTTCAGTACATTCACTCTGACATCTTAGCCCAGACATTCATCGATGACTGTACCGAGGCGAATCTTGTGGGATTCGCGTCAAACCGATACGCCAGATCGTTCCCTGAATCAGATTTAGAATTGGGACTCAGGGCGTAGCCGGAGTCACCAGACTTCGGTTTTCACCAACCGGCCTGAATTCTGGCGAATCCAGCTACAAGGGGTTTAGCGACCCTAGAATTCTTCGCCTTTGACTAGATTCGTCAAAGCGGCTTTGATCTGAGCAAGATTCTTTTTGCCACCGCCAACAAACAAATGAGAGATCACGCCTTCCTGATCGATGATCACTGTCTGCGGAATCGCCTTGACGTCGTAAAAGGCTGCTGCTTCGGCATCGACATCCATCAACACCATTGGTTCAATGCCCATGCGTTTGAGCGCGATTCCCGCCCGGTCGACCGAGTCTTGCTGATTGACCGTTACCAACTGCACATCTTTCTCGTCGAACTCTTCAACGACTTTCTCCAAGTCTGGCATCATTGCGATGCAAGGACCACACCAACTAGCCCAAAAGTCCAAGACGACGACTTTGCCTTTCCATTTCGCCAAGTCAAAGTTCTTTCCGTCAATCGTTTTCAGTTTGATACTAGGTGCGTTGCGACCAATCAATTCAGATGGAACGCCTAGCTGTCCGCTACCATCACCGTCTTCTTCGGATTCCTGATAGACCTTGGGTAGAGTCGCCAGCGACAAAGTCCAAGATTCCTTTCGCAGCGCAAGTGCCTCCTTGCCGACTTCCGTTCCAAACAACAACGCATTGATGCCATCAAGACCGACACTGCACTGTCCAAGTAAATCACTGGTGCCAGCCAGACGCCCATTTTCGACCTTTGTTGGTACGAAAGTAACGCCACGCTTGTCGCTTCGCACAGCATGTACCAAAAACACGCCACTCGCCTCTGGTTCAGCTTGCTCTTGAACAGCTCCCTTTTTTTCGTCCAACCACGGTCGTTCGTGCAACCAAATGACCCTCGAAATGTTGTCGCGAGGTATTTCTTTGATCGCCAATCTGACTTCGACCTTCGCGATATCGTCACTCAACGAAATGAGACGGCCACGTAGATAGTCACCATTTTTTGCCAGGAACAAATGTGATGGCGGATCGTCGCGCATACTGCGCGGAATCGTCATCAAACGCTTCATCTTTTGTTCGGTGTACTTGATTCGCGACACCGACTTCATCAATGCCACTGAATCCAGTTGGTCGTGCGAAACAAACTTAGTTGATGTTTCGTCCGACTGGATGTGAACACCTTTTTCGTCAATCATTGTCACAGCGCCGTCGACCGAATCACCAGACCGAAAAACGATTTCATATTGCGCAAGCTGCTTTTTACTGGCAGCTGGCTTCTTTACTTTCGCTGGCCCACCAACAGCTGCTTCACCACCGCCAAAGATGCCTCCCAAAAGTTGACCCAAACCAGCCTGGCGTTGCTGCACGATGACTCTATTTTGCGGAGTTGGCGCAGTAGTAGCACTCACACGAGCTCGTCGCTTGACATACTGAATCCGTCCATTGGCATCTGCGGCGATCGATACCGCTTTCTTAGCAGACCATGGTTTCCACAACATCACGACGTTATCAACGGGCTCTGGATTTTCCACCAAGCTCCCAATCAATCTTGTGTCGTCCGTTTCAAGCGTTCCTTTGACTCCAGAAACCTTATCGCCATCGTATTCTTTTTCGGATCCAATGAACGACACCAACTGCTCGACATCACACTTGACTTCACCGAGTATTCCATCCGCAAGAAACACAAACTCTTTGTTTGCACTGTCTGTCAAGTAACCGATTAGCCGGCTGCTGTCTCTGAACTCCACTTCGATCAAGCGAGCCGGATCAGCTGGCACTGCGTTGGCTTGTGCTGCTTCTTTGTTCTCTGCAGCAGGTTCATCAGCTTCATCTGCCGTGTCTTCGCCAGACGCTGCCTCTTCATCATCATCTTCATCTGCTTTGGCCGGCTGGTCAGCTTTATCCTGTTCATCATCTGACGATTTCACATCCTCCTTGTTGTCGGGTTGCGAATCATCACCGCCCTGCCCTGCCCCATCGTCATCCTTGTTTTTCGATATCACCACCCGTCGCAAGTTTTTGAGTGGTAACGTTTGTTCCTCTCCGTCAAGGTCGACCAAATTCAGTGTAGATTGCTTGGCATCAAATCCAGTGATCTCACCGCGAATCACCTTTTCATCGGTGTCCAAGACATAGCCTTCAGGGTATTCCGTTGAATTAGGTAAGTGACCGTCCCATGAAAACACATCGAACTTGTCCAAACTAACCTTTCGCCCATGATTCTCCAGCATCGCGAACCGACGTGAATCACCCTTTTCTTCGGCAACTTGAATCTTTTCAAGCAAACGTCCGCGAGTCGAAAAAACAGCTACCAAACCAGCCGTCTGATCAACATAAATCGTCAATTCAAATCTTGATGAATCGTCATCAAGCGGCAAGACAGCAATGTCCGCAAGATTACCGATCTCACGAACCACCGCCAATTGTGCATCCCACATTTCTAAACGCACCGCCGCGTTCGTTTGGCTAGCAGGTGCTACAGGTACAGGCCGATTCGCTTTGACTTCCTTTGGGCGCTTCTTTGGCTTATTCGCACCAAGTGAAAGCACAAAATCCGCTCGCCCTTCCCAGGACATTGACAGATTCAAACGAAATTTTTCTGGCAAATCGACATCGCCAACCGCACGCGACTGCTTATTCAAAGCTGTCAATGAACCTGCAGCGAACTCCCAGTTGGCCGTGTTGTCCAATATTTCCCAATCGTCAATCGATCGTGGTCCCGAATAAATCCGTTTGCCACCATCCTCTGCTGCTTCAATCAGGCGTAACATGGAGCGATCCAAACGCACTTTGCCCAGCGTTGGCGACTGGATGACGATCGAATCTTCATCCCAAGACTTCAATTCGCCACCGATTCGTGTGCCGCCAGCAAGCAGGAAAAAGTGCCCCGATAGTTGGTCATCGCTTCGAGTATCGCCGGCTACGCTACGAATGGCACGCAAGTCAAACTGAATTGGTTCGCGAAACAACTTACTTCGAAATCCAAGGTAGCCTTCACTGGCACCTGGTACGAAATTGCCCTTCACGTAGCTACCATTCTTGAGCCACAGACGCATCGGTGGCGATTCGGCGATTGCGTGCGAAACGAAACCGAACAGCACCAACAACGTGGCGATTCTGTAGATCATAAATTTAGCCATTCTTATCGCTCGTATATCGGCAAGAATCGATAGTTCAACGCCAGCGCCAGCAATGCCATCGACGTCGTATTACTAGCCCCCAAGTCTCCTTGGAAACTACCATCATCGTTTTGCTTCGCCTTGAGTTGGCGAATGAGTGTGCGATTCCACTTCTCCCAAGCCTTGATGTCGGCTTGGAAAAGCGCTTGCGCCTGGTAGTACCTCGCATACTCAACCCAACCCGATTGCTCCGTCAAGTTGGTTGTCACGTACTTTGAAACTGCTTTGTATTGCTTTAAATCTTTTCGCTTGGCGATGGAAAACACCAAGCATGCGATACTGGACCGCGCGATCGATTGGCCAAACCCATTCAGACCGCCCGAGTAACCAACAATCCCGCTTGATCCAGTCATACTTGCAAAGTACTTGATCGCCTTGTTGATCGATTCGTCTGGTACTTCAATCCCAGCATTTCTGGCCGCCAAAAGCCCCATCGTTACCGCACCGGCAACCGAGGTATCAGCATCCCGTGCACTTGGTGAATAACGCCATGCGCCAAAGGGATTCTTCTTCTGTGATGTGATCGCGCATCGCACTCCTAACTCCAACGCCTCTCCAATACTACGCTGATTTGCATGCGAATTGCCGGCCCACAAATCCGTCTCATCCATCGTCCCATAAGCTTCCGCAAGCGCGAGCAGTGCGAAGCCATGGTGGTACATGCTGGGTCCCATGTATCCCGTCGTCTTGGGCTGGGACTTGATGATGTGACGAACCGATTTCCGAATCGCTGATGAGTAAGGCCCAAAGTTAGGGTCTTCTCCTGACGCCAACATCGCAAGTAGTGCAAGCCCCGTCGTTCCAGCACCTCGCTCACCGCCAGATTGCCAGGTCCCATCATCAGTCTGTGTTTTGACCAAATACTGCAAGCCGCGATCATACATCTCGCGCACTTCACGGGAGATCACATCGCCTTGTGGCATCGCGAACTCTTGAGCGCCGGAGACCGTCGCCGCAATCAAAACGGCAACAACAGGTATCAGCCTTGGGATTTTCATGCTATTACTCCAACCAATTTCCCCAACCGCGATATCGATTGCGATACTCTTCGATCACCGCCATTTGCTCTTTATCCAGAAACTTTTCCAGTTCCTCATCCTCAATTTTCGTCAGTCGCAAGAATCCAACGTATCCATTCATATGAGGCTGCCATTGCCGCTTTCCCTTCGTCTTGATTTCAACGGCATCCAACAACGCCAACAGTTTCTCGCGCTGTTCTTCCAACAACGGCATCGATTTCTCAATCTGTGAAACGTTGACTCGAGTCAAAACATTCCATCGCCGCTTGCGACTCTTTTCAACTTCGGCATCGTATGACTCCCGCTGCTCTTTGTTGAGCGTGGACTTCGTAACCTTTTTGAAAAGCGAATTTTCTTTGAATAGTCCTTTTTGAATCCGAGTGGACAAAGGCTGAACGATATTCCACGCCTCTTGGACGTTATTATTATTATTGTTATTGACGTTCAACTTCTTTTCTTTCAATTCGTCCCGAATTCGAGCAACGTCTCTCAAGAACCGTTTGATATCACCCTCAGCAGCCGTCACCAACTTCTTTTCCTGTGGTTCCTCTAGATCGAAAACACGTTTCATCTGAGTCAGGGTTGTCTGATACTCAAGCTTCAAACGCTTGGCCACTTCCTGTTCCGTGCGTCCGTTCAACGCCCACATACGGACCCAATCTTGCTCCTGGCCAAAAGCCAATGGGCAAATCGTCAGGTAAAAGAAAATCAAAAAAAGAAGTTGCTTAAGACGCATCATTTACCGCTTAATGACAATCGGTTCTTGGCCATCCTGAAAGTTCTCGTCAGTCCATATATACCGTTGCAGTCCACTAAAAACTTGCTTCTGCTCTGCTGTCAACGACTTCAAATAGGCAGTCGGAATGTCGGGATAATAGTCATTCCCATTAAAGAACATGTCGACCCGAACGTTCATATTCTTCTTCATCCACGGAAGCATGTCAGTTTTTAGCTGCTTGCGTTGTTCATCCGTAAACGCCAGACGTGAATCAAGACTCTCAACCATGGCAGACGCCATCGTCATGGCTAACGATTCTTCGCGTTGCTCGCGAGCCTTGGTGTAATCCTTCTTTTGCTTTTCATCTAGAAAACTCTCGATATGCTCTACCACTTTGGCTCGAACCGATTCCTCTTTGATTGGCACGGCTCCGTTTCTAACTGGAACAGCTACTGGTTGAGCGCCAAAAAACCGGCCGATCAGGCCTGGCTCTTGCATACGAACCGCAGCACCTTTGACTTTCTTCACGGGTGCCTTGGTGGCTTTCTCAACCCACTTGTCATCGATCTCGGAAAGCGACTTGGTCTGCTCTTTCGTTAATTTGCAAACCCGTCGAACAAACGCGCATTCGACCTTCGCAAACGTTTGCAGCTTTACTAATTGACGTTGTTGTGGCCCAGCCTGAACTGCAAACTGAACATTGTCTGCAAATTCAACCTCCTCCAAGACCTCAACAACATCAACCGCTACATCACCTTGCGCGTGGGCAACCGCAAACGTAAGCAACAAAAAACCGAGACTACAAAGACAACGAATCACTGCGATTGCTCCCAACGGTTGAAGTACTCATCCAAACCGGCACGAAATTCCTCTGGCAAGCTTCGGCCTGTTTCTCCAACCGTCTGGGTGATCTCCTTGGCAATCTTGTGCTCGCGTTCGTTTGCACCGCGTCCTAACAATGCAATGGCAGCGTCTTTCGTATCGCCCTGCCCTCCTCCGCCAGGACTCGAACCGCCCCCGCCTCCACCTTTCGGATTGATACGCTTGACCTCCAGCAACAACTCAATCGCTTCGGTCTCCGCTGCAATCGCCTCATTGCCAGTGTTCGGAGTGGCCAAAATCCCAGTCGCTTCTTCCATGACCTGCGAAACCTTTGTCAGCTTGTTAATCTCCTTGCCAAACTGCTCTGGTTCTGGCAATTCATTGATGCGATCGATCACCGCATCAATCCTTTCCTGCAAAGCATTTTGTACTTCGCTCAAACGATTCGCTTCTTTCGCATGAACCTCTTCTTCAATGCCTTCCTTCGCTTGCTGAGCCACACGAGTTTCCTCACGTAGATTCACTTCACCTTCCAAAATCTTCAAGACTTCCAAAATCACTGATGGTGGCAAACTGCCAGCCGATTTGGAGCCTCGTCACATCCCGCCGCCGGCGGGATCGACCAAGTCGTCCGCCCAGCGATCCAATGTGTCCGACCAGTATTCGGTTTGAGCAATCGACATTCCGTGCTCCTTTGGAATTTCGTCACTCAAGTCTTCCATTGCACGCAAAACCTCCGAATCCTTCATGTCTTCCAATACATCCTTGAACTGAGTCATGCGTCGTCGCTCGTAGTACGCTTGCATGTCATCCATGATGTAAGAGATCTTTTGCACGCTCTCCTTTTCAACGTCAGAAAGATTCGCAAGTACTTTCTGGTCTTCTTTATCAACCCGCGTCCGGCTACCAAAAACTGAATCGATCCGTTCGCCAATTTGGTCGGCGACCTGATTCTGTTCTCGTGAGGCAGCCTTCAATCGTTTGACCAGCGTGCTGCCTTCCATATTGGCCAGCAACTGATTCAATTCATCCGCGACTTTCTCGAACTCAGCCAACAAGTCGGCTTGCTCTTCAATCGCTTGATCAATTTCCTCTTCCTCGCCACCTGGAGGGCACGCCTCCGCGTCTTTAGGTGGTCCCGTGATCGTGGTTGTAGGAAGTGTCAATCGTGGTTTACCACCAGGAGGCGATGGTGCGTCATCGCCTTCTTTTTCGTCTTTTGGCTGTTGCGAAGACTCGGCATCCACCAAGGAAGGAACTTTTGGCTGCTTCTCCTCAGCCTTTTCTTCCTCTTCATTTCCGCTACCGCCACCCTTGCTGCGATTCTTGCCAGCCTTAGGGGCCTGTTCTTTTGGTGGACTATTGCCACGAGCCAACTTAGGCTTCGCAGACGCCTTGTCCAACAATTCAGAAACAGATGGCATTCGGTTGCTAGAAATGTCTTCCAAAATCTCAAGCATCTCTGCCCATTTCTCCAAATGGCCGACACCTAACTCTTCGTTTCGTGAAGCTTGACGAAGTAGATCCTTGCCCATTTTTGAAAGCGCTGAAAGTTTTCGACCATTGGATGATTCTGCAGCCGATTGTCGGCGAATTTCTTTACGCATTTCGTCGTCCGCCAATTCCTGCGCGGTCATCTTGCGAAGCTGTTTATTGCGTTCATGCAATCGCAGCTCTTTATCGCGTACATCCAACGCAGCCCGGTGCCACTTGCTCATTTGATTCGTGATCCAAGCTGCATGTTGCTCGGGCGTCAAGATAAAGAACACATGTGGCGTCGAGTAAACTCGCTCGCGTCCAGGCAGATAGTCTTCTACCCAAAATTGGACTTCAACAGGCTGAGGATCAATGCCGTACGAAGCACCTGAGAATGTTCCTGGTACCTGAATCGATGATTGCTGAGGGTTTCCAACCGCAAGGACCTTTTCGCCTTCAGCCGGTTTCGCCAGCCGTTCGTCCAGCCCCCGCCACGAAACACCTAGCCGTTTGACCCCAAAATCATCAGCACTCATGATTCGGAAATTCACTTGTTCACTGACCAACAGGACCGCTTGTCTCTGCAAATCCTGAGTAACAACCGATGGCGGCTCATCAGCCATGGGTCTGAGTTGGACTTGAAACGGTTCGCGACCCGCCAAGCCATCATGATCTCGCCAAGTCAATGTGACGTTGCCGGTTTCAACCGCAAAGTCATCTGAACTGAACGCGTCTTTTTCAACCGCGACATCACTCTCGTTGATCGTGGCAGATGCCAACTCACGAGACGCGGTCGCTGTCAGTGTTGCACGACTGCCTTGGACAACACTCAAGGTCCCGCTTCGAACATCTTCTTCCAGCGGATCCGGCCACTGCAAGTAATCCGGCAACTGTACTGTCGCCGAAGCTCCGATCAACTCCGGTCGCATCTTCGGTTCCAAAGTCACTGATTGATAGAAGTCACCAACTTGAACCAGCATGTCCGTTGGCTCGGTTCGAGCCGGCAACTCGAATGTATATCGACCGTCTTGCAAAGTCGTTTCATTCAACTGCATTCCTTCGATCGTCACAAAAGCCTTTTCTGGACTCCAACGACTATCCTCAGCAAGCGTGACCTGCCAAGAAACCGTTTCACCGTGCGGCACAACCATGCTTTCGGGCAACTGTTCAAGCGCGGTAAATGTATAGCGTGGTGTGTCGATCCACGGTGCCGCCAATCGCGCAAAAGCATTCTTTGCTGCTGGCCCAGCGAACACGGCAAGGATTGCTGCAATTCCAGCAGTCACAGCAACCACCGCGCCCCACAATCGAAAACGTGACCTCGGCGCCGCTTTGTTCAAGTCCTGCTTCTCTGCAGACTTGGCAACTTGGTCAATCGCGGCCGCACACAGAGTCCTTGATCGCGCCTGTTCGGCATCACTTTCTGACAGCTCGATCACACCCAACAATTGATCACCAATGTTTGGCTCGCGCACACGAAGCAAACATGCCAACTGCTTCAGATGCCGATGACGCCAAACCCAACGATGAAGCGCCCACGGCACTACCATGCAAACGGCTAACGTCGTAAAGAATATGACCATCCGGACCGACTGGGGAGTATCCCAAAATCGATCAACCAAAAAGACAGTGAGAAACGCGACAAGGAGCGCCGCAATCGCAAGCGCGATCGCCTCGGCCATCTTCGTCGACCATACTTTCCCACGAAAATCAGTCAGCTGTTTTTTCAGACTATCAGGAACCTGCAATAGCTCCTGACGATCTGGTGTAATCGTACTCATTTCAAAACTTCCCGGCTAGAAATTGGTCGACCGTGATCGAATCATTATTCATAGTGTATCGCATTCTTATATCAGCCCCACCATTTTTCTGCCGACCCAAAATACGCCCAAAAGCGTGATTAACCCCAAAGCAACCAGTGGATGACTCCACAGTTGCACGCGGCGACTCTGCTGCGAAGGCTTGGGGACCAGGGAAACAGCTTTAATGATGTCATCTACCGAAGCCGCACTCAGCAGCTTTCCGTTGGAGACCCTTGCAAGCTCGTCCATCACTTCAGGACGTGAAGGCTTGCCTACTTGTTCTAGTGTCGCGCCTTGCACAAACAGCGTGGCTTCCAAGGTCGACTTATTTTCCACACAACGCACGGTCACATCATGGGTTCCCGGTTCTCGTGGCGTATAAGCGCCAGCAAAAGCTCCCCATTCATCACCCGTACTGTTCATTCGAACGGTTTCGGTTCGCCCCGAAGGCGATTTGATCCGCGCGGTCACCGTGCCCTGACTCATCGGTTCGCCACTTAATTCGATCACATTGGCTTTCAATGAAATCGTCTGACGGACCTGTGGTTGCTCAGGCGAGTAATAAAACCGAATCGATTCGCCTTTGGCCATGTTCCGTTGGTACGCCATCCAACGCACGACTTGCCCCCAAAACCGGTAGTGATACAAATCTTCTACGCCACGTCGCCAGCGCCACGCGCCATCAGTACCCATGAACAATACTTTTCCAGCGCCATAGGTCCGAGTCACCAACAACGGAATCCGGCCATACTCATTCGAGGCGTCTTCGTGGACAGCCAAAACATCCGTCCCGGCTTTCGCACGAATGACAGGTGCATACCACTGAAAGCCTGGCAGATTTTCCCAAACCTGCATGTTCTCATCTTCGGTGTCAGCAAGCTTGGTCAGCAAACTACGGCGCCCCAGCTCCGTCAACGCAAAGTGGCTGGGCGTTCGTGAACCCCACCCATTCAACTGCGCAACGTCGTACGAAACGGGCAACAGTTTATCGAGCGGACTTTCGCTCAGCGATAAACCGTGACCTTGCCAACCCGGCATGAAAACCAATCCGCTGGCAGACTCTTCAACCAGCCCCGCCAACAATCGACACTGCTCCTCTGTCAACTGACCCTCAGTCACACCAACGTCACCCAAGAACACAACGTCGTACTGCCCCAAGTCTTCTTTTGCCTCCGGAAACTGTTGAATGTAATCCTTGTTCCCGCCACCAACCTTGCTCAGACCCGGATGGAATAACAAACAAGAAACTTCAACACCAGGGTCTCGCGAAAGTGCATTCCGCAGGTAGCGATATTCCCACCTCGGCAACGACTCCACAACCAACACCTTCAGCTTTTCCTCGCGGATCGCGATCGGTGCCGTGCGCTCGTTGTTGTCCAAGATACGTTCGTCACCCTGATCGGGAACTTTCAAGGTCAACGTGTAGTCATCGATCTTGTCGGGACTCCAAACGATCGTGCCAGTCGTCCGTCCCATCGCCGAAATCCGCACGTCCTGATTCAGCGTCTGACCTGTATTGGTGGTCAATGTCACCACTGTATTGCGATCGCGCGGCAGCGAACTCTCAATCGTAAACGGGATGCGTACTTTTTTTCCAGCAACGCCAAAGGTCGGCACATCAAAACTCAACAAGTCCACATCTGGTAAACGAGTGGCACTTCCATACGGCACAGCCAGGATTGGTATCTGCTGCAATCGCATCCGCATTGCCACATCAACCGGCGGCTTACCAGAATTCCAATCACCATCACTACCCAAAACAACGGCTCGCAGGTTCGGATTGTCCTTCATCGCCGAACTCAGAGCGTCGTGCAAATCACTTTTGTTACTTTGTTCGTCGACAGCAAACGGAGCGACAACCACATCCAACTTGCCTTCCAGCGATTTCCAAGTCGCCTTCTCTAACAGTGGCTTGATCGCTTCGCCACGTGTTTTCAATGCACTATTCGCGTCTTCAACACCGACATCGCGTGTATTCATACTCAGTGACTGGTCACCCAAAATGACGACCGTCGGTTTCGTCGTTGGCACGAACTCCTCAACCGTCTCGGGCTGAAACAAAAGAAAAACCGCGCCGCAAACCAACGCGATGCGTAATAGCTCCAGCCACAAAACACTCTTGCGGTAACCACTTCGTCGCCAGGCGTACCACGCCAACGCAATCACACCAACGATCACGACAATGGCGAACAGCCAAGTCAAAACACTGGATTGAAACGAGAAAGAACCTAGGTTCATGCCGCGACCTCCGCTTTCTGAGTTTCCTGATTCTCAGCCTTCGTGCCGAACCCAAAGTCCGTTGCCGATGTCGCCTTGCGTGCCGAACGGCGCGGGATACACAAAATCGCTTCTGCCAACATAGCGATAATCATCGCCACCAGAAACAGTCGCCAAATCTCGCGAACAATGCCCGAAAGGTTTCCAGCCGAATCATCAACTCGCGCGAACTCAAGCCCCGCAAACAGATTATCAACCTGCGCGTCTTCGATCGTGTCCCGCTGATCTTCGCGATTGGATCGATTGATCGCCAACCACTGCGCATCCTCGTCGATACCATCGCGGTAAACACCCGCATGCAACGAATACTCGCTGGACAAAACATCCTGACCACCATAAATCTTACGCCATTCGTTGGTCGGTCCTTCCATCGCACCCGCCGTCCGCAACGCGGTTTGTCCCAGCGAGGAAAGCCCTTGTTGGATCGCACGCTGCACGCACACGTACAAAACGATTCCATTTTTGCCCAGCGTCGAACGATCGCCGCCAGTAGACGCAGTGCAGAAGTAAACACCACCTTTTTCAGTAGTTACCCGCGCCACCAGAGGGTCACCACCAGTCACCGTCGCCAAATGAGTCACATCGCCAGTAAGTTTCGCGTAACCCTTGATCTCGATCTGCCCAACTGGAAGCCCACCGCCGCTTTGCGTCGCAGCCAACAAATCTTGATCACCGCGCCAATTCTCCACCATCACTTTCTTGTCAGACGTTGCCCAAGAATCCCAGCCAACACCCAAGAACTTCTGTTGCTGGCCAGCAGAAATTCCACCCAATAATCGTGAAGGCGGAAAGAACAGTACCTGCCCGCCACTGTCAACGTACTCCTTGATCGCACCAGCAGTTTCTTCATCCGGCAAATCGGTTTGCCAAACCAACAACGCCGCATCATCCAACACAAGTGAATCCAACTCTTCTGGCGTCATCACTTCAACAGTGGAATCAGACTTACCGTCGGGCGAAATGCCTGCAGCAATCTCCAGCGCCATCGTCTCGTCACGATTCTCGCTAACCAAAACGATCCGGCGCTGAGGTGGATCATCAAAGACAAAATAGAATTCGTTGTCCGATAAATTTTCGTCAGCAGGGATCACGACGCGGCCCCAACCACGCTGCTGATCGCCGGATAGCTTGACGCGAAAGTCCTTCAAATCAACCGTACTGCCGTTGATTTCAACCTCTTCCTCCGTCAGTGCACCATCGATTTCAATCTGCACAGGCAATGTCATCGGAGTCTCCGCGTCTCCATCGCGCGAGAACCGCATGGAAAGGAAAATGCCGTTACCGTCAGGACCTTCTTGCCGACGAACATCCGTGACCCTGACGGACACGTTTGATGAGGATTCCTCGGGGTATGCCAACAAGTGAAACCGAACGGATTGTGGAAGCTGATTGAACGCTTCGCGAATCGCAGTCCAATTCCCGCTATCGGCATTCCAATCACCGGCACGCAAATCACTGCAAATCCAAACCTCCGCTGCACCAGGTGTATTATTCTTCAAGTACTCCAGGGCGGACTGCATCATCGCCGGTAAATCAGCCGACGAACTCGCACCCTCAGTACCAGGCGAATCAACCAACCCCTGTAGTGAATCAAAGCTCTTGGGTTTTGGGTCGCCACTATCAATCAAAACCCATCGCGTCGACCCAAGCGTCTGCAGTGCATCCGAGATTTGCCGACGGCCTGTCTCCAACTTGGATTGGCCTGAACTTCCAGACTGCTGCATGCTCGGCGAACGATCCAACAACAAAATCGTCGTATCCGCCGTGCCTCCACCTCCCCAACCCAACAGCCCACTCGCCATCGGACGCGCAACAGCGAACAGCAATCCCGCGATCGCCAAAGTCCGCATCGCCAAAATCAAATACTGTCGCAACTTCGCATAGCCGCGAGCCATTTGATTGGCCTTCAGCAAAAACATCATCGCGCCCCAGCGTTTCGTTTGATAACGCCACTGGTTGATCAAGTGAATGATGACTGGCAACGCAATCAACGGCGCAAACGACAACATCCAAAATTGCAGAAAACTCATCGCGATGTCCCCTGCACTGCTCGGCCCACCAAAAAGTCCGTCAACTCTTGGTCATACGGAGTGTCCAATCTCACCCGGCGGTAATCCACACCCGTCTCCAAAACAACCTGCTTGACCGAATCCAAATACTCGCGGAGCGCCTGGTGATAACGATCCACAATCTCATTGGGTTCAACAAAAATCGGCGTGCCGCCCTCCATGTCCAAAAATCGCGTCGGCCGCTGAAACTCGAACTCCAATTCTTCCGGATCCAGCAGATGAAATACCGAAACATCGTGCTTTCGAAATCTCAAATGTTCAAAGCAATCACGCATCACGGTCGGCTCCATGAACATGTCCGAAAGGATGATCACCAAAGCACGCTGGCGAACCGTCTCGGCCAACTCATGCAAGACTTCATCCAAACCCGTTTCACCCTGGGGCTCGACCTCCTGCAAAATATCAAACAATGTCTGCAAGTGAGCTGGATTTCGCTTGGCCGGAATGCTCTTGTGAATTTTTTCAGCGACGCAAGACAACCCGACCGCATCGCCTTGCTGCACCGCCAAATAACTGAGCGTCGCCGCAAGCCTGCGACCGTAATCCAGCTTCGTCATACCGACGCTACCAAAATCCATCGAACCACTGGTATCCAGTACCAACACCATTCGCAGATTCGTATCCGCCTCAAACTCTTTGACATAGAAACGGTCACTTCGACCGTACGCTCGCCAATCCAAACGACGCAAATCATCGCCAGGCACGTACTTTCGGTACTCCGCAAACTCGACGCTTGCCCCACGATGTGGACTCGCATGCTTGCCGGACACGCCACCCAACATTGGCTTGCGTGCAAACAGCGGCAACGCCCCAAGCTTCGCCAATATCTTGGGCTCTAAGAAATCTCGTTGCTCTTGGTTAGTATTCATTCAATGCCGGATTCCCTCCAGCTCTCAGTTTCGTGCCAATGTAGTAAACCAGTAAGCCGTTTCAATCGATCCAAAAAAGCTCATCACAGCTCGCATGAACACGACCGCGACACGTGACGTGAAAGACCACTCAACATGTCGCTGTTCCAAGCAAACTCGGATGAGCCGAACGACTACGCTGGCGACTCTTCAACCAAACGCTTCACAATATCCTTAGAAGTAATCCGTTCGGCCTGAGCAGCAAACGTCGTGATCAAACGGTGTGTCAAAACAACCGTCGAAACGTGCTGCACGTCTTCCAGACGAACCATGTAACTGCCTTCTAATGCTGCACGACTTTTGGCACCCAAGATCAAGTTCTGAACCGCCCGAGGACCAGCACCCCAAGAAACCAATGGCTTCATCCAATCTGGCGCCGTCGTACCAGTCGGCCGAGTCTTGCGAACCAACTGCGCCGCATAAGTATAGATGTGTTCAGGCACAGGAACCCGGCGCACCAATTCTTGATGAGCAATGATCTCACTGGCAGTCATCAGCGGATCCAATGTCGCCAGCGCACCGCCAGTTGTCGTTTTGGCGATTTGGATTTCTTCTTCTTCGCTGGGATAATCCAGTTCGATCAACGACATGAATCGATCAAGCTGAGCTTCGGGCAACGGATAAGTACCCTCCTGCTCGACCGGGTTCTGAGTCGCCAAAACCATGAACGGAGCATCCAAGGCATACTCCTTACCCAAAACCGTTACATTCTGCTCCTGCATCGCCTCCAACATCGCGGCTTGGGTTTTTGGTGGAGCACGGTTGATCTCATCAGCCAAAACGATGTTGGCAAACACAGGCCCTTTGACGAATTCGAATTCGCGCTTTCCACCAGCTGCGTCTTGCAGGATGTCAGTTCCCGTGATGTCCATCGGCATCAAGTCGGGCGTGAACTGAATTCGATTGAAGTTCAACGAAAGCGTTTCAGCCAATTTGCTGACCAACAGTGTCTTAGCCAATCCGGGAACGCCCATCAGCAATGCGTGGCGTCTAGCAAACAAGCAGATGCACAACTGCTCGATCGTATCTTGCTGCCCCACAATTACCTTTGCTAACTCTGCTCGCAATCGAGAATACGCTTCTCTTAAATTGTCAATCGCCTGAACGTCATCATCGTTCAGCTTTTGCGGTTCACTGAGAACTTCGCTCATGGACTACTCAAAGTTGAAAGGTCAAGGATGTACACGGCCCAAAAGCTACAGCTCAGCACCGATGATTTACGAGTATAACTAAACCCCACAAGCTCACCTTAGGGTCTCGGTAATTTGTGGCTGAATTTAAACCAAATGGGGGCGCAGCAATCTCAGCTTTCTTTCGATACGAGAAATCGCGTCCGAACTGACGAATTCTCGAGCGTTCAAAATATTCGTGAAAAAAACCAACAAATCAAACGCCCCCCCGCCTCTATAATCTATGGCCGTGATTTTAAACGTCCGATTCAAAAGCGACCGAGTACTCCAAACAGCTCGCAATTCTCGGTCGAATTCCAAGATCCGTGCCGCCCACCAGCATCAACGTACAGCCGACCTGTTTGTTAGCAAGAACTCGTCAAATTCCTGATTTCCCAAGGCCACCAAACCGTTTTCACTAACACCCAGCGACTGTCGAATGGTTTGCTTTGCGCACCAACGCACTCTTCAATCACCCTAGGCCCGGCCCAAATCCTGATCGAACCAACAAGCTCTCTAAGACTTTCGACATCTCGATAGTCTGTCGAATCACTGAGCCGCGGGCCTTGTCGTGATAGCGCAACCCTTCAACGCCCGTGGCGCCGTTGTCTTCACCCACAACTTTGACGCGCAACGTTTTCGATTTTTGTGGCGTAAAACTAAGTCCGAAGGACTTCAACAACAAAGCCCCGGGTCGCGCAGCGCACCCG